>NZ_KV820902.1:61018-186096 GCF_001815505.1 Staphylococcus sp. HMSC072B07 | reverse complement strand
GCATCAGCATCTGCGTCTGCGTCGGCATCAGCATCGGCATCCGCGTCTGCGTCGGCATCGGCATCTGCGTCCGCGTCAGCATCGGCGTCTGTATCGTCACCGTCTGCTTCACCAGAACCACTATTGTAAACGTTGTAGTTATCCCATGTGTAGTAAGTATGACCTTGGCCATCATTTGTCGCATCTGAAATCATTTCTGATCTTGTTTTGATTTGTTCACGTGAACCGTCTTGAGCCACGCTATCTAAAACAATAATATAGCGACTTCCGTTTGAAGTTAAGTCTTGGAAATCTAGTGATAGAACTTCTCCACCATTTTCATCTACTGAATATTGTGGGTTGAAGTTGTAAATCGCATCTGGATTATTTGTAACGTCTACCAAGTTCGGATTGTTTTCATCTACGTAGAAACTTGGGTTCAGTTGTTCACCATTTCTCACTTCGTAAATCTTGAAGTTTGTCACATCTGGATTTAATTGTGCTGAACTTTGAGCTGGTGTGCCGTCAGCTGTATCTGGCCAATAATTGTATAAGTTCACTGTCGCATTATACGATTGTTTACCTTGTGGGTTTACATATACAATTTGTCTATATTCACCAGTGTTTCTATCAGTTGTAGTGATAAAGCTATCTACGTTTGATGGGTATGGTGAATCTGAAGTTCTGTAATTGATATCAATATCAGTACTGTATGTTTCACCAGCTACATTTGTTTCTACTGGGTATGTGCCGTCTGTTGGAGCAGCTTGTCTATCCGCATATAATGGGATTTCAAAATGACCTGTTACATTATCATGATTATTAACATAATCAGAGAATGTGTATGTTAATGAGTTTGAATCAGGATTAAATGCGCCTGTTGCAACTACTTCAGTACCATTCATCAAGTCAGGAATTTTAGAACTGCTTGGTGTACTGTTTCCGTAGTAGTTCAAGTACTCTGGGAATTGAACATTGAAGTAGTCTCCAGCTTGAACACTGTCAGCAATTGCTAAATCAGCTGACATATATGTTGATTCACTATCGTTCGCTTGAATTGAGTTTGGACCGATTTGAATATTTGAAGCTGTTACATCTCCATCAACATTGTTGCCAGTCGGTGCTGCTTGCGCTAGTGCAAATGTTTGTGCAGCTCCTTCTTGTGTAGGTTGTTCAGTTGAACGTGTTGCAGTTGTATTTGTTGGTGCTGCAAGTACTTCAGAACTATCTTTTTGATTTGAGTAATCTTGTACTGATTTATTCAAATCTGCTGGATCAGCTGTATTTGAAGTGTCACCTACTGTTGCTGCTGTAGTAGCGTTTGCATCAGATAATTGCGCTGCATTTGGATCATATGCTGGTTGTTCAGCATCTGATACTGGTGCTTGTGCAGTTGTTTGTGCATCTTGTTGTGGTTCAACAGATTGCGCTTGTTGTGTTGTTGTTTCATTAGCTGGTGCTGTTGCATTTTGTGCAGCTGTATCACCAGTTGTTGTTGTTTCATTTGTGCCTGTTGTTGGAGCTTCAACTGGCGCAACAGGTGTTGAAGCATTCAATGCATTTTCCTGTGTTGGTTGAGCATCTTGAGTTGATTGTGATTCTTGTTGTGCTGATGTATTTGTTGTTGATGTTTGCTTATCAACTGTTTGGTCAGTATTTGTTTCAGTTGTTTTCGGCTCAGTCGTAGTTGTGTTTGCTGTATTTGTATCTGTTGTTGTTTGAGCATCAATTTTTGGTGCTTGTTCTTTAGCTGTTGCATTTTGCTCAGTCGCAGTTGTATCTGCAGTTGTTTCATTTGTTGGTGTTTTTGTTTCTGTAGTTGCTGGTGCATCTGCTTTTGGTGCAGTTGTTTCTGTCGACTGTTGGGTAGAATCAGTTGATGCTTGTTCCCCTGCTACAGTTTGCTCTGCTTTCGCATCAGTTGTATTTGTTGCTGATGTATCTTGAGCTGGTGTTTGATCTTGTGTAGCTGTTGTTTCAGTTGTCGTTGTGCTTTGTGTTTTTGTGTCAGTTGTCGGAGTTTGTTCTTGTGGTGTTGACTCTGTAGTTGTAGTGACGTTCGTTGTCTCACCGCTTGTAGTATTTTCAGCGGCTTGTGCGTCATTCGCATTCGCAAATAATGTTGCCCCTACAATAACTGAGGCAGCCCCTACAGTGATTTTACGAATTGAATAACGATTGCGTTTGTTGAAAAAGTCTTGATTGTTCAAGAAATCCCTCCTACTTATTTTTGTAAGGCCTTACCCTATTATGTTACACAAGTGAGCAATAAATAAACAATTTTGCATTAATTTGACATTTTTTTTATTTTTCAGACACATTTTGTCCAAGTTTGATTAATCCCATGCAATTGGTTAGATTTATATTTATATAGAACTCATCTTTTTTATAAATTACCTACCGATTATTTTAAAACTAATATAGTTTTGTCATAAATCACATTTTAATTCAAAATCCATTTTGAGAATAAAATAAAAAGTCTAAGGCTAACCCCAGACAAAATTAACCTCAGACTTTTCTTGATAAATATGATTTTGCTTCATCTTCACTTTCAAATCCTGTGAAAATAATAACTTGCTTACCATCTTTTAAAATGCCATGACGACCGTATTCACCAATGACTATTCCACCTTTATCATTCTCAAATAATTGGTTTTGTCCATATTTTAATAAGGCGAGTAAGTCATCTACACTGAACGTTTGACGCTCTTTCATTCTGAAACGCCCTGTTAAGTTAATCGCTACAGAATCAGACATTTTTAATTGTTTAACCAATTCTTGCACATGTCTTTTTCTTGCTTGATGCGTTGGATACAGTTCATGTGCTAATTGATAGACTAACGATGGATGTGGTGTGTCATTCATGGCTTCTACTAGATCCCTCCACGAAAGCTGAATACCTTCATAGTAAGTGTCATTGTTTGTAGGCCATTGTTTGAGAGTAACCGTATAATTTTGAACTTCTCGTTGTTTTGCATCTAGGTAGTAAATAATCGGTGTCAAACCTTCTATTGTGGCTGAACCATAACGATTAGATTGCGTTTCAATCTGATCAGTTTCTAAATTATAAATAAGATATGCGCGCCCTTGGCTAGCAGCCGCTTCAAAATGCTTCTCTTCGTCCCCACTTCTCTCATAATGCAGTAAAGCATTTTGAAGCTGACTTGCGACTTTGGGAAACTCTGTTTGAGTTACAGAAGATTTCATCAACACTAAAGCATCTTGATTAATCAAATAACATAAATCTTTCAACATTAAATCTTTATTGTGATACCACGTAATATATTTACCTTTAACTTTATTCACTACTTTACGTAATGGTTGATCCATACATAAAATATAATCCGCTTCAGACTGTTCTAAGGCAGGCACTAATTCAGCATGCACGCGGTCAGTCTGCTCACCTAAATCACTGATTTGACCTAACGCAATAATTTTATGTCCTTTAAAGAATGGCGCTTGTGAATTAAACGCATCAATCGCATTCAACATTGCAGGCAAAGAAGCATTATGCGTATCATCAAGTACCGTAGCTTCTTCATGCAGACTTTTCACAGGTCTGAATTCTAAGACCTTCTTAAAAAGTTGAGTTTGCGCTAACTGTTTCAAGTGTTGCTTTACATCAACTTTCAAATGTTTCAACGTTAATAATACTGCCAAAGCATTCTCAACCATGCCCTTACTGACAGAAGGCACTTCAAATTGATAACCATCATTCGTTGTCACTTCTACTGCTTTTTTCACAGGTTTGATTTGTGTCGTATAAATGTCTGCCGAATTATCTTCAGTACTATAACGAAATACATGTTTAGTATGAATTGATGCAGCTTGTTTCAGCTCATTTTGATGGAGTGTGTCACCATTATAAATCGCGATACCGTCTTGATTTAATCCCGCAAAAATCCTTGATTTGAAAGCTACAATTTCTTCCGTTGAACCAATAGTGGATAGATGTGCAGAGCCGATTCCTGTGACAATCGCAATTTGCGGTTTCAATACTTCAGCCATATTTCCACGATTATTTAACGCATTTAAAGACGTTTCGAAAACCGCAATATCTGGATTAGACGCTAATTTACACATATGCAAATAAATGGCACTACGTGTATTACTGTTCCCTCTATTTTGTTGGACTTTATAAGGTTGTAATGCCGCACTTAACATTAAGCGTGTCGAGCTTTTACCCATGGAGCCTGTCAACGCAATGACTGGATTATGATAATGTTTTCGAATATGTAAGGCTAATATTTTCATAGCTTTAATCGCATTTCTCACTACAATTTGCGGAATTTGATGTGCTAAATCTTCTACATAGGTTTCAGTAATAATCAAACCAATCTTTGAAACATCTTTTGGGATTTGCGCATTACCATCTTTCATCACTTTTGATTTCTTTAAATATTGTTTCCATGATGCTTCACTGATAGAGATGAATGCGGTTGATTCTGACTTAACATGCAGCATTTGATATTCAAAATCATCAATAGAATTTTGTTCCTTTCCTTGTGCATCAAATAGTTCTGTATCTAAGATTTGTGCAATCGTTTCTAATGTATACATGATGACCTCCAAAAAGTAATAGTTTTGCATTGCTTCAACCTTATGGTTTATTGTATAGATAATCTTAACAATTTACAGGAGGCTTTCAGCAATGACCACAGAGAAAGATAAAAGTCTAGATGAGATTAATCAGGAAATAGAAGAAGAATTGAGAAACTATGATCCTGATAAAGAGGAAAAACCAAAGAGAAGTGTACTCTTTACCAAACCCAGACTCATCGTTCTATTAGTTGTTTTAGGACTTGCGCTGTACAGATTACTTCACTTCTTTTTCTAATTATCGGTAGGTGTAAATAATTAACGTTACTATATCATATTCAAAGCCAATGTGTGTCGTGCAACTGGAAGTCTGTGTATGTATTCCTTACTTCCAGCGTTGCCACATGTTTAATAGGTTGCCAATTTTTTAAGTCATATGTCACCTAATAAACATTCATATTACTGACGTTAATCTCACTTTAACTTTTCTAAATCTACTAAAAGTATGATACGCTCAATAAAACTTACCTCTTAATAAAGGATGGCGTCATTTATGAAAGTACTGTACCACGCAATGTCCATTTTAATTTTATCTGTCTTTTTATTCGGCTTATTCAGCCTGACCGATTTATTTTATACCCATCATCTCGCAAGTTTATTATTAAATGTGGATTTCGTGCCAGGCTTTTTTGATGTGAGCTTTGGGCTTAAATTCATCTTACATATTGTCTTTACCACAATGATATATGTCGTCTTTCAAGCCATCCGGGACTCTTACGTCTATCCAGCAGGTATTCTAATTATTATCGTATTATTCGCCGTTATCTATCCTTCACTTATTACTTGGTCTATTAACCCAATCTACCAATTTCACTGGATTGATTATATTGTTTGGATGATAGGTCACACTATCTTCATCTTCTTAGTCGTTTTCATTCTGCGCTTTGAGAAAAATTTATGGTATTAGAATCAATAATTTCATTTTAAATGAAAATAAGCCGCCTCTGTATGAGACGGCTTAAATATTGATTGAATTAGTATTTATATGGATCTTCTTCTCTTGTACGTTCATGTGAACGTTCTTGTGCGAATTCATTCGCTTTATCATAGTTATAGTAACCATCTTGAGTTAATGAAGCTGCTTTTGGTTTTCTGCTGAATAACATGATAGATGCGATAATCCAAAGAATCGCTGAAATCCAGTTACATAGTAATGCCACGATACCTGCGATTAATAATAAGATAGCTGCTGCTTTAGCTTTCTTGCTGATAAAGATTCCGCCAACAATAGCTAAAATCACCGCAATTACATTAGCCACTAATACGAAAGTACCGAGTACTTGCATACCTGAAGCTACTTGTGAGATTTCTTCATACGTTAAGCTGGCATCACTTTGCTGCATACCTGCTACAAAGTCATCACTTTGCATTAATGGAACCATTAAAGCCACAAATAATACGATTAACGCACCGATTCCGACACCAATCCATGTTAAGACATGTTCACCTGTTCGTTTGATCATATAAAACCCTCCCCTATCTCTTTAGTATTGTTAAAAATTTTATAAGCTTACAATTATCATTAGTATACTAATACATGAGTTATACGTCCATAGTCTACTTAAAATCTTCAACATCTTTTACATTTTCAATAAATATAAATGTTTGTTTCTTAAAATTCTTTTTTAAATTACAGTACTTCACTGATTTAAAGTAACGTATCGCTATGATTCATTAAACGGTTATATTCTTCTAAATATACTTTTTCAGCTTCAGAACCACGTGCAGCTGAATTCATCGCACGATGCCATAGTGGATAAATCGGTTGTGGCTGTGTTAAATCCGTAATCATTTGATGTTCTTCTTTTGTAAGTTTCAGATTATAAGATGCGATATTCTCTTTCAGTTGTGCTTGATTACGTGCAGCTAAGACAATTGAATCCACGTTTGGACGTTCTCTCAACCAAGCTAAAATCACTTGTGGCACTGTCGCATTGTGTGCGTGTGCTATTTCTTGTACAAGTTCAATTAAACGATAGAACAACTCATGATCTTTTACATAAGGCTCAGCCCATCCATCACCTTGACGGGTATTGGGCTCGCCTTTTTTATCACGGGTAATCTTACCTGTAAGTAATCCTTCACCTAAAGGCGACCAGATACTGTTGCCGACACCTAATTCTGTACCTGCAGGCAACAATTCATATTCCGCTTCTCTTGATTCAGGCGTGTAATAGATTTGTTGCGCAATCGGCGGTGCCATATTATTTTCTACCGCCAGTGTATAGGTCTTGGCTAAATTCCAACCACTATAGTTAGATACACCCCAATAACGAATTTTTCCTTTACGAATTAAATCATTCATCGTTTGAATTGTTTCTTCTACCGGAACTTGTCCATCCCATGTATGAATGTAATATAAATCAACGTAATCTGTACCTAAACGTTTTAAAGAATGGTCGATCGAACGCTCTATATTTAAACTAGATGCACCGACATTATTTGCGATATCGTTATATGGGAACCCTGTTTTGGTACTGATGACCATTTCATCTCTGTGATGTCTGATTGCTTTTCCTAACGCAATTTCTGCATCACCTTTCGCATAAAGGTTTGCTGTATCAAATTGGTTAATACCTTGCTCTAAAGCATAGTCTATAAAGTATGCCGCTTCTTTCTCTGTTACACCACCCGCATTTTCAAAACCATTCGTTGCGGAGAATGGAACAGAACCTAACGCATATTTCGAAACGACTAATCCTGAATTACCAAGTGTTGTATAATCCATAATCTGTCTCCTCCTTTAATACTTAATAATGTAATTCCCTTTAAAGAAGAATTTTAAATGCTATAAGCTTAAAATCTATAATAAAATTAGGCAGTGTACGATAATTAAAAAAGAATTACGCTTAATATGTTTCACGTTCTATACGTGGGGTAACACATAACTGTACTTAATTTTTAAGGAGGAATTTGATTATGAACTTTGATGATATTAAGAAAAAAGGTCAAGATCACTTAAACGAACATAAAGATGAGTATATTGAAAAAGGTAAAGAATTCGCTAAAGATCAATTAGGCGGAGATAAGAAAGATAACAAAGACGATAAAAAAGAAGACAAGAAATAATAAACTGGATTAACAACCCTACTTTAACTATAGATAGACTGCTTTCAATAGAAAGTGGTCTATTTTTTTATAAGCACGATAACTTTTACTTATGTTAAACATCAAGAATCATCATTATTATTAAAGTATATTGAGGCGTATAATGAGGTCATCTATCAAATTTCAGGGGTGAATGCCATGTCACAACACGCACATCGTCAGTTATTACTCGGGATGGCATCATTATTTATTGTAATGGCCATCGGTCGATTTGCCTATACACCTATCTTACCGTTTATGTAGCAAGCTGAACATATGGATGGTAAAGGGGCTGGCTTACTTGCGACGATTAATTATCTCGGTTATTTAATCGGTGCGATTATTCCGATGTTTTGGATTATTAAAAGTAAAGTCGTCGATGTGAAAATTTATTTAGTATTAAACGTGCTTTCTACAATTTTTATGGGGTTTACCTCAAATTTCATTTTATGGTCCATATTGCGTTTAATCGCAGGACTCACAAGCGGAACAGTCTTTGTCTTAGCCTCTAACGTCGTATTAGAAGCATTAAGACAAGCACATAAAGAAGGTATTTCAGGTTTACTCTATAGCGCTGTTGGTATCGGACTCTTTTCAAGCAGTATTTTTGTCTTCTTCTACACAGACCTCAACTCATGGAAAATGACTTGGATTATCCTTGGGCTCTTTTCATTAGCGTTAAGTTTATTGGTTATTTTCTTTATGCGAGAAAACCCAGATATTAATGTTGAAGCGCATCATAAAGCGACTTCTAAGATACCCTTCCGTCTCAACAAAACATTTATGCGCTGGTTCTCTATTGCTTATTTCTGTGAAGGAGCTGGCTATATTATTACCGGAACTTTCTTAGTCGCAATCATTAAATCAATACCTGCTTTCTCTGAATATGCAGCACTCAGTTGGATGTTTGTCGGCTTAGGGGCTATCCCTTCTACAGTAGTATGGTCAATGATTGCGGAGAAAATGGATTATAGTAAAGCAACTTATATGGCATTTGGTCTACAAATCATCAGTGTCGCTTTACCAGTGTTTTCACATCATATTGTCAGTTTAATTATCAGCTCACTAATCTTCGGTAGTACGTTCTTAGGTTTGACGACACTCTTCATGTCTAAAGGACAAATGTTGATGCTTCAGACTGGCGGTAAGTCTAACTTTATCGCTACATTAACTGTTATTTACAGTATCGGCCAAATGATTGCGCCGTTTGTGTCAGGCTATCTTATTGGAGATTCCGGCAATTATAATGCAGCATTGTTATTTGCGACAGCTATTTTAATTATCGGTCTTATCAGCAGCTGGATCAGTTACCGTGCATTAAATAAAGAAGCGATTCAATAAGTAAAGTTTTGTCTGGTTATCAAAAGGGAATGTAACTACTAACAAAGGAGGATGTTACAATGCCTTTTGTAAAACAAAGAATGAAAGAAGATTTAACTGAAGACCCACGTATTAGTGAAGACAGCTTCACAACAGACCAAGAACTTCAAAACAGAGCGTTTGAACGTTTAGGTAAAGACATCGTCATTATTGAAGTATTATCTATTATGAACATTGTCTTTGCGGTCTTTTCATTTTCATTACTTGGTCTATTATTACGAGAACGAAGCAAATAATCATTGAAACTTGAAAAACCTGTGCCATCACACGATAGCACAGGTTTTTAATTATGCATTGTTTATTTAATCAAATCTTCTAAGTCATGCGGATAGTTTGTGACAACTTCTGTTCCTTCTTTTTTCAAGATAACCGTATCAGAATGTCTGAAGCCGCCGACGCCTGGAATATAAATACCTGGTTCTACACAAAAGACCATGCCTTCTTTTAACTCTAGCTCATTATCAAAGCGCAATGAGGGTTCTTCATGTTGTCCAATACCTATACCATGACCTGTTCTATGGCTGATATAGTCACCATAACCTTCCGCTTCAAGAATTGTTCTTGCGACTTGATCGACCGCATTTGCGGTTACACCCACTTCAATAAAGTCTAACGCAGCTTTATGCGCTTCAACCATCGCTTCAAATGCATGGCGCTGTTCATCAGTAGGCTCGCCAACAAAGAAAGTTCGTTCACATTCTGCACGATATCCATTCAACTCTAATTGACGGCTATGTACAATCACATCACCTTGTTGAATTTGTTTCGTATTAGAGAATGTATGTGGCATTGTAGAACGTTTGATACCTGAAGGTGACATTACAAAAAATCCAAATTCCGCATCTGGATAGTTTTGAGAAATCGTGTCGAATAAATAACTGTTTCCAAAGTTATCGATATCCATTTCAGTCAAACCTGCTTTCGCATGTTCAATCGTTTGCGCCACGGCTTGACTGACAATTTCTCCACTCTCTCTAATAGCTTGTTGTTCATCTTCATATTTATAAGTTCGTTGTTCTACTAATGCTTGACCGATATCTTTCACTTTAAAGTTATGACTCACAATATCTAAATAAAATTGTGTGGGTAAGAAGCCTGTTTCAATCCCAATCGTTGAGACATTTTGATATTTTTCTAATAAGTCATTAAAGACTGTTTGATAATGCGTCGGAACATCATCTGTGACTGGAATTTCAGTATACGTATAGATATCTTGAATACCCGTTTTATCTCTGAAATGCGCTTCTTCTAGTTTCGGCGCAATTACTTCAATGTTTTCCTGGGAAATAAATAAAATAATCGGACGCGAATAAATGACAGCTTTAAAGCCAGTAAAATACATTTGATTCTCAAAATTCATTACAATACTTAAATCGATGTCTTGTTGTTTCATCGTTTCTCTAAACGCATCAAGACGTTGTTTCAAGTTCACGTTGGTTGCCTCCTTTAGAAGTAAATAATGTCACAACTACTAACACAATAATCGCCAGCGGCACAGAAATTAACGCAGAGTTAATACCTGTACTTTGAACAAAACCAAGTTCCCAAGTCAGTGTTGTTACTAAACCGACTGCCATTGAAGCAAGACCTCCTGCTTTCGTGACTTTCGGATAAATAAACACTGCTAATAATGCCGGTGTAATTCCTGCACCGTATACGGTATAAGCGTACATTTGAACAGATAACACTGATGGGAAGTACATTGTTAATAAGAATGCGATCACACCTAAAATCGGTACAAGAATTCTTGTCATCAATAACATCTTATTTTCATGCTTATACTTAAAGTTATCCCCGAACAAGTCATAAATGACACTTGTCGCAGCAGATAATAAATATGAATTTCCTGTAGTAGTAATAAACGCAGTAAGTGCTGCAATGAGCACACCGCCAATCACAATCGGCAATTGACTCGTTAACGCAATCAAAGCCATTCCTGGTTCAATTTTTGGGAAAATCGAACGAGAAATAAATGCGAGCAATGAAATAAGTGGTGTCACGATTAATAAACCGACAATCCACCCAATCGTACCGATACGTGTCACTTTATTATCACGAGATGACGCCAGTCGTTGATAAATATTCTGATCACCTAACAGTAAGAACAACATTGGAATATAGAAACCTAAAATTTGAACAAAAGTTAATGTTCCCATTGGTTTCAAATGTGTTTTCGGTACATTCGACAAAATAGTATCCCAGCCGCCACCGACCGCAATTGCGACAGGTACTGCGATAATCAACGCAATTGTAATTAAGAATGCACTTAACGCATCTGTTGGTGCGACTGACATCAAACCGCCCATAGTCGCAAGTAAAATAATAATCACTGCCGCAATAATAGTGCCGAGTTCTACTGAAATACCTGTTGAAACATGTAATACATAGCCAAGTCCTTGATATTGATACGAGACAATCCCTACAAACGCCAAAATGATAATGACTGCCGCAAAGTAACTTGCGACCTTTCCATATTTCATCTCTAATATCTCAGCTACAGTATATTTTCCATAGTTTCTGACCTTCGAACTAATAATAAAAATTGTCCCTATTCCGATGATACTCGGAATCGCATAACCGACTGCCGGCCATAATCCAAAACTATAAGCCAGCGAGTTTTGACCGCCTGTGACAGAACCACTACCGACCCATGTCGCAAGTAATGTCCCCATTAATACGACTGGCCCGAGTGTTTTACCTGCGAGAATAAAGTCCTCATTACTCTCTACTTTCTTTGAATACACAAAACCTAATGCAACCATCAATACCCCATAACCAATGACGAACCAAATTAAAATTGGTTCAGCAGAAAATCCCATAATATTCCCCCCTGTATATAAAAAACTAACCGTTTTTCAACGATTAGCTTAAGAATAAAGATTAATTTTAGCACAAAATTAAAACAATAGTAACAACAATCTAATTATTCTGATATTTTAAGAGAGAATACGTCTAAAAATACAATTTATAGTTTCGTAATTTTACCGATTTGTGCTGCTTGAGCGCATTCTAAGGTCTTTGTATATTCAATCGTTTCAACTTCCACATCTTCGTGTAAGATAATATGATCTCCACGAATGACTTTCGCTTTAACACGGTCGACTTCTATACGATCCCCTTCAATAACCTCAGCAGTTAAGTATGCAGAATCTGACTGAGAAGTCATGACAGTTATAAATTTAAACTTCTTCTTTTCTCCATCGTGTTTGCGTATGTGAATCACATTGCCCCCAATTTCGCGAACATAACTATCTTGTCGCACATGTACGTCAACAGTATCTGCATTCAACATTCCTTCGACTTTAACTTGACCATCGATTTCAAGTTCATCTATTTCGCAATTACCTTCTGTTTCAAGTACCCCGAGAAGTTTTAATCTTTTACCGTTTAAATGACCTTTGACATCAACAGTTCCTGTCACTTTAAGTAATTCAAATGTTAAATCTTCTTCTACTTCAACTTCACCGATAATAGAAGCTGTTGTTACATGTACATTTTTACGACCAGTGAAATTACCTATCAGTTTGATTTTGTTTACATTGACTTGGTCTGATGCGGTAATTTCACCCGTCATTTTAATGTTATTAACACTGGTTTCAAATGGAAATTGAACTTCTCCCAATAAAGTAATCGCGTCATATTCACTGTCTTCTAATTGCTTCTTACCCATGCCTTTGATGGACTGACTCATGATGTTTACACTTCTTTCTTAAATAGGTTTTGGATGTTAATTGTTTCTAAGACTCTTACACTATCATCGATTTTAATCGGCGTATTTTGTTCAACCAGCAAATAAAACGTGATTCCGAATTTACGGCAGATATATAATTCTGCTTCTTTATCATTTTCACTATATTCTAGTAAAAACGCCTGTAAATCTTGTGCTTCTTCCATTGAGACAATACTGCGTGTTACTACTTCATCTAAAATAGTACCCACATAAACCGCTTGATCTTGCGGATATTGTTCTAACAAGACTTTACCGACTTCGCGATAAAAGAAACCTGCCCATGATTGAATCAAAGTGTCATTATCTTTGTATTCAATTTCTGGTTCATAACCGTCATCTGCGAACATTTTGACCATATCATCTAAGACATAGTCATGTTTATAACGTTGAATATCTTCGATTCTTTTAATGACTTTGGCTTTAGGTAAGAACGTTTCTTGACCTGTAAAAGTAGATTTACGAATGAACCATTCATCTGGAATTAAGTGTTTACGTTTCCAACGATACAATTGGCCGTAAGTAATGCCACATTCTGTTAATAAGTCTTTTTTGCTGATTAATTGTTCTTTCATAATTATCCTCCTAATCATAATGTAACATAACACTGTTACATGTACGAGTGTTTTCGCTATTTTCCCATAAAAAATAACCTGATCTAGACGGATGCATACGCAAACTGGCTGGATCAGGCTCCTCTTTAGCTATCTATTGTTTCCTTCTACCTTTAAATATCTCGAGTATGATTAATACGATGCATACCACCATAACTATCGTGATGAGTACAGCCACGATATAGTTTAGTCCTATGGTTGATGCGACTATCATTTCAATCAATGCTAACAAGCACATTAACGCAATCAGCAGCGATATTTTCACCAAGTTCATCGTTTCACCCCATCTATTTCTCTTAGGTATTTGCTTCTATTATGCCCGATAACGCGATTATCCTCAAAGCAAAAACTTAAGGTTTGCGTGTTTTGTCAAAAGTTGGGGTAAATTTATACAAAGAAACATAAAACTTTCTTTATGTTAATGGAACGGTTATGATATAGGTATAAAAAGTATACTAGATAAATAGGAGGGATAGTGTGACGCTGATTACAGGACATCATCATATCTCAATGTACACAAAAGATGCGCGTGAAAATAAACAATTTTATACAGAAGTCTTAGGTTTACGCCTAATTGAAAAATCTGTGAACCAAGATAATCCATCGATGTACCACTTATTCTATGGGGATGAAACAGGTGCACCAGGTACTTTGTTAACTTTCTTTGAAATGAAAATGTTAGGAAAACATCATTCAGGTACCAATAGTATTGAACGATTAGTATTACTCGTACCTAATGAAGCAGCATTAGGTTATTTCAAAGAACGTCTGAACGAGAATCAAGTTGAAACAGAAGCTATCACATACCTTAGACAACAAGCATTAGCTTTTGAAGATCCTGACGGCTTAAAACTAATACTCATGGTCAATGGCGACAACGCAGTTCCTAACGCTTGGCATGCGAATCCTTATACAGATGTACCTCAAGAATTTCAAATTTTAGGAATGGGACCTGTAGAATTACATTTACGCAATTTACAACCTACTATCGACTTTCTAACCAACACATTAGGTTATCACGCACACTTTGGCGATGATAATGTCTATACATTAAATCCTAGTGGACGTTATACAGACTTTGTCTTAGTTGAAGAACAAGGTCAAAGTGTAAAACCTGGACGTGGTTATGTACATCATATTGCAGTGAGTGTACCAACTGATGAAGCTTTAGAAACATTATTAGATAAATTAGAACAATTGCCTGGCAGTACTTCAGGTATTATTGACCGTTATTTCTTTAAATCTATCTACTATCGTAACAACAAAATTTTATATGAATTCGCAACAGAAGCACCTGGTTTTACGGTCGACACAGATGTTAAAGATCTAGGCAGCAAACTCGCATTACCTGACTTCTTAGAACACAAACGCGAACAAATCGAAAGCCAGTTAGAAGAAATTTAAGTTAGAAAATCTAAAGATTATATATAATATTCACCGACTGGAATCAAGGTGAAACTGCATTAAAAAGAAGCGCTGGGATGTCATATCTCAGCGCTTCTTTACACTTACCTCAAACACACTAACCCTTGTCATTACAGGAGTTTTAAGACATACCTAAGACTAACCTTTTAGTAAGACGTCATGATACTCCGGTGTCTCTTCTAATACTTGTTTAGCGAATGGGCAAGTGGCTAAAATTTTAATATCATTTTCTCGTGCATAATTCACACCCGCTTCAACTAACTGCTTCGCAATACCTTGTCCACGTAAACTTTCATCTACACCTGTATAATCGATAATAATTTTATCTTTGCCTGTCGGTACATATGTCATTTCTGCATCTGAATTTTCTTCTGAATCGCCTACATAGAATTTATTGTGTCCGTGTTTAATCTCTGCCATACTATCTCCTCACTTTCAAATAAGTTGGTATAAAAGTTATACCACTAACTTCTCTTTCTAAACACAACGAATGATTTAACAATGACAAATATCTACTTAATCTCTATTCATTTTAATATTGTAACGTTCATTTAATATAAAAAGAGTGGAAAAGCGTAAGGCAATTCTATAAACTTAGAATGAAGATATACATCAAGCACCAAGATAAAACTATAGATATAGGGAGCCAACATCATGTTTCAAGCTATCAAACGTATTCTATCAGTCGTTGTCACTGCATTGCTTGTGACAGCTGTCATTGTCACTGGAATGATTGCTTATGATAAATATAAGCATCACAGCAGCGATCAAGTAGATGCTGCGAAATACTATGAAAATAAAGAAAAACAAAAAGAGAAGAAAACTGAGAAAAAAGAGAAAAAAGAACATAAGCAAGAAGCGCCAGAAGAACCTGTGGTAGAGGAACAAGTACATCATGAGGTCCAACAATCAACTGTACATATCTATCAAGCACCTCAACCTGAAGAAAAACCTGAACCTAAACAAGAAAAAGAAGAAACAAAAGAATATAAACCTGGCGAAGGTGGCGGATCACATCCAGAATCAAAACCACAACCCCAACAAGCACAATCGAAACCGCAACCAGAGCCACAACCTGTTCAACAACAAAAACCAGCCCAACCTGCGCAACAACCACAAGGGCAAGGACATTAATCTCAATAGAGAGGACTCAAAAGGTTCTCTCTATTTTGTTATCTTTTCAAATCATCTACATTTCACTCTGTTTCTTAATCATATAAGCAGTGCTATACTTTGAACATACAAAGAGAGAGAATAGGCAGGCTACATATATGTTTAAATCCATGATTCAAAACGTACCTGCCGCGATTTGCGGTTTAGCTTTAGGTACATTTACTTTTAGTCACATTTTATTTCAAATCCACTTAGCTTGGCTAGGTTTATT
The DNA here is from genome assembly GCF_001815505.1 of Staphylococcus sp. HMSC072B07. Classification (NCBI taxonomy): domain Bacteria; kingdom Bacillati; phylum Bacillota; class Bacilli; order Caryophanales; family Staphylococcaceae; genus Staphylococcus; species Staphylococcus sp. HMSC072B07. Next base: position 169,901 of record NZ_KV820902.1, on the reverse strand, counting down.
AGCAACTACTCTAGGTAGTATTTGCTTGGTTTTATTTTTTATTAAGTTGATACGCTTTCCGAAAGCATTAGGCTTAGAATTAAAGGACAGTAATACTTTTGCGATTATGCCTGCATTACCTATGGGTTTCATGACACTCGCTTCAATTTTAAAATCACAATTCCATATTGATAACCTAATACTCACAAGTTTCTGGATAGGTGCTGTATTGCTACATATTATTTTAATGATTTGGTTTATCCTTTATTTCATTATAAAGCACCGCACATATCCAAATACGAGTTGGTTTGTAATGTTTGTCGGTATCGGCGTGATTGGTGAGACGGCTTCATCGTTTTACGCTAAAATCGGTATCTTTGCGATAGATTTCAGTTCAGTCTTATTCTGGATTCTTTTAGCGTTTATTTTACTTGAAAGAATGTGGCATTATTATCCGAAAGATCAATTACCGATGGCAGTCATTATTAGTGCACCTGCGTCCTTATGTTTAAATGCATATCTATCTTATACTGAAAGTTTATCAGTCAGCTATATTCTGTTTTATTTCGTCATTGCGCAATTTCTATTTGTGTTCTCAGTTATCTTCTTGCCTCAAATCATTGAGAAACGATTCAAACCCGCATATGCTGCACTGACTTTCCCGTGGGCTGTTACTGCTGCCTCAACGTATCATCTTTATACACAATTAGACCTCCCTGGTATTTCCCAGGAAATGCTTGGAATCCTTGCGATGATTGAAATCATCTTTGCGGGATGTGTAATCGTGTGGGTCTATTTCCGTTATACAAAACACATCTTTAACACATAAAACAAGCGCGCTAGTCCTCAGACTAACGCGCCTCTTTTATACACTCATTATTATTTATTTACCAAAATATCTTTGTCATCTGTATTTTCAATAAATGCTTTTGCGAACCAGCATTGTGCATCAATTTTTAAGTTATTTTCTTTCGCATACTCTAAACCGGCATGGACTAATTGATTACCTACACCTTGTCCACGTAAGCTTGGATCTACACCTGTATGCGTAATCGTCATCACATCGTCGTTCATTGTATAATCCATTTCTGCATCTGGTTTCGTTTCATCACCAACATAAAATTTATTGTTGCCATGTTTAATCTCTGCCAAGTATCTCACCTCATTTAAAGTTCTATATATAGTTATTATACCCGTTTGTGTGAAAAACAAATGTAACTTAGCTTCCAAGGACTTTGTATATGAGAATTCTTGCTTTATTCACCCTATTTTAGTGCATTCAATATTAAGTTTATAAACAAACTTATTGCATATTTACAATGATTTGTTAAGCTATTACAGTGGAAAATAATGCTTATCGGTAAAAAAATAGGTCTAATGCATCATTTAGGTTTTAGCTTTTTCCTTTATAATGAGAAATAGATAGAAAGATTGAGGAGTATCATAATATGGATTATAGAGTATTGTTATATTATAAATATGTCACTATAGATGACCCAGAAACGTATGCGGCAGAACACTTAGAGTTCTGTAAAGCACACAATTTAAAAGGCCGTATTTTAGTCTCTACTGAAGGGATTAATGGTACGTTATCAGGAACAAAAGAAGACACAGACGCTTATATTGCACATATGCGTGCAGATGAACGCTTCAAAGATATCACATTCAAGATTGATGAAGCAGAAGGTCATGCATTTAAGAAAATGCATGTACGTCCAAGACATGAAATCGTAGCACTTGATTTAGAACATGATATTGATCCACGTGAGACAACAGGTAAATATTTATCACCTAAAGAATTCAGAGAAGCATTAGATGATGAAGACACTATCGTCTTAGACGCACGTAATGACTATGAGTTTGATTTAGGTCATTTCCGTGGCGCAGTTCGTCCAAACATTACACGTTTCCGTGATTTACCGCAATGGATCAGAGACAATAAAGATATGTTCATGGATAAGAAAATTGTCACTTATTGTACCGGCGGTATCCGTTGTGAAAAATTCTCAGGCTTCTTACTTAAAGAAGGCTTTGAAGATGTTGCACAATTAGAAGGCGGTATCGCAACGTACGGTAAAGACCCTGAAACACAAGGTGAATTATGGGACGGTAAAATGTACGTCTTCGATGAACGTATCAGTGTAGACGTTAACCAAGTAGAAAAAACAGTGATTGGCAAAGAATGGTTCGATGGTACACCATGCGAACGTTATATCAACTGCAGTAACCCTGAATGTAATAAACAAATCTTAGTTTCAGAAGAAAACGAACACCGTTATTTAGGTGCTTGCTGTAAAGAATGTGCAGAGCACGAACGTAATCGCTATGTAGCGAAACACAATCTCAGTGATGAGGAAAAAGAACGCCGTTTAGAAAACTTTAAAGAAACTGTCCACCAATAATTATTCAAAACACGATGGGTATTCAGTACCCATCTTTTTTTATGTCTATATTTAAATTGTGTCATAATATAGATGAAAATAAAAAGCACCGTGCTGGTACACGATGCTTTAGAGACCGTTTCAAAGACAGTGACACATTGAAGGTTAAAAAATAAACCATCTGACTTGTCAAAGTTTGTAGATGGTTTATTTTTTCTATTAGAAATGTACAAAAAGATAAATATTACCATAACCCTCGTATTTCTTTCTTATCCTTCAACCTAAACAAAATTGCGGTATATGTAACTAAACACATTATTTGAATGAAAAAGAAATAAGACAGTAAGGTTTGTTTAAGATCTTCTGTTAATGCATAAGTAAGTAAACGATTCATGATAATTATGATACTAAATAACAATAATACATAACCATTCATCACACGTTCTTTTTGGTAGGGAACTGTCTCTTTATACTGTGCCATTTTAAGTCACCTTCCTTACGTTCATCACTCTACCATAAGGTAATGCAATGGCGTTTAAAATTTCCTAAATGTATATAAATATTGCTTAAGTGTCTAAAGTGAATACATTATTTTAGTACAACTTAAAAACCCGCACCTTCGAAGAGTACGGGTTGAACTAATCTATTTAAGACACCTTGTTAGACTGCCGCATCTCGCTGTGACACGATTGGATGATCTAACTCAAATTTCACACCTGCTGTCACTTTCTTGTATTGATAAATGAAATAAGCAATCCAAATTAATGTTAATACAGCACCTAAATAATAGCTAAGCGTTAAATTTAAACCGAAACCAATCTTCTGACTTAAGATATAGACAAAGATATTCCAAGTCATGAATGTCGCTGGTACAGCTGCTACCCAGAAGTTCTTCTTAGCTAGCAACAGATACATTGCGCCGACCCATAATGCAACCACTGCTGTTGTTTGGTTTGCCCATGAGAAGTAGCGCCATAGAATTGTGAAATCAATTTGTGTTAAGCCGAAACTGATAATAAACAGCGGTGCTGCAACGATAATACGTTTAACTAGAGAACGTTGATTGACATTCAAGTAATCCGCAATAATCATACGTGCACTTCTAAATGATGTATCACCACTTGTGATAGGTAAGACAATCACACCTAACACCGCAATTGTACCTAAAACAGAACCAAGCAATAAGTGAGATGCCTCACTCACAACAAGTGCTGCTTCCCCTTTCGCAAGCACTCCTTGCAAGCCTTGATAACCATTAAATAAACTCATACCTGCTGCTGCCCAGATCATCGCGATAACCCCTTCTGCAACCATCATGCCATAGAAGATAAAGCGGCCATTCTTTTCATTGTTCGCAGTACGTGAAATAATCGGTGTTTGTGTCGCATGGAAACCTGATAATGCGCCACATGTAATCGTAAAGAATAACAGTGGGAAAATCGGTGCGCCGTCAGGGTGCATATTTTTTAAACTTAACTCTGGAATCGGTGCGCCTGTTTGAATTAAACGAAAGCCCATTGCGACCGCACTGATTAACAATAACGCTCCAAAGACTGGATAAACACGTCCAATAATTTTATCAATCGGCAAAATCGTTGAAAGAATGTAGTAAACAAAAATAACGAAGATAATAATACCTAACGCAATACGACCGTCCATCATGTTATGAAGCAATAACGCTGGACTCGTCACGAATACTGTTCCCGTAAGCAGCAACAATAAAATCGAGAAGATATTAACGAAGTGCTTCATGACCTTCCCTAAGAATTTACTCGCAAGTTCAGGTAGATGAGCCCCTTTGTTTCGAATAGAAATCATACCTGTTAAATAATCATGAACGGCTCCTGCGAAAATACATCCTAAAACAATCCATAAAAATGCGACCGGTCCATACAATGCCCCCATAATTGGTCCGAAGATTGGACCTACCCCAGCAATATTCAGTAATTGAATTAACGAGTTAGACGATGTCTTCATCGGTACAAAGTCAACATTATCTCGTTGATGATGTGCTGGTGTCGGTCTCCCTGTTTTCGGTCCAAACATCTTATCAATGTACTTTCCATAAGTGAAATAACCAATAATTAGTAAAATGATAGAAATAATAAACGTAATCATTTCACAATCCCCCTTTTTCTATCTCTCTCCCTGTAGTTCAAGATGTGACAACTTTATGAAAGCGTTTTCTTAATTGAACCACATTTCTTTATTTGTCACAAGATTGTGAAATGTTTAGCTAGAAATAGTTGTTACACACTGTTTATTATTGTTTTTATAATAAATTTATGTTATAAAATAATCGTGCTAGTACACTCTTTGAGCCCGTTAAAAGACGGTGACATAGAAAATTTTTAAAATAAGCCATTTCCTTAGTCAAAGCAGAAAGATGGCTTATTTTTTATCTCTTTTTTCAACAAATTTCGTAATAGTAGAGACTAGATTTAGTATAAATTCACCAAATGCCAGTAGCAATACTATTTCAGTTGTACTTCTTATGCGTGTTGTGCGATAATATAAGTGTATTAAAAAAAGAGCCGTGCTATCACACGACTCTTTGAGCCCGTTAAAAGACGGTGACACATTGAAGGTTAAAAAATAAACCATCTGACTTGTCAAAGTTTGTAGATGGTTTATTTTTTTCTATTAGAAATGTACAAAAAGATAAATACTAGAATTGTGAACTGCAAATCACAGAACGCAATCATTATACTTATAGCTTCAAATACACTCATAAAGCATTTCCTTTCTAAATTCAGCGATACCATAGGCATCACCTCCTTTAAATTAGATTTGCCACCCTCTATTCAACTTTCTCATGCATTTATTATATTATGGCTCAATCTACTTTACATTATGACATAATAAAATTCTTTATTTTTATAACCAAATTCAATGCACTTACATGTAAATGTACTTGCAATTTTTACAAATATTTTTATGAAGATGACAGTATGTGTCTAAGTTAAATATCTGAGTATGTGATTGTATTCATAAATCAAATACGACGCTATTTATACGTTTAGATAAAGAAAGGTATGCATAACATATGATTTATACATTGAGCGTTATCCTTATTCCCATAGTTGTCTTAAGCTTCATTATTTACTGTACAGTTAAGCGAAAGCCTTTGTATTATGTCATTATTGCGATGATTCTACTTCAAATCTTTAAGATACTTGATAGTATTTTTATTGAACATAAGTCTGTCCTTCAGGCATTACTTCATCCTTTTGATATTTTATTATGGGTGATATTAATTACTTATGGGATCAGTCACTATCGGAATAAACACAAAGCATAAAACGCCTCGTGATGTCGCGAAACGTTTTATGCTTTGTCTTTTTTACTTAATTTCTCACTTACCGCAATTACCAGTAGCAGTGTAATAATAATTAGTGCTGCGAAACCTTCAATCTTTTCACTTAAAATGGGTTGGTAAACAAACTTGGTAATAAATAGGGTTAAATAACTAATTGAAAAAATAAAAGCGATGATTTTTAACGTTTTAATCATTGTTGTACTTCTCTCTTTCTCTAATTCCTTTCACCTGATTAAGCATACACTTCTTTCTGATTATGTGAATGCTCTTTTAATTATCATATGTAATAGTTATTTAAATTATACAATAAATAATAGCCGCTTCACACACCCATCGTGCGAAGCGGCTATCACTTTATCTCGATATTTTAATCTTCTTTATGTTGGTTCTCTTGTTCTTCTTGTCGCGCTTGTTCTTGCGCTTCTTGTTCTTTTTGAATTTCTTTCTCACGTTTCTCTAATGGAATAGAGAAGTCTTTTTCGTCATCAATATATGACATCTGGAAGTGTTTTGTCGGTTCTCGACGTAAGGCACCCATAATCGCAAAGATCATCAACACTAGGATGATAGAGAATGGTAAGCCTGTCACAAGTGAAGCAGTTTGTAAACTTGTTAAACCACCTGCGATAGTCATTGTGACTGAAATCGCACCGATTAATAAGCCCCAAATAACTTTATCTTTTACGTTAGGGTTATCAACCCCGCCTGTCGCCATACTTGCGACAATGTGTGTTGTAGAGTCAGCACTTGTCACAATAAAGATAAAGATTAAGGCAATGGCTAGAATACTTGTGATATCTGAAATTGGGAATTGTTTCAACAACTCGAATAATGCGACTGAGTAGTCTTTATCCACAATTTTCTCGATACCTGTATTTTGTGTTAATGCAATTTTTAATGCCGTACCACCAAATCCAGCAATCCAAGTGAATGAAATTAATGGTGGAATGATTAATACACCAATGACGAATTCACGAATTGTACGTCCACGTGATACACGGGCAACGAAACCACCGATAAATGGTGACCAAGCAATGACCCATGCCCAGTAGAAGACTGTCCATTGTTGAACCCAACTGTTATCACCTGTGTATGGATTGATACGTAAACTATATTGAATAAAGTGTGTTAAGTAATCTGAAATCGCAAGTGTATAAGATTCTAACACGAATTTTAAATCACCAAAGATTAAGATAAATATCAATAAGATTGCCCCAAGTCCGATATTGATATTACTCAACCATTTAACACCTCGGTTTAAACCTGTAAGTGCTGATCCTAAGAAGATACATACCATAATGACTGTAATCGCAACTTTAGTCACATTTGTATTCGGTACATCAAAGACATGATTTAATCCACCACTGATTTGCATAATACCTAAACCGATAGATGTCGCAATCCCCATCACTGTCGCGATAATTGCGAGAATATCAATCAAGTTACGTAAAGGTCTTGGATAAGCCTCGCCAAAGACCGGTTCCATAGCTGTAGAAATTAATCCGTTACGTTTCTTACGGAATTGGAAGTACGCTACTGTTAAACCTGCCATTGCGAAGATAGACCATTGTGAGATGCCCCAGTGGAAGAAGGTATAACCCATAGCTAAACGTGCAGATTCTGCAGATTGATCTTTAACACCTGGGAACGGCGCATGTAAGAAGTGTGTCAGCGGTTCTGCTACACCCCAGAAGACAATCCCAACACCAAGTCCTGCTGAGAATAACATCCCAATCCAAGACATGAATGAGAATTCTGGTTCAGAGTCATCTGCGCCGAGTTTGAAGCGGCCGTATCGTGAAACGGCTAATGCGATTAAGAAAATATCCAGTACGACAATAATGACTAAGAAGAGCCATCCAAATGCCCCTGCGATGACATCATACGTACTCTGCGCATATTTTCCGAATAGTTTCGGGAAAATGCCCGCAACTAAAGTCGCCAGCAGGATAATCCCTACCGAAGTGAAATAAACTATATTTCTATGTTTTTCTTTCCTGGTTTTCATGTGAAATTAATAATCCCCTTCCCGCTTGTTTCATATAAGCGTTTGTTTCATTAAACCATAAACAGAACATAATCACAATTCATCATTAAAAACATTTACATCATTATTTAATTTTTATTACGAAACATTTTGAGAATTTAATATCAGCCTTACAGACACTTAAAGATGATAACCTCAAGTTTTCATTTATTTTCACAGATTCCAATATATATTTTATAATTTATACCCTTAGTTATTTATATAATAATTACATCTAACAATCATTGTTAAATTTTGAAAATTGTGATAAATTATCGTAAAATTGAATATTTTTAAACAAAGGGGGATTTTTATGCGAAGATTGGGGTACTTCGTGTTAGCCATGACAGTTATTTTAGCGAGCTGCGGTAAATCTGATGATAAGAAAACCGCAAAATCCAATACGTTTCCTGATGAAACTGTTGAGATTATAGCACCCGCTTCACCAGGCGGTGGCTGGGACACCACTGCACGCGCAATTCAGAAAGTCATGTTAGATGAAAAGCTGACAAATCAAAACATTACAGTTGTGAATAAGCCTGGAGGCGGCGGTGAAGTCGGTTGGCAATACTTAAAATCACGTTCACCAAATACAATCGCCATTAACTCAAGTCTATTACTGTCTAATAAAGAATTAGGGTTAAGTGACCTTGGAGATGATGACTTCACTCCTATTGCGATTCTGGCAACTGAATGGATTAGTTTAACCGCATCAAATAAATCTAATTTGAACTCTGGTAAAGAAGTGATGGAAAAGCTCAAGAAAGATCCGAAATCACTGACAATCGGTGTCGCACCTGGTTTAGGAAATAACGACCACCTTGCATTCGTACAAGCAGCGAAACAATACGGTGTAGATGTCGATAAACTTGATTTCTTAGTGTATAAGAGTGGCGGAGATTTACAAACTGCCCTACTTGGCGGTCATGTAGATGTCGCTTCTACAGCAGTATCAGAAGTTAAAGAGCAACATCAAGTACATAAACTGAAAATGTTAGCAGTGTCATCTGATGAACGACTTGAAGGCATTAAGGATGTGCCGACTTGGCAAGAACAAGGTGTCGATATGGTGTTCCCTCATTGGCGCGGTGTCATGGGGACGAAAGATATGACAAAAGAAGAACGTGCTTATTGGGATAAGACCATGCGTAAAGTCGTACATTCTAAACAATGGCAAGAATTACGTAAAAACAATGATTGGGATAACTTCTACAAAGATAGTGCTGAATCTGAAAAATTCTTAAAAGAGCAACGCAAAAAATATGATCAGCTGATTAAAGATGCTGGTTTCTAAGGGGGAATTGTATGGCTCGTTTAATGCCGCCTATTTTACTTACTTTATTAGGCATCATCTATTTAGTTTTAACGCTGAATGTACAACGTTCACGCATTGGTGATCCAAACAGTCCAATGTACTTTCCGCTACTCATTTCAGTGTTATTGATTGTGATGAGTGTAATTTATTTCTTCCAAGAATATAAAAAAAGACATGAGCATTTTGAAATTCTAGACTTGTTACTTCAAAAGAAAACCTTAATACGCTTAGGCGCAACAGTAGTAATGATTATTATTTACGCATTGATTTTTGAACGCTTAGGTTTCTTGATTTCAACAATCCTCTTCTTAGGAGGCGTCTTGTTTTTAATCAATGGGGTGAAACACTGGCTTCAAAATATCATTGTGGCGCTCGTATTTTCAGGGATTACATGGTATACCTTCTCTCAATTATTAGATGTGAGTTTACCATAAGACAAGGGGGAGCAATATGGGAGATATCAATACGTTCTTAGAAGGTCTCACAACTGCCTTTCATCCTATGAATTTATTATGGGTGTTAATCGGCGGATTTTTAGGGACAATTGTAGGCATGCTGCCGGGGTTAGGTCCAGCGACCGCAGTCGCAGTGTTAATTCCTGTGACATTCGGTATGGAACCTGTCAGTGCCTTGATTTTAATGATTGCGATTTATTATGGCGCGATGTATGGGGGATCGCGTAGTTCTATTTTACTGAATACACCAGGTGATGGTTCTGCGATTGCGGCTACTTTCGATGGATATCCTATGACTAAAAATGGGGAAGCGGGCAAAGCTTTAACGATTTCCGCAGTCGCTTCACTCATCGGTGGTATTGTGGCAGTTGTCGGGTTTATTGTACTCGCCAAACCGCTATCAGATTTCTCGCTTCAATTCGGACCACGTGAATACTTTGTATTATTCTTATTTACATTATCGACGATTGTCTCATTATCTATTGGTAAAATGGTCAAAGGTTTTATCGCTACTGCGATTGGACTCATGGTCAGTACAGTCGGCGTCGATTTACAAACAAGCGTTTACCGCTTCACCTTCGATATTCCACACCTAAGTGAAGGGATTAACTTCTTAGTTGTGATTATCGGTGTCTATGCGGTGGCAGAAGTGCTGTATAACTATATGCATCTAGAAGCATTGAAGCCGCCTGATGCGAAATTAGGATCAATGAAGTTGACGAAGACGGATTGGAAGCGGACATGGTGGACTATGTTAAGACAAAGCCCAATTGGATTCGTTATCGGTGTCTTACCAGGTGCTGGTGGTTCTATCGCTTCTATGTTGAGTTACTCTACTGAGCGGCAAGTGAACAAGAATGGTAAAGACTTTGGTAAAGGTGCGATTGAAGGGGTTGCGGCACCTGAGGCGTCTAACAACGCTGCTTCAGTCGGTGCACTGATTCCATTACTTACGATGGGTGTACCTGGTTCAGGAACAACCGCTGTTATTTTAGGTGCAGTTATTATGTTAGGTTTACAACCTGGTCCCTTACTTTTTGAAAATGAACCAGAAACCATTTGGACACTTATTAACAGTATGTTTATCGGTAATATTTTCTTAGTGATTATCAACATCGCACTCATAGGTGTGTTACTTAAGATTTTACGTACACCGCCTAAAGTACTTTATCCAATTATTTTAGTGTTAGCTTACTTAGGTACATACACTTTAGGTTATAGTGTTGTAGATTTCTATATTTTATTAATCTTTGGTTTATTAGGTTTAGGTTTAAAACTTTTAGACTTCCCGATGGCTCCGCTCATCTTGGCAGCTATTGTCGGATCAGATATGGAACAGAACTTCCGTAAAAGCTTAATTACCAGCAATAATAATGTGTTCGATATTTTCTTCGGGTCACCGATCAGTATTGTGTTGACGATTATGACAGTACTTTCATTAACATATCCATTGATAATGAAGATGGTGAAGAAGCGGAAGAAAGCAGAGTAAATGAAAGGCAATGATTTAACATTTTGAAAAACACCGTATAAAGCAGACACTTAAAAAGTGAAAACTTTATACGGTATTTTTTATGTTATCAGTTTTTATTCTTTATCATATTTCTTTGCGTTATATTTCTTATATTTATCGCCATCATTTTTATCTAATACCTTTATCAATGCAGGTCTATAAAGCTTATGACTATATCGCTCTAAACCAAATTTAGTTATACCATCAATGAACTCTCCAACAGTTACATCTAAATTGATTTTTGATCTTACAACTATATTTTTGTCGCAGCTTGGTTGATCGTATTGATTTTTATATATTTTGGCACTCTTATCAAATTTTCTATATTTATCAACTAAATCTTGATTAATTTTCATAATTTCTTGTATATCTTTATTAGATTCGTCTATATGATGACTCATCATTAAGACCAAGTTTTGTAGATGCATATCATACGCATTATAATCATCTGCAACCTCACTTAATATTTCATTAGTCGTTTGTCTATTTAAATTCGACATATCAAATGTAAGTTGGTTATTGCTTATTTTGGCTACTTGAAACACCAAAATATCTAGCATACTGACTAAATCATTTCTATAAGCCACTTCTTGTTCTCGCTTTTGTTTTTCAAACTGCAAATTAATACCATAAATTGTAATGACACATGTTGTAATAGCCCCGATGATTGCTGAAATAATTTCTACCATTTATACCATCTCCTAAACACTAATCTTCTTTTTTAGTATTACACAATATCAAACGTTTTGATATATTATTTACAAAAAAACAAGAAATAATGTTTCAGTTTGAAAATTTAGCATTTCTATTAAAGGTTCATGCCCTATAATATAATGATTTCTAATAAAGTAGCTGGCTCTCTCTGCTAACTGACAACAATTCTTACTACTCCTTCAATTTTTTATGTTAAAAGTCGATATTTACATTATATATTTATGTTAATTTTTATTGAATAAATATTAAATATATATATTGTTATTATTTAAGTGATATTATTGGAATGGGATGTTAGGGATGTTTGCTAATAAACGGAGGCCTAACCATGAATTTTAAAAAAGTTGCTTTCTCACTTTCTGCTTTAACTGTATTATTCAGTGTAACAAGTCAAACTTATATAGATGCTGTTGAACAAATATCTAGTGAAAACGAATCCTCAAGCTTTTATACTAATGAAGAATTAGATATGGAAGGTTTAACTAGGACATTATCTGCTATTGAACACATGCCAGACTCTGTTATTAATGAAGGAAAACCCGCAATTGAAAACTACTTAAATGAACAAGGAGTAGGTGTTCAAACTTACGGAGCAAGTGTCAGTAATTATGCAGCTTGTACAGGAGCAATAGGATATGCACTTGTCACTAATTTTACACCTGCTAAAATCGCAAAAGTAAAGTCTGCTTTAAAAGCTGCCGGGGGCACATTAACGTTTGTTAAGAAGATGTCTGGAGCATATAAACAGTTAAGAAAACTTGGTCATAGTAAACAAAGCGCTGTTAAGAACGCCGCAGCACAAGCTGCAAAAGCGGCTGGACCAGATGTTAAAGAAGCTTTATTAGATTTCTTCGGTATCGCAACAATTGTAGGCGCCTGTGCACCTATCTTTGAAAAATAAAACTACTGAGGTGAATACCACTTGAATACCAAAAAGAAAGAAACACTTTATCTCATAGGATTCGTTATAATTTTGATTGTTTTATTCTTGCCTATCAGCACATTCATTAAAGCTGTTGTAACTATAGTATTATTAGTGTTGGCAGTAATATTAAGGTTTTTTGTTAAGAATAATGATGAAGACAGATAGTTATAAAAATAGCCTCGTCCGCTTTTTTGGACGAGGCTATTTGATCTTTATATTAGTCTAAGAAACCGTTAGGATAAACCATCACTTTTAATGAACCTTGTTTGTTGTTGAGTGCTCTTTCTAATGCTGCTTTTGTATCTTTAAGTTCATATGAATCTGTAAACATTGAGTCTAAATCTGCGTCTGTATTGTTTAACATTTCAATACCCATTGGATAAGTGTTTGCGTAACGGAAGACACCATAAATATTTAATTCACGGTTACCAATGAATGGAATGTTTAAGGCAATTTCCTCTTGTTGTGGTAGGCCAACGATAGATAAGCTGCCGCCTACTGCTAGAGATTGTACAGCTGATTGTAGTGCTGCTGGATGACCTGCTGTTTCAAAGGCATAGTCTGCACCTTTACCATTTGTAATTTCTTGGATACGTTTTACTGGATTTTCTTTAGAGATATTAATTGTTTCAGTCGCACCAAGTTTTAACGCTTCTTCTAAACGAATATCTGCTAAGTCAGTCACGATGATACGTGTCGCACCAAATGCTTTAGCTGCCACAACCGCCATTAAACCAACTGGACCCATACCTGTAATTACGACTGTTGAACCTGGTTGAACTCCTGCACGTTTACAAGCTTGAATACCTACTGAAAATGGTTCGTTTAATGATGCTTGTTCATAAGATAATGAATCTGGAATTGGGAATAAGAAGTCTTCTGGATGTGCAATGTACTGTGCGAATGCACCATCAATCGGTGGTGTTGCTAGAAACTCAACATCTTGGCATAAGTTGTATTGCCCTTTTTGACATTGTTCACATTTACCACATGGTACACCTGGCTCTACTGCGACTCTGTCACCTACTGAAAACTTCGTCACATCTTCACCAACTGCCGCAACCATACCGGCACATTCGTGACCTAAGATTAATGGTTCTTTGACAATGAAATCACCGATTTTACCATGTTCATAGTAATGGACGTCAGAACCGCAAACACCCACTGCCATCATTTTAACTAAGACTTCCTTCGGTCCTAATTTAGGTACATCGACTTCTTTGATTTCAATATCGAATGGTTTATTTAATAAAGCTATCTGCATTGTTTCAGGAATATTATTTGTCATCTGTATAACCCCCGTGATTTTGTTGAATTGATAACAGATCCGCTGTCATCTGTTTCGTATTTTGATAAACGTCTTGATACACTTTGAAGTAACGTTCATAAATTTTATGTTTTTGTGTATGTGGTTTGAATGTCGTGTCGTATTGAATAAAGGTTTCCACACAGTCTTTTAATGAATCGAACCAACCAACACCATATGCAGCTAGAATTGCTGCGCCCATACTTGGTCCTTCTTCGTGTTTTAATTTCTTAACTTCTAAGTTGAAGACATCTGCTTGAAGTTGTAACCAGAAATCACTTTTAGCGCCGCCGCCAATTGAAGTGATGGTGTGGATCGCTGGATAAAACTGTCTGATATAATCTAATGATTCATAAAGCGAATACGTGATGCCTTCAATCACTGCACGTGAGAAATCTACACGTGTTTGTTTACCACTGATACCGATAAAGCTGCCTCTAATTTTTGCATCGCCATGCGGTGTACGTTCTCCCATTAAGTAAGGCGTGAATACTAAACCATTCGCACCTGGTGATGAACTTTCCGCATCTTTCGTAATGTCTTCAAAGCTTTGTTCTGCATAGAAATTACGTTTATACCAGTCTAAACTGAAGCCTGCAGCAAGCGTAACCCCCATCGCATAAGAGATATCCGGTGTGACATGTTTAAAATAATGAATATTATTTTGATAATCACTATAGTCTTTCTGACAAACAAGTACTACACCAGACGTACCGATACTGCACATCGCATCTCCTTCACCGATAATACCGGCACCGAGTGCACCACATGCATTGTCAGCGCCACCCGCAATCACTTTTGTTGAAGTTGGTAAGTTTAATTCTTGCGCTATTGTTTCAGTTACTTCACCCACTACATCTGTTGAATTAACGAGTTCTGGAAGTAAATGTTTAATCTCATAGTACGTGCTTGTTTCTTTATCCCACGCTTCACTTTCACTGTTGTAAAGCAGTGTACCGGATGCATCAGATTTCTCCATTTGAACCTTGCCAGTTAATGCATATCTGGCATAATCCTTTGGAAGAATAAATGTTTCAGCTTTCTCAAAGTGTTGTGGTTCATGTGCTTTCACCCATAATAATTTTGGTAACGTGAAGCCTTCTAGAATAGGATTGCCCAGTAATTTATCTCCGAACTGTGCTTTAATTTCATCACATTGTTCAGTATTTCTAGTATCGTTCCATAAGATTGCCGGGCGAATAGGATGATTGTCTTTGTCTAATAACACTAAGCCATGCATTTGGCCTGAGAAAGACATGCCTTCTATTTGGTACTGACTGTCGTCTAACTGATCTGTCAGTGTTTGAATTGCTTGTTTTGTTGCTTGTACCCATTCATCTGGGTTTTGTTCACTATAACCATTTTGCGGTTGTGAAATACTGATAGGTTCACTGCTTGATGTCACAATCGAACCTTGTTGGTCAACCGCAATCACTTTAACTGAGCTTGTTCCTAAATCTATACCTAAAACAAGTGGTTTCAATATGTTTCATCTGCCTTTTTAAATATTTACATTATCCGGTTTAGGTTGGATTACTTTACGTGGTTTTTCTTTTAATCCTGGTTGATGTACTTTGATGAAGTACGTCAATACAGCACCAAAGAAGTATAATAATGCGAATGCCCATACCACACCGATTTCATTGAAGACTGGTAATAATACTGTCGCAATCACAGATGGTAAGAAGTTACTTAAACCAGCTGCTAAGTTATGTGAAGATAATGTTGCACCAATATGATTTGGTTCTAACGCTGTGAAAATCGCGAAAATCGGAACGAATGCTGATTGTGTAATACCAAATAATACAGCACATAATACGCCGATCAAGAATACGTCTCCGCTAATCATCGGTAAGTAATAGAATGTCAGTGTTGTGATACCGCAACCGACACAACCGAACCACATGACTTGGCGTTTCCAACCGATTTTGTCTGCAGTAATACCCCAGAATACGTCACCAACAATACAAGTGACGTGCATTGTACCCCAGATCCATAACCATTGTTGCATCGTAAAGCCGATTTCATCTGTAAATAAAACTGGGAAGATAATCACTAATCCAAAGAGTGATAGTTGGTTAATAATTCTTACAATGAATACTTTAATAATTTCAGGGTTCTTATAAACCACACCGATATCTTTAAGCACCTTCTTATAACGATCACTTACTGCTAAATCTGCGTTAGGTTTCACATTGTCTTTACCTACTGCGATATAAGCAATAATACCGCCAATCATAATCCATACGATAGATAGCCATAGTGTTCCCATGAAGCCCATATATGGAATTGTAAAACTTGGTAAGTATGAACCTACGACACCCATACCTACTGAGAACATCGCCCAGAACCAACCGATTGCAGTCGCAAGACGTGCTTTATTTGTAATGTATGTCACCCATACTAAGAAACCGTATAAGAATAATGGATATGCGATACCTCTGATACCGTACATCAATAACATCATGTTGTAATTTTCAACTTGCAAACCAAACGTCAAGAAGAGTACATGGAAGACAATCCATAATACAACACCGCTTGTCATTACTTTTCTTGGTCCATATACGTCAGATAAGACTGCCGCTAACCATGAACCTACTACTACCATCACACCATATACCGCAAAGACTAATGATGCTTGGCTTTTGCTGAATCCAATGTCTACGATGTATTTAGACAAGAAGGCTTGTTCAATACCGTCTCCTGTCATAAAAATAAAGATTGCGATAATACCTAAGAATACAACTGTCGGTATTCCCATCCATAACTTTCTATTTTTCTCTATCGTCATTATAGATTTCCCCCTCATTTATAACTAACTTAAACGTTTAAGTTTGACGTTAAGAAAAAAGAACGAACTAGCGTTCATTTTTCTTAGCGCACGATGCTCTTATGGCTAAATGCGTCGATAACTCTACCGAAGTTGCAGGTTCATCGTTGTTCATTTCAATGATTAGTTGTGCTGCACATTCACCGAGTTTACTTGCTGGTTGTTCTACGACCGTAATGGCTGGTGAATATATTTCGTTCCAATGACTATTATCAAAACCGATAAATGAAATGTCTTTGCCGATTTGAATATCCAGTTCTTTAAAGGCTTGTAACGCACCGATCATCAATAAATAGTTCGTTGCGATTAACGCACTTGGCGCATCTTTTGAAGTCAGCCATTGCTTAGTCGCAAGATACCCGCTTCTTATCTGAGCCTCAGTCCCCAATTTATCATCACTAAAACTCATTAAACGCGCATCAACTGTTAACTGGTTATCCATTAACGCTTGTTCATATCCTGCTTGTCTATGGGTAGTTGTACTGATATTAGGATTTGCCAATAAAATCGCAATAGACGTGTGGCCTAAGTCCAATAAGTGTTTAGTTGCTTGGTAACCCGCTGCCTGGTTATTCACTGTGACACTTGGCACATCACTCGCTTCTATCGTTCTGTCTACTGTCACAATCGGTGTCTTTTTCCATTCATCTTTTAATGTCAGGTGCGACGAAACAGGTGCTAACACAATCGCATTGACACGTTGCTTCACAAATAAATCTATCAGTTCGTTTTGTCTTTGTTCACTTTCTTCTGACGAAATCACAATCACTTGCAAGTTGTGTTCTAAACACACTGTAGTTAAACCGTTTAAAATATCCGTAAAGAATGGGTTTTGGTCAGGGACAATAAAGGCAACTAAGTTACTCTGGCCGCTTTTTAACTGACGGGCATACGTATTTGGTTGATAACCTAGCGACTCAACAGCTGCTTCTACTTTCGCTTTCGTTTTTTCGCTGACTTGTCCTTTTTTACCATTCATCACATTTGAAACAGTCGCTACAGAAACACCTGCTGCTTTTGCGACGTCGTGAAGTGTTGGATTATTGTTCATATTGATTACTTCCTTAAACGTTTAAGTTAAAACTGATTCTTATTTTAATGTATCCTAGTATAAATGTAAAGGCTTACATTTACAAAATACAATAAACCCGGCTCCTATGACTACTTAGGAACCGGGTACTGTGATGATTGTTGATGAATCATCTTATATTCACTAGGGGGTTGGGGTTTTATTGGATTATTTTTTAACTAAAGGCATGGATTTTTCCTTTTTTAATGGCAGTCAGAACGTTGATGTCTTCATCTACTAAAATGAGGTCTGCATCTTTGCCTGGTTTGATACTGCCTTTTTGATTATCTATTTTGAGTGCTTTCGCTTGGTTCAAACTCGTTGTTCTCCATGCGTTTTCTAAAGTGTCACCTGTAAAATCAAGTAAGTTTTTAAGTCCTTGATTCATTCTTAATATACTACCCGCAAGAGAACCTGTTTTTAATCTTGCTTCTTTTCCTTTCACTACGACAGTTTGGCCGCCAAGGTCGTATTCGCCTTCTGACATACCTTTCGCGCGCATCGCATCTGTAATCACATAAAAGTGTTCATTGCCTTTCATTTTATAGGCAATTTTAATAGATGCCGGATGAGAGTGTACACCGTCTACAATCAATTCTGTACTTAAATCATCATTCGTCCAGGCAGCACCGAAATCACCAGGGGCACGGTGTAAGAATGGTGTACCTGCATTGTATAGATGAGTAATGTGTTTTGCGCCTTTGGCTACAGCGGCATTGACTTGGTCGAAGTCTGCTGTCGTATGGCCGATAGAGAAGATAATCTCATCTTTAAATGCTTCTAACATAACATCAGCACCTTCCACTTCGGGAGCGAAAGTGAGAATTTTGATATTATGATCTGCTGTTTCTTGGAAATGTTTCAGTTTCTCAACACTTGGTTGTTGCACGTAGGCTGGATTTTGTGCACCGATTTTATGTTCTGAAATAAACGGTCCTTCTAAATGGATACCGACAATTTCCGCAGCATTATAGCTGTTTTGTGTTGCTTTATACGCAACAATTGATTCTAACGCTTTATTAATATTTTCTTCAGATTGTGTCATTGTTGTCGCTAAGAAAGAAGTAGTCCCTTCGCTTAGTAAATTCTCAGCTAAGTGTTGCAACCCTTCAACAGACGCATCCATCGCATCATTGCCATATCCACCGTGGATATGAATATCTATAAATCCTGGAAGTAAGATTTTACCTTCCGCATCATGTTGAGTAAGCGGACCTGTATACACACCACTTTCGACTGCTTCAATTTTACCGTCTTTAATATGGACATATCCTGATTCAATCACTTGATCTTCACTGTAAATCTTAGCGTTGCTAATTACATATTCTGACATGTTTCTACCTTCTTATTCGTAATCTATAATAATAAATCGTTTACTTTCACAATATACTCTTTCGTTTTTCCAACGATATCTTGTGCTTCTCCTAAGAGTTCACCATTTACATATGCGACAATCATTGGCAAGTTCATACCAGCATATAAATCAAACTGCTGACCTTGCATTAATAATTTAGCCGCAACATTGGCAGGTGTCCCGCCCATTAAATCCGCAAAGACTGTAAAGCCGTCTTCTTTGGCCATTTCCGCAAGTAATTTTGCTTGGAAGTCCTCTGCACTTTCTTCTGGTAATAACGGGACAGGAACGATATCAGGTTGTTCACCTAAAATCATTTCTGCACTTTCTTTTAAACCTTCACAAAATGCGCCATGACTGATTAATATTAATTTTTTCATCTCTTTGTTTCCACCTTTGAATTAAGCTTTACCGATAATGCCTAATGCAGATAAGATAATTGATACAACTAATACGATAAAGATGGCTTTAGTTGAACTCATTTTATTGCGTCCAAGTAACCAGTAAATCGCTAATACGATACCAAGTGGTAATAATTTAGGTAAGATCATATCGATATTGTTTTGAACATCAATTGTCAATTTACCGATGTGCGGCATCCAAGCGAACTTCACTTTAATCATCGTGGCGACGAGAGCTCCGACCGTGAAGACCCCGAGCAATGTAGCTGCGTTCGTTAAGTTCTCAAGTCTGTGTTGCATTGTCGTAACAAGGGATACCCCTTCTTTATACGCGAATTCTAATTGTTTCCATCTGAATACCATAACGGCGATTTGAGCTGCTAACCAGATAAATGCGCCGATCGGGTTACCGTTGATTGCCATGTTGGCAGCTAAGGCACCGAAGATTGTCGGGATTAATGAGGCAAAGATTGAGTCACCGATTGCGGCGAATGGTCCCATTAAACCAACTTTCAAACCTTGTACTGAGTCTTTAGCTTTTACTTTTTCTTTCTCTTCCATTGCGATATCAATACCCATGATGATGGTATTGAAGAAGTTACTTGTGTTAAAGAATTGTGTATGAGTTTTCATCATTTCTTTAAGTTCTGGTGTGCCGTCGCCATAAATCTTTCTTAATTGCGGAAGGATAGTATACAAATAACCAGAGGCTTGCATACGTTCATAGTTCCACCCTAATTGATAGGCAAATAAGCTACGGCGATTGATTTGATTAAAATCTTTTTTGGTTAATTTATAAGATGTGCCGTTTTGATTATTAGAGTTCGTCATCCTCAATCTCTCCTTCGCTGTTATTATTCTGAGCTGCGCCACCATACTGCGGTACTGGACGGCTTTCTGATGTACGTTTGTATTCAATTGCCGCAAACGCGAAACCGATCAATGCGATACCTAACATTGATAAACCAGTGAATTTAATACCGAAGTGTTTATCTAAGCCAGCTACTGCTGTACCAAGTCCAGTCATACCATCAAATACAGTTACGAATAATGCTGTTAATACGAAACCTAAAATGAAGTATGGGAAGTGTTTTTTAATAGGTAGATAACGTAAAAGGATTGCGAAACCTACAGCTGGTAAAACGGCACCGGCAACAGTTAAACCATCACCTAACCATTTCAAATCTGAGTTCAAGTAATTTACAACGGCTTTAACTACGCCGCCACCAAAAGCTAATGCTAAGAATACTGGAATCATTCTTGATAATGACCAAGGGATCATACCGTATAAATAGTTTCTTTCAATTGCTTTGTAATCAAATGATTCGATTTTCGCATCGATTCTATGCGCAAAGAATGTGTTAGCAAAACGTGCTAAGATATCTGTTTGAATCATTAAGCTCGCAACTGGCACGGCCAATGTTGCTAAAGCTTGTTGCGGGTTCATTCCAAGTGCTACTGAGAATGCGACCGCAAGTAAGGTACCAGAGTTGGCATCAATTCTTGATGCACCCCCGAATGTCCCTACACCTAAAATCGTTAATTGCATACTACCGCCGAT
This sequence comes from Staphylococcus sp. HMSC072B07, assembly GCF_001815505.1. Classification (NCBI taxonomy): domain Bacteria; kingdom Bacillati; phylum Bacillota; class Bacilli; order Caryophanales; family Staphylococcaceae; genus Staphylococcus; species Staphylococcus sp. HMSC072B07. The sequence continues at coordinate 148,753 of NZ_KV820902.1, read as the reverse complement.
AATCAACCCTGTTGTCACATCGCCCATAATCAAACCGGCGATTAATCCCGCAAATACAGGTTGGCTTAAAGATGAATAAATTTGGATTTCATCTAGGATTTGATACCCTGCATACAAGGTTAATAATAAAATCTGCCACCAAAGTATTTCCATGTTGTCTTCACTCCTGACTATCCCTTAATTAATGTCATAAAATCTTCTGCTTTATCGTTTGGAACCATTTGAGCAGTTATCTTAACGCCTTTTTGTTGAATTGCTTTAAAGTCGTTAATATCTTTATCCGTTACATTGATAGAACGGGTAATAGACTTTGTTTCATCTGTTTGAGACATATTACCTACGTTTAATACATCAAGGTCAACACCTTGATTGATCAGTTCTAAGAAACGATCCGGTTTCTTCGCAATGACCATTAAGCGTTGTGAATCGTATCTGCCTGCTAAAATATTTTCAGCTGCTTTTGCTACAGGCAAGACACTTAAACGCACACCAGCAGGTGTTGCTAATTTCAAGCCTTGCTTGTCAATTGTGCTTTGAGCGACTTCATCATCAATTACCATAAAACGTGTGATATTCAGTTTCGTTGCCTATAAGTTTGCGACTTGACCGTGAATTAAACGGCCGTCAATTCTGTTTGCTATAATCATGATGTTCTCTCCTTACGTTTTGAGGCTATATATTGAGGTGCTTGTAATAAGCGGATTTCCTCTGAGTACTGTCCTTCTGTTTCGAAAATAATGATTTCATTTTGACCTTGTTTCAATAATGCACCTGGGATATACAAAGAAAGTGTCGGGCCTATGTTCCAGTAACGACCTATGTTAAAACCGTTCACTAATACAACGCCTTTACCGAAACCGCTTACATCTAAGTAAGTACTTTCAGGTGTTTCTATGTCAAATTGATATCTGTAGAAACTTGGTTGGTCTGCTTCCCATGCTTGTTCAAAGTGCTTGTCTTCTAACAAGTCAAAATCAATATCGAATTGTTCCCATTGTTGTACAAAGTGCAGATCTTGCATCAAACCTTGACCAAGACCTTTACGTTGTGTCGGTGCGACGAGTTTATAACCATAATTGACACGTCCCATATGTTCGACTAACACATCTGCTTGAACGACAGGTTGTTTTAATGCCACTTCAAACTTGTCACCGATTTCTTCTTGATAGGCGGTATAAACTTTTTCATTGTCTAAGAACAATTGGACACGGTCTCTCGCATCCACGATTCTTAAATACTCTTGTCTAGTCGCTCGTTTCAACTGTGTACGATAAACCATGTAACCATAGCCTGTTCCAGCAGTCTCCATAGATTCTGGATAGAAGCTTTCGCTGTGATGGCTGATGTCGTCTAGGATGTTAAACAAGCTGACTTTATCAGTTAGCGTGATATGCTCTTTAGCCATCAACGGTTTCACTTTCGGTGTTGTTTGTTGAATTTCTGGATGAAGCTTGTGTACCAGCTGTTGAATTTTGTAGTACTTCACGGTTGGATTGCCTGCTTCATCTAAAGGCGCATCGTAATCATAAGATGTCACTTGTGGTAAATCGATACGTCCTCGTGCAGAACAACCATTCCAAAATCCGAAGTTCGTGCCGCCATGAAACATGTAGAGATTAATGGAACCGCGTTTTAATACTTCACCGATTTCATCAATCAATTCATCGCTTTGACGTGTAATAATGCGGTCGCCCCAGCGGTTGAACCAGCCATCCCAAAATTCCATACTCATTAACGGCCACGTTTTGCCGAATTGTTGATGGAACTTGTGCAGGTTGTCTAAACGCTTTTGGGATTTCGAACCGAAGTTGCCTGTCGGTATGATGTCTGCTTCAGCGAGACTGCCGGCCTCTAGACATTGTTGCCATGAGCCGTCTGACGTGAATAGCGGTACTGTTACACCGCGGTCTCGCATCATGCGGGCGAGTGCACTGAGGTAGGTCTTGTCTTCACCATAAGAGCCGTATTCATTTTCGACTTGCATCATGAGGATGGGACCGTGATGGTCGATTTGAAGCGGCGTTAAGATTTCAAATAAGCGGTCGTAATAACGCTCCACATACTCTAAGAATTGCGGATCACGCGAACGCACACGTAAGTTTGGTTTTGTTAACAACCACGCTGGCAAACCACCGAATTCCCATTCTGCACAAATGTATGGAGAAGGTCTGATGATGACATAAAGACCAATAGCTTCAGCCGTATGAATGAAACGTTTAATATCTTTCGTCCCAGAAAAGTCGAACTCACCTTCAACGGTTTCGTGAAAATTCCACGGTACATATGTCTCAACGGCATTAAAGCCCAAGGCTTTCAAGTTGTACAAAGAATGTTCCCAGTCTTCAGGCAACACTCTGAAATAATGAATCGCACCTGACAAAATCTTCAAAGGCTTTCCATCTAACATAAATTCTTCTTCCACTGTGAATTTACTCAACAAGCTCGCCTCCTTGAATATTGTGTCTTAAGCTTCAAATGGATAAATCGTGACACCTTTAACGACACGGTTGATAAATCCATTTGGACTTGGATTATCTGGATTCAATCCTAATTGAACAGATTTATAAAACGCTAATAACTGTCCGAAAATCAAATACGCAAGCGTCAACTCTAAATCACTGTCATGTTCAGCATTTGGGAAAGTAAATGTGAATGCATCATCACTTGTTTTACCGTCTAACACTAAGATTTGATAGTTACGTTCTGGCATATCGATCTCATGAATCACATCTGCTTCATAACGACGTTGATAGTCATTTGCGCCTCTCAACATGATGAATAATGCATTGTCATTCAAACCAGCTTTAGGACCGTGTCTGAATCCAAGTGTAGTTTCTTTCGCAATTTCAATCGCTCCTGCAGTCAACTCGTTTAGTTTCAAGCTGACTTCTTTGGTCAACTCACCTTGCATGCCTGTGCCGGCATAAAAAATTTTCTTGAACGGTTGCGCTGCAACTTCTCTTGCATGTGCATCAATCCAACTGAAGTTCTGTTCGACACGTTTAAAGTAAGCTTCATCGATTTCTTCTGAACTGAATAATAAGCAAGCTGCCAATAACATCGTTGAGAAACTTGATGTCATTGCGAGTGATTTATCATTCGTTTCATCTGGCAAGATAACTTTGAATGCATTCTCAGTATCTGCGTAACGTCCTAAGAAGCCATCTTTATTGTTTGTGATGAAAATGTGATAAACGTGTTGTGACAATTGGTTAAATAATTCTACTGTGCCTTGCGTTTCAGGGCTGTTACCTGATCTTGCGAAGGAAACCACTAAGTATGTTGTTGCATCGTCGATATATGTGCCCGGATTTGTCACAAAGTGTGTTGTCGGTACAGATTCAAAGCTCCATTTCGGGAATTTATTATTATCCACGGCCAAACGCGCAATGTCGCCGACATATGCACTTGAACCTGCGCCAGTGAAAATAACTTTAAGCTTGTCAGTCGATTCATTATGTTCAATGGCTTCAATGAATCGTTTGAAATCCGCTGAAACATCATTCACAATATCGAAAGTTTTCTTCCACACAGAAGGTTGTTGTTGTATTTCTCTATAAGTATCTGTTGTCTTCAAAATGATTCTACCTCCTACTATGTTGTTATGTTGTCATAACCAGTTGTATTATGAATACACAGAGCTTAAAGCAGCTGCACTGTGTATTTGTAATTATTACCACCTGCATAAGATTGCGTATACTCAATGATTTCACCTTTAACGTAACTGACACGTTCAATGAACATACAACTTGCGTTAATGCTTTCATTCAATAAATCCGCAATACTCTTATTCAATTTAATCGCACTTAAACTTTCATATGCATTATCAATCTGAATATCATAATACTGATCTAATGTTTCATAGAGTGAGTGATGGTTAAAATCGAATTTATCCAACCCTTCACATAATATTACTGGTAAATATGTAATTTCATAAATCATCGGCTGGTCATTTGCGAGCCTTAAACGTATTAAACGGTACACTGAGTGAAATGATTTTAAGCCCATTTTCTCTTGTAAGAATGGCGTCGCATCAATACGTTCCATACTGATTACTTTCGTACTTGCCTGCTTTCCATTCTTCTCAATCTCATCTTTGAAACTATAAAGACTGTTTAACACTTGTGTATAATGATTTCCTAGTACAATCGAGCCCTTTCCATGTTCACGTCTGATCATTTGTTCCTGTTCCAAACGATCCAGTGACTCACGAATCGTAATACGACTCACATCATACAAATCACATAATTTTCTTTCAGATGGTAATTTTGTTCCTTCCTCATATTCACCGTTTACAATCCGAGTCTTTATATCTTCATACACTTGGAAGTATAACGGAGCTTTAGAGTTATTCATTTTTATCACCTCTGGTTATAACCACTTTTATTATAATTGAGTTTGTAAGGGCTGTCATTACTTTTTTTGAAAAAAATCAATTTTTCTTACCCTATTAAAAAAGAGAACTGCTGAATCATCAACAGTTCCATCCTACTATCAATTGCCTATCATTTTAACACATGTACATCACTAATATACGTACCATCAACTAGTTATTCTCATAACTCGCTTCAATGAATGCCTTAGCCTTCTCTAAATCTTTTTTATTTCTAAGTGTTAAGGCGACATTACCAGTTCCGTAATGACCAATATGTGTCATATCTTTACTAAATCCTGCTTCCCATTCTATATCTGTCGTGTCTATTCTGACATACATAAGAATAATACCTTTCTTCGGCAACATTTCAACACACACAAAATTTTTAATACGTTTGAATGCACCATAGAACTTTTGCGCTTTAAACTGCACGTCATCCCCTAAACTCATAACATAGTTATATAAATCATCATATAACTGTGTTAGTTCATCTGAAGCTAACTCGATATTTATTAAAAACAAGCTTTTATGTCTCTCTTTATGATGACTTGTCGATTGTACAGCTGGTTTCACTTGTGGTGTATTCACATTTACAAGTTCTAATAATAAATAACGATTATCATAATAGCTGTATCGATATAACTCAATATTACGATCAATCAATTGCACCGCATGTTCATCATACTTAGTAAAGTTACCAGCGATACAAACCAAACGTGGATTCGACCAATCAATCTCTTCAGATGCTGTTCTACCTAGTTGTTGCATTACTTTCATTTGAAATTCACCTTTATGATCAAGCAACCAATCTAAATAAAATAAGCCTTGGTTAATCACATTTTCATTAGTCGTACGTTTATATTCAATAATCACAGGTACATTATTTTCATCAATGCCTAATGTATCTATACGTCCGCCATGTCTTTTTCCTGTTGTATACTCACTTGCGAGAAATTTAACTCCTAAAAAAGTCTCCAAATGATTCTCAATCATCGTTTGAAGTTCCTTCTCAATTGTCACTGATTGCCCTGTTAATTCCCTTACATCGTCACCATTCACATCAAATAATTTAATATCAGCCATTTTCACGTCTCACCCTTATGTATATCTTGATAGTTTTCTTTTTTATTTTACTATAAGTCATGTAAAAACAGTGAGTTAACCAATGATTTTATATACCTTTAAAATCATCACTAAAACAAATTATTATTGTTTGTTATAATTATTAAATAACAAGAACTTTTGAGAGGTGATTCTATGAAAGGGATTGTGAGATTCATACTATTCTACATACTAGCCTTGATTATTTACAACTCGATGATGTTTATCTTCGACAGAAAGGTGGACTTAGCTGATGCCTTCCTACTTCCTTTAGTGGTTACCTTAATTATGTTCCTTGTATTTAAAACCAAAGGAGATCAGTAGCTTTGTCGTGAATTAAAGAGCGTTTAGTAACTTGATATCATCCGTTAAAAAGAACTTAATACTAAAAATATGACAGTAACTAATAACAAACAAGAAACAACAGACTGATAACCACCGATAAAAACAATATTTTAAAAATTAAACTGAACACCGTCATATTTTTGTAGTAAAATAATACATATTAATATATTGACCGCTATGCATTTCCAAAAAATAGAAGTAAATGTTGCTGTCATGATTTGATCGGAGGAGTCATCTTATGAACAACAACTACAATAATATCTATGAATTTAATGAAAATAATAAGCAAAAGGACAAGATAGAGGTATTAAATAAGTTAAGCCGCATAGAATTACTAGACTTACTTCTATCTTATTTAAAGTTATCTAGTGAAAATAATATATTCAAAAAAGAACAGCACGAATTATTACTCAAAAACAATACTCAAAAACAAGAATTACTAACCAATTTAGACAACGTTTATAATTCGAAAAAAACAGAGCTGTATAGAGAATATATGGCAGCTCAAACTAAAAGCGAAGTAGACGCTGTCAAAGAACATCTTAGTCTACCAAAACAGTTGGTATTTGTACTCATGTATATTACAAGTATATTTATTTCTTTTATGATATTATACTTAATTTTCGATTTTAGTGCTGTTCAATCAGATATCGCAAAGCATGGATTGATTATCAGCATAGCTAACGTCATTGCTATCTCAACTATAATAATGTCTTCTAAAATAACAGATGACATTAGAAGAGATTTCATACGTATGATTTGTTTGTTTTTTAGTTTCTGTATCCCTGTATTTACTGCATATTTATATAGAGAAGCTATTTTTAGTTCATTCACTTCTACACTTTCAACATACTATTATTACTTTGTTTCATTAATTGTTTCATTGGCAGTCGGGTTGATTATTTTATCTTTACAACATGTTATCTTTTTTACCAAAGATAATTACAATGTAAAACCCGATATCAATAAAGATAAAAATAAAACATACGACTTTTTTTCAGATACCTCTCTTAAACAAAGGTTAGGTATCGATAAACAAGAAAAGTTAATAATAGAAAATCATCGCTTGTTTGAACAAAAAATAAAAGATAAAACTAAAGAGTATGACATCATGACTAACAGTTACTTAAATATATTAAAATCCTATATTCCATCTTCATTTATTGATAAGCAATCTTTATTTTTAATAATTAAAGCACTAAAAGATGGATACGCCAGAAATTGGCAAGAAGCTATTATATGGGCCCGTGAAGAAAGCAGACATGCTGAAACACAAGAAAATTTAAACATTATATTTAACTCTATAGAAAGAACTAAAGAAAAAATAACGGAATACCAAAAAGAAATAAAGGCACAACACGAGATCCAAATGACTTTTATGAAAGATATCAACCAAAATCTTCTTATTAATACTGATGCTTTAAACACAATGCAAAAAGATCTCGATTCAAAGTTCAAAAAACTTCATAGACAAAACAATAGTATAATCAGTGATGTCAGTTATATTCAATTTCAAAATTTATTTTTAAGAAAATAGTAACAATTTACAACTTTAATATGATAAAAAAGACAATAAACCAGTAAATGATAAAGAACAAGCAAAGATTGAACAATTCCTAAACCAAGAAAACATTTATATTATGGCATTTGAAAAATTAAAAATATCGTAAATAAAATCCACCTCCATCACTTTTAAGAAGCATTTGAGGTGGATTTCTTGTTTTATAACGTCTTTGAAAATGACTTAACTTCTTGTTTCTCTTCAGGCTTTGGTTCAACTTTATCTTTACGATATTTATTATTCACAACTTTGCTTGGTAACAATGTAATTACAAAGCAATAGATACCTAATCCAAGTGTAACCGGTATAAATGAAATATGAATAATAAGCATAATTACTGTAATAAAGTTTGGATGACCTGTACCAAACTGATTGAATGTTAAATCCGGAAGATATGGAATAGTCATTGACATAACCACAAAAAGAATCGGGATGAACATTGATTTTCCATTATCATGAAATCGTCTTACTAATAAAGAAAGTAAAGGAATAAATAAGACAAAAGAAAGAATAAACGTAAACATTGTCAGAATGAACATACCTGCCATTCCCGCAAAATACATCATTCCAGAGACATACCCTAGAAAACTGAAAAAGCCACCTATTGTAATTGGTGTAGTTAAGATAGCTACCCATGCGATCGTGTACCAATATTCTTGCCTTGATGTACATCCTTTAAAATTAAAATAGTTTTTCCAAAATAACCCGAAACACTGACCAAAACTTGCTTGTTCTCTCATGCTGCACCGTCCCTATTTGATTTGGTTATAACAACCACTTTATTATACTAAAGAAAGTTGAATTAAATCTATGTAATTTTGAAAAAGTTACTATAAAAAGCCAGATAAACTAAAGTCATAATAATAATGAAATCGATAAAGCTATACTTCGTGTCAGAAACAAGAAGGATGTTTTTAACTATATAGTTATCCTTAGTATACGGATAATGTTTCAAAAATTTGGAAACAACTATATACAGGTACTTAACAACCACATAGATCAAACTTACTACAACCAACAGCAATAAGAACCTCAACATAAATATCTTCCTCGTTAGTAATATTTATAAAACCTTATTATGTACTCATTATCAAAATATCATATTATTTTATAATAATATTAAATATATCTTGTTTGTCATTTTTTATTCTTTCTTTTTCCGTTTTCTAAGGGCTCTCTATTTATTATTAAATATAAAGAACCAGCTACTCTACTCTGAATAGCTGGTTCTTAAAATTATGTTATTTGCTTTCCGCTTTTTTATTTGCTCTACCTTGTAAGATAAATGCTGCAGCACCAATGACTACAATCGCAATGATAGCGCCAATTAGCCCTAAGAATTTAACGATATTACCAAAGACAATACCTACAACTAAGAAGTCTGTATCTGAGAATGTTGTTGCAGCTACGCCTAAATCTCCTAGGAACGGTAAGAACAGTAATGGTAAGAATGTGATTAATAAACCATTAATGACTGCCCCTGCAACTGCACCTTTAATACCACCTCGTGCGTTACCGAATACACCTGCTGTAGCACCTAAGAAGAAGTGAGGAACTACACCTGGTAAGATAACTACACCACCAATTAGGAACATGATGAACATACCTAATACACCAGTGATGAAACTTACGAAGAACCCAATTAATACTGCGTTTTGTGCATATGGGAAGACAATCGGACAGTCTAAAGCTGGTTTAGAGTTCGGTACCAATTTCTCTGAAATTCCTTTGAATGCAGGTACAATTTCAGCCAAGATTAAACGTACACCAGTTAAGATGATGAATACACCTGCTGCGAATGTTACACCTTGGATTAATGAGAATACAATAAAGCTTTGACCATCACTGATTTCACTATGTACATAACCAGGTCCCGCAAACAGACAAGCGATAATGTACAATGCAATCATTGTTAATGAAATACTGATAGTACTTTCACGTAAGAAACTTAACCCTTTAGGGAATTTAATATCTTCCGTTGATTTAGATTTACCACTAAACAATTTACCTACAGCACCTGCTGCCCAGTAACTAATAGAACCAAAGTGTCCTAATGCGACTTGATCATTACCTGTAATCTTACGCATTGTCGGTTGAAGCAATGCTGGGAAGACTGCCATAATTAAACCTAAAATGATAGCCCCAATAATTACTGTTAATGAACCTTTAATATGACCTACTGTAAGTAAGATTGCTAAGAATGCTGCCATATAGAATGTATGGTGACCTGTTAAGAAAATGTATTTCAAGTTAGTGAAACGTGCAATTAAGATGTTCACTAACATACCACATACCATGATTAATGCAGCTGTTGTACCATAGTCTTTTAATGCTAATGAAATAATCGCTTCGTTATTTGGTACGACCCCTTGTACACCAAAAGCATGTTGGAAAATCTTACCGAATGGTTCTAATGATTTTACTACAACATCTGCACCAGCACTTAAGATTAAGAAACCTAAAATTGTCTTAATTGTACCTGTAGTAATTTGTGAAGCGGATTTCTTTTGAACAATTAAACCTACCAGTGCAATAAGCGCAACAAGAATTGCAGGTTGACTGAGTATATCGACAATAAAATCTAAGATCGCTTGCATGGCTTATCCCTCCCCTTCAATTAGATAAGGTTATCTTCTTTTAATTTAGCTTCTAATTTTTCTTGTAATTCATCTTTATCAAGAATGTTATCCAGTACTAACACGTTACCTAAACGTTCTGCGTTTTCTTCTAAGTCACGGCCGCAGATAAATAAGTCAGCCATATCAGGGCTAGCTGTCATAATGTCACTGTGTTCAACTTCAATATCTGATGGTGCATTAATATTTCTTAACGCCTCTTGTGCGTTCATTTCTACCATGAAACTACTACCTAATCCGTGTCCGCATACTACTAAAATTTTCATCTTAATCATTCTCCTTTATAATTTCGATAATTTCGTCGCTATTTTTTGATGCTAATAATTGATTTACAACTTCTTTATTACCTAAGAGACCTGCTAAACTTTGTAAGACATTTAAGTGTGATGTATTATCTGTCGCACTTAATACAAAGATTAATGAGGCGTAGTGACTATCTTCAGCAAAATTGATAGATTCATTTAACTTCAGTAGGCTTAAACCTACTTTATTCACATTATCTTCTGGTCTCGCATGCGCAATCGCAATCTCTGGCGCAATCACAATGTAAGGTCCAAATTCTTTAACGCTGTCAATCATCGCGTCTATATAGCCTGTCTCGATGTAATCTTGTTCTAACAAAGGTTGTGCTGCTTCAGTAATAGCTTGAGACCAGTCTGGAACTTGGTCTTGCACTTTGATTTTATCTTTAGTCAAAATGTCGAGTGCCACGTGTTACTCCCCTTTCATACTCACTTGGTTAATATATTCATTTATTTCACTTACGTTTCCTTTTAGAAATGCTGCTTGAGAATCTTTGTTCATCAGTAATTCACTAAGTTGTCCTAATGCTTTTAAATGAACCTTAGGTGATTTCGTCGCTAAGGTAATAACTACATGCACTGGGTCATGATTTGGATTTCCAAATGTAATACCATGCTTAAAGTAGGTCAGCGCAAACCCTGCACCTTGTATCACTTGTTCTGTACTCGCATGTATCAATGCGATATGTGGACTAATCACCATGTATGAACCGAATTTTTCAAACTGCATTTTAATTTCTTTCGCATATGCTGGCTTTACAATGTCGTCTTCAACAAGTGATTGAACTGAGACATCAATCGCTTGTGATTTGTTTAATGACTCATTATTTATTGAAATACGATGCTTTGGTAGTAAAGCACGTAAGTCGTCACCCATCTCGTTCATCATCGCTATGCGTTGTTCTCTTGCTTGATTAATCATGTGATTCAGTTTATCTCGTGAATTTTTGTTTAGGAATGGATCCACGTGGATGACTGGAATGCTGTCGATATTAAAAGAAACTGTAGAGATGATGTAATCTACTTTTTCGTTTAATAGTTGTTGTTCGTTAATTTGATAAACTGAGTACGCATCTGCGATGTCTAGTTCTGGATAAGTATTGGCGAGTTTACTTTTGAGTAGCTGGGAGGTGCCGATACCTGAACCGCATAGTAGAACGACTTTAATTTTGTTGTTGTCGTGTGTTGAGACGCGCTCAATGCTAGATGCGAAGTGAATCGCGATGAAGGCGAGTTCGTCTTGGGAGAAGGTGATGTGAAGCGCTTCTTCCAAGATATCGATATGATTTTCTATCGCTTCTACAATATTTGGATAGCGTTGATATATTTCGTCTTTTAATGGATTCTTTTGAGTCATATCAAACTTCAAACGATGTATTGCTGGCTTCATATGGATCATTAAGTTGTTGAGTAGCTTATGATCGTTTGTTAAATCGATACATAATATGATGCTGACTTGTTTAATTAACTCTGTGACCCACGTTTGTAATTCAGAATTATTTCCTGGGTTATCATCATCTGAAACTTTTGAACCTAATAAATGTAATGTAATAAAAATGGCTTCTGATTTTGGAAACTCGATTTCAAATTCTTCTTCTAAGTTCTCTTTCATCTTTGTAGCAATTTCATATTGAGATGTTTGAGACAATCGTTTAACTTCATCTTCTGGAATATCAAAAGAGAAGTCTTCCTTTAAACGTTGCAAGGCAATTAACACATGATAGATCAGACCGTCGGTCGCTGATTGTACTAAGTGATAATGTTCATTCTTCAAAGTATCTACTACAGTTTGTCTCACTCTCATGAGTTCATCTTCAGAAAACAATCCAGAACGTGCAAAAGGAACAGCATTACGAAAATAAGCACGAACCTGATGCGCATATGCTTTACGGTAATCTTCTTCATGTCCCTGAATGTTAAAACCTTTATTCTTAATGTAGTTTAACTCCAAGTGGTAAGCATTTAACCATTCTTGAACGACCTTTAAGTCTTCAACGATTGTTCTTCTAGAAACATTAACCATTTCAGCCAATGTATTAGAAGAAATCGGTGTTTCAGACTCAAATAATTTCAAAGTAATATTTAAAACACGTTCTTCTTTTGTATAATGCACACATAATGTATGAGAAGCATCATCCAACAAATAATTATCTAATGCTTCAACCTTCACACCTGATGATTTATTACGATACACACGATAATTAAAACGATTTGCATGATCTTCAATACCTTCCAAATCATATTGGATAGTACGTTGAGATACATCAAACCGTTCAGCTAACTCCACAATCGTTTTATACTCATCTTCTTCAATCAGAAGACGCAACATATTCATTTGTCTATTACTCAACAAGTTAATAGCCTCCCTATATCTTTATTGTAAGCGATTTCTTAACTGTATAGATGTGCAATCTATTGCATGGAAAAATCCGAAAAATTGCACAGCAAAAAACGCTGAAATATATTCAGCGTTTATTAAATCGATACTCCTAAAAATGTCACTCATACTTTTCTTTTTCGTTCAATTGCTTAATAGTACTTATAATATGGAGCTTGTTGTGATACCTTACCACATTAATATTTTTAGCATTAATGACCATGATAACAATGAAAAAGCTAGTCAATAAAGATGGTAATAATTCCTTGATAAATTGTAAAAAAGAAGCATCTTTTAAATAGTATACAATTACGAACAATACTATAAATATAAATTTATTATACCATTTAAATTTAACTTTTCTATTATTCTTAACGTTTCTATTCAAATAATAAGCATAATATTTTAATCTATCTCCTTCTTTCAAATGAATGATTGAATGTTCTACTTTATTAAATTCTAATTCTTCCTTTTTACTATTTTTTAAAACATCCGAATTAACACTCGAATTGAAAGTAGAGTACTCTTCATAAACTTCCTTGAGGCCTTGTACTTTTATATATCCTTTATTTTCCTTAAGTAATCTATAATAGTTGTTATCTAAGTTTACAATCTTGAAGCTTTTATTTTTACACAATATATATATAAATTCGGAAAAATATATTCCAAGTGCAATTATCATCGTAACCGTTACAATATGTATTTGAGATAGCATATATAGAAGAGGTAAGTACAGTGCTAGCTTAAAAACAGATTCTGACAATATGTTATTAAAGTTATCTATTGAATTTCTATTTGCTATAAAATAATTATATACACTTGCTATAACCGCAAAAATTACAGGCAAAAGAAACTTCAACATCTCCAAAAATAATTTATTATCTTGAAGATAGGCCAATTAATTTCACACACCTTTGTTATAGAAATTCATTAAAGGTTCATTTTACATTCTGAATACAAAATATTTTACAAAAGTATATTTTTATCACATTATAGAATTTATTATTATTTACCATTAAGCTTTTTCTTAACAGTTATAAATAGATTTGTTGTAAAAGTGATTTTTTCATATCTTGCATCCGCTGTGTTTTTTGGAGATTTTTCAAAATAATTCCATCTATTTTTTCAAAAAAACTACCTATTTTCACTTGTTCTTCAGTGCTTGGGACTGTTATTAATCCTGTTTCTAAATCTTTCTTAGACAAGTTACCTATTGATCCATTTCCACCTTGAACTTTAGTAATAATTCGTTGATACTCTGTTGTATACATCCATGTTTGTATAAATTTAGTGTTTTCTGCCTTCAAAGTATACATAAATCCACCAGCTACACTGTTATTACTCAACTTATTGATTAATGCATGTTTTCCAACTAATCTCGGGCTACCGTTAGCTGCTGTTATTAATATGTCTCCATTATTTACAAATGGTATTTTCACTATTTTGTCATCAACAAAAACATCATCATGGTGCATGTAAAATTTATTGTTAATTATGTTGGAGGATCTTAAAACTCTTACTCCATTACATCGAACATCTGATGGTTTATAAGTTAAACCTCTTGTTATTTTTGCAATTTCTCCTAATCTTTTCTCTTCCCACTCAGGATATTCATTCCCATTTTCATCTTTAAATCGTAATTCTTGAGAGAAAATCTTTTGCATATAACCCTTCTTCTGTTCTTCTAACAATGCTAATTTCTTTTCTTCCAGTTCAATTTGTCGATCTAGTTTGCTAAAGAAATCACCAATTCTTTTTTGTTCATTATATGAAGGGAAAACAATTTTAAAACTTTCAATATCTTTTTTTGTGATATTGGGGTCTTTTCTACTACTTGCAGCATATCGTCTCCATTTATTTACATTATGATTGAAGTAATATTGAAAGAAATATGAGTTGTGTTTTTGTTTTATATCCAATAAAGCTGATATAGCTTGATTAATTGTTGACTCAAATGTTAATAAACCCGTTCTTCCTATTTGATTAAAACCCCCATACATTGCAATTAAAATTGTGTTTTTAGGTAATACTTTTAAGTTCAACTCGTTGAGAGCCATTTTAGAAATTCGTTCTGAAACTGCATTTATCTCAGAATTGTTTAAATCCATAGTCTTAATCCACGGTATACCGTTGTCATCAAAATATTCTCTTTTTGAACGCAATGGTGTTGAACCAGATACAACTTTAAATTCTTCCTTTACTTTCTTTTCCTCCCACTCTCCACTAAACTCAGGAAAGCGTAGTTCAGGAACATTTGGTTTGTGTTGGTTTTGCTTACTCATGTTTATACACTCCCAATTCTTTTAAGTAGCCGTTGATTTCTTCTTCGAGTTGGGCTATTTCTTTATCGATGTCTGCGATATCTTTTTGGACTTGATCTAAGTCTACAGGTTCTTCTTCTTCGAATGTATCAACGTAACGTGGAATGTTTAGGTTATAGTCGTTTTCTTCGATTTCTTCAAGGGTAGCTTTGTGACTGAATTTATCTATTTCTTCTCTATTTCTGTATGTGTCTACAATTTTATCTACATCTTTATCTGAAAGATGATTTTGGTTTTTACCTTTTTCAAATGATTGAGATGCGTCAATGAATAAGACATCATCATCTGATTGACGACATTTTTTGAAAACTAAGATCGCTGTTGGAATACTTGTACCGAAGAATAAGTTCGCTGGTAAACCAATAACTGCGTCTAAATAGTTTTTCTCTTCAATTAAGTAACGACGAATCGTACCTTCAGCTGCACCACGGAATAACACACCATGCGGTAAGACAACAGCCATTGTACCTTTATCATCTAAGTGATAAATCATATGTTGAATAAACGCAAAATCCGCCTTAGATTTAGGTGCTAATTTACCATAGCTACTGAAACGCTCATCATCTAAGAACTTTTTATCCGCACTCCATTTAGCACTATATGGCGGGTTAGCCACAACCGCTTCAAACTTCTCTTCATTCGCAGCTGGATTTTCCAATGTATCTCCGTTTTCAATTTGGAAACGTGTATAGTTCACATCATGGAGTAACATGTTCATTCGTGCTAAGTTGAACGTCGTACTATTGAACTCTTGTCCATAATAATTACGCACATTAGCTTCGCGTCCAACACGTAATAATAATGAACCGGATCCACATGTTGGGTCATATACACTACGTAAGTCAGTCTTACCAGTTGTGACTATCTTAGCTAAAATCTTAGACACTTGTTGTGGCGTATAGAACTCTCCTGCTTTCTTACCTGCAGTCGCTGCAAATTGTCCTATTAAGTATTCATATGCATCACCTAACATATCGATTTCAATGTCATCATGCATAAATGGTAATTCCGCAATATTTTTTACTACTTTTGCGATTAAATCTGATTTTTCTTTAAATGTTCTTCCTAGTCTTGAAGATCTTAAATCCATGTCATCAAATAAGTTAATAAAATCATCATGACTATCTTCACCTTGGGTAGACTTCTCTACTTCTTGAATTGCTTCAGCTAGTTTGTCTAATTCAAATTGATTATTACGTGCATCTTTCACAAACTTACTAAATAAGAATTCAGGTTTCACAAAGAAACCAATACGGTCTGTTAAAGCGTCTTTAAGCACTTCACGATATTCATCGTTTTCCCATGCCTCTTCGTATGTAATATCATCTTCTCTAAGCAAGATATCTACTTGTTCTTCAGTTTTTTCAGATAAGAAGCGATAGAAGATTAAACCAAGGATATAATTTCTGAATTCACTCGCATCCATATTACCGCGTAAGTCATTCGCAATATCCCATAGTTTCTTTTGTAATTCAGCTGTTTGTTGACGTTGTTTTTCAGTCGTTGACATTAATGATTCCCCCTGAGTAATGTTTCTTTTAAATAACTATCCATTAGCTTTTCACGTTTTTGTTTTAAATATTTAAGTCGTCTTCTTTTTTCTGCAATGTCACCTATTAATTTTTGTCTTTTGTAAGGTGGTAAAGTGATTTTCATTTGTTGAAGTTGTTTAGCAGTAATTTTCTTAACTAAACTTCCGCCTTGTCTAAACAGATTCAGTTGTTTTAATGATTCCGGTGATTCGTTAAACCAATAAACAAAATACGCTGGATAAATCTTATTTCTATCTATCTCTATCTGCGTATAGTTATAAGGTAAGAGCGCACCTGAATGCTTGTGACTGATTAACACACATTCAGCATTCATCATATTAACTACAATCTGATTTTTATAGACATAGGTCGCATTATTATCTTCTTTCAAATATAAGGTTGTAGGTTGGTGTGATTCTGAAAGATAGTATCCTAAGTCATCATTCATCATACTTTGATCATAAACAATGCGACAGATACCTTCTGCCTTACCAACTGTCTTTAATCGGTTTAATAATGAACCGCTTCGATAATCCTCTATAAAATTAATGATATCCACCTCACTATTATGTATTTTTTCATTACTACATTAAATATAGCTCATTTATCTCGTATAGTAAAGCTGAAATACAAACGTTTGTTCTCATTATACCCTAAAATGTCTATTCTTTAAAATCGTCATAGCTTTTTACAATTCACCTAAGTTTTAACTGATTTTCTTTTTATATGCTACATTTATATTAATAATATTTTCTAATTTGAGTGTGTGAAGTTCTACTTGCTTTTATTACATCATGAAAGGTCGTGTGCATTTGAAAGCTATTGTGTGGATTATCAATATACTGAATTATCTTCTTTTAATCGGTTTGATTAGCATTTCTGTTTTTACTGATCATGTTTCAGAATGGGCCCAAATATTATTACATTATTTCTCACATTTACTTTAGCTTTGTTAGCTGCTTCGCTTGTGTTAAGTGTTCGTTTTAATAGAGATGATAGAATTAATAATTATTTTTATGTGAGTACTTTTTTAAACTTGTTTAACCTTTTTATTATCTATCCGGCACTTGCTATCTTTCTCTTTTAATACATTTTTATTACATGAAAAAGCAGACCTCTTATTGTCAGGTCTGCTTTTGATATCTAGCTTATGCTTGTAAATTTATTGACTGTGTTTTTGATAAATGTAGCGATTTGGTTCACTGTTTTGTTTCGTAATAACAAACTGCCTTTTGTTTCTTTATCTATTTCTGATTTATTGATTTGTCCGCTATATTCGTATTCATTGATGAAGCGCTCTAACAGTTTAGCGGAGAACGCTTTAGCAACTGCGAATGATTTAATTTCTTCTCTTTTTTTACGTTCTTCAAAACGATAGTACATTTCTCTGATATCTGCGTCTACGCTTAATGTTGGGATGATATCATCTAAGAATTCACGAATTAAGTCAGATTTTAATCTTAAGTGTTCATCATCTGCTTTATCGAGTAACTTGCGTATTTCATCTGTATCTTCTTGTTGTGCTTTTTTATCTTTCAAGTTAATACGTGCAAGCAAGTCTAAAATGTAATCCACATTGATAACATCATTACGCATCAATTCAATTGAGAAATCGATATCTTCTAAAATAGACGCTTTTTCCCCAGCATTTTCTTCTCTTTGTTGTTTTCGTAGTTGTACTTGTCGATAGATTTCTTTATATTGACCGAGATAATCCTCATATTCCTGATGATCAATACCGATTTCATCTAACGTAAACTCGAATTCTGGGAATGGTTTAATTTTGACTAATAGGAATGTTAAGTCTCTAAATGCTTTAACAAATTTTTCTTTGTCTTCATCACGTTCTAATTGTTGAATCGTTTCCGCTAGCGGCGCTATATCATAAACTGCAGCTAACGCTTTTTGGAAACGTTGTAATAACACGTGATAAGGCGGGCTTAACACTACATCTGTATTATCTGTTTTAGAGAATATTTCTATTGCTTTATCAGTGTTCGCTTTCAAGTTACGATAGCATACGATATTCCCATATGGCTTTGTTTCTTTTTCAACACGGTTAGTTCTTGAGAATGCTTGAATTAAGCCATGGTGATATAAGTTTCTATCTACGTATAATGTATTTAATAACTTACTGTCAAAACCAGTTAAGAAGATATTAACCACAATTAAGATATCTATCTTTTCACCTGGAATCACTTTCTTCATACGTTTAGAAACATCTGAGAAATAACCTGCATAGTTATAGGTATCAAAGTTAGTATCGAACTTTTGGTTATAATCTTTCATGACATATTCTAATTCGTCACGCACATAAACATGGTCTTCTTTTTCTTTCGTGTCCTCATTTGGATCAGAACTTGTGAAAATAGATGATACTTTCAGGTTGTGTTCTCCCGCTTCTTCTTTCTCTTTAAATACACGGAAATATTCCATTGCTCTTTCGATACTATCTACTGTGAAGATTGATGTGTATTTACCATCGTATGTTTTCTTTTTATAGTTTTCGATAATATCATCTACTATGATTTCATGACGCTCTTTATAGCCATAATATTCTGGTCTATCAATATCTTTAACTTCTCCATCATTCATATGCTTTTTAAGATGCGCAACTTTAACATAGTCTACTGAGAAGCCCAGTACGTTATTATCTCTAATAGCATCTTTAATTAAGTAATGATGTAAGCAACGACCAAAGATATCAGCTGTACTGCGGCCATCTTGGCTTTTATTTACTTCAAAGCGTGGTGTACCTGTAAAACCAAAGTATTGTGCATTTTTAAAGTGTTTCTTTACATCACCATGCATACTCCCGAATTGCGAACGATGACATTCATCAATAATAAAGATGACTTTATCTGTCTCATAACGATCCATTACTTTATTACCAGAGTTAACAGCCTTAGCCATTTTCTGCATTGTCGTTACAATGAGTTTATTTTCGTCTGAGCCGAGTTGTTTTAATAAGGTTCTCGTATTTTCTGTCGTATCTACGGATCCCTTATCGAATTTATTAAATTCTGATATGGTTTGACTGTCTAAATCTTGACGGTCAACTAAGAAAATCACTTTTTTGATATCATCTTTTTCAGCAAGCAACTGACTGACTTTAAATGATGTCAGTGTTTTACCACTTCCGGTTGTATGCCAAATATAACCATTATTATTTGTTTCAGTTGCTTGGTTTAAAATTTCTTCCACGGCATAAACTTGATATGGCCGCAAGGCCATCAAGATACCTTCAGTTTGATTGATAACCATATAGCGACTGATCATTTTAGCAATTTGACATGGTTCTAAGAAATCATCAATGAAATCACGTAAGTGTGTAATACGCTCATTTTCTTTATCTGTCCAATAGAACATATGACTCTTCAATAATTGCTTATCACTATTCGCAAGATAGCGTGTCTGTAATTTATTACTGATAACCAATATTTGTATGTACTTAAATAAGCCCGTATAGTTATAGCGTTGATAACGCTCAACTTGGTTAAAGGCTTCAGTAATTGCAACACCGCTTCGCTTCAATTCAATTTGAACCAATGGTAAACCGTTAATTAGAATCGTCACATCATAACGGCTTTTATGTTTATCTTTAACAGTGACTTGGTTGGTCACTTGAAACTTATTTTGACACCATTTTTCTTTATTGAAGAACTCCAAATAAGCGATAGTACTGTCGTCTCTGACTAATTCATATTTATCTCGTAATTTCATCGCACTATCAAATACCGATTTATCCGAAATATCTACCATTAATCGTTTAAACTCTGTATCTGATAACGGTTCGCCCATTAACCGATCAGCATTACGTTCATTCAGAATCTGGCGAAAGTTATTTTCTAACTGTTCTGTATTATGAATCTTTACACGTTCATAACCTAAGTTGTTAAGTTGCTGCATTACTTCTTCTTCTAAAGCATGTTCACTCTGGTATGACATAGTCTCCCTCCACTCTATCCAACATTTATTCATCCTTTATTTACATCAATCATACTATAAAAACTTCCTATTTTAGAGGACTTTATAGTATGATGTGTACGAATTATTCAATGATATTGTTATTCAACTGAATTGGGTTTAGATTTCTTTTTTTTCTGAAGCTTCTTTTTTACTTCTTTTAACTTTTCTAAAGCTTCCTCCGAAAGTAAGGCATAATAACTTTCTAACACTTCAAACATCTCTTTATAATTTTTATTTGTTTCAAATTCATCCCATAAGAAAAAGTACTTTTCAATAATGTCTATAAGAACTAGATTTTGATTTTCAAATTTTAAATTGCCTTTCAAAAATTTATATTGTTCTTTCTTGTCAACATCAGAATAATTTAAAATAAATAAGAAAGATGTAATTAAGTCATCGTAATGACTATAAACGTTATTTTTTCTGTACATATCTATTAACTTATTAACGGCAACCTCATCTCTTACATGAAAATATTTTACAAGTTGGCTAACAAATTCATCTTCTTTTAGCGCTACATGTTCAAGATGTGCTACAGGAACCAACTCTTTTATAAGCTTTTCTTTTTCGTATTCATCTTCATACTCGTTCATATTAAAATGAACATTATGCTCTCGTAATTCGTTTTCTATTTTCTTAGCGATTGTAATTATACGTTCAATACTAAAATATATTGCAATTGTTGCCAAAAGTATACTTTCAATTGATATTGATTCAGTAGATTTACTAAAGATAATAACCGGAATAATTAGCAGGTAAAATAATAATTTAACTGTTAATTTATGCACTTCTTTTTTTAGGCTTTCACTACCAACCAATATTATTATTGATAATGAAAGTGTTATAGGTATTACTTTTGACACCATTGGCAAGTATATATGACAGATTGTTACAATCGTTAAGATTACTAAAATTAGCAGCGTTATTTTCAAAGGTGTTGGTCTCACTTTAAATCCTGAATTTGTTATCAACAGATAATATAGTCTTTTTAAAATTTTATAATATTTTCCTGTCCCAACTGGCTGAAAAATCAATATAATAGACAACAAAACTAATCCTAATAAAAGAGGGCCCAATACAACTTTATAGACAGCTACAATAACAATTATTAAAGCCAACAAGTTAATATTAAATATCGTGATAAAAAATCTTTTTTGAGTTATCGGTTTTAAAATCAGCATGAGTATTGTCGTTAAAACTGTCATGATAATTACTACTAATATCAGTTTTCCATAAGTATATAACAGTAGGTTTTGGACATCATTTATTAAAGATACAAATTTTACTTCGATTGGTTTTCCAGGGATAAACAACTCATTTTTACCTTGAATAATATTTCCAAAATTTATTCCAAACGCTATAACAAAAAGTACTAAAATGTCAATTATAGGAGAGAGAGGCACTAAAAAAGTACTTAATAAAAACAGCATCAATAAAAACCCTATTAAAAGTATATTTATAGCAGTTAAATCTTGAATATTTTTCTTTTTATTTCCTAAAGATTCCACAAGAATATTTAAACTTCTCAATAAAGTGTCTTTATCTTTCAATTTTTCTACCCCCAGATTCACATTATTTTAAATCCTCTAAACTATATCGAACTATTTGTTTAATATAGAAAGGAGTTTAGCCTTGCTTGAATAGCACTCTAAACTCCTTTTATTTATATTTGATCAATGTTTTCAATAGCTTTAATGTATTGTCCATTTGTATAGACTTTGATGGTATAGTCATTGTCTTTGTTTTTGTCGTAGTACCAAGTATCGCCACGTTTTTCATTTGGTACGTTATGGAAGTCGGTGAACTCTCTTGTTGTGACGTTAGAAGGAACAACGAAGACATGATCTACTTTGTTGTCATTGTCATAACTTACGGCAATATTGCCATATTTATTAGCGTCATGACCGTTAATATCTAGACTTTCTTCTGGTTCTCCATATTTCTTTTCAATCGTTTTCTTAGTATCTCCAATATGGAATCCTTTATAACCTGAAGAGTTATCTGCGTTCATAAAGTTAGCGCTAAAGTCATCTGAGTTTACTTCAACTTTAACTGTTTTTGTTTCTTGTTTTGATGTTGTTGCTTGTTCTTGTGTTGTATCGTTTTGTGCGGCTTTTTTGTCGTTATCTTCACGGATACTCATAAAGTGAGAGATAGCGAAAATCAACGCAGCAACCAAAACGAGGATAATAAGACTAATCACGATAATCCAACCTTTTGATAATTTCTTTTTAGATGACTGTATGCTGTGTGTTTCGTTTGTAGGTTTTGATTGTGCTGCATCACGCCTGTCTTTTTGTGGCACTTTTGCGCCGCAGTTTGTGCAGAATAGTTCATCAGGTTCTAATTTTTTTCCACAATTTGTACAGTACTTCAAAGTTAAACTCCTTTCTATATTCAGATGACATAGATGCCGTTATTTTAAGTACAAACTATCACCTTTACAGTTTTCACAACTTGATAATGTACTTCAATTATACATCTTGTTATTTGAATTTATAGTACATTTTTTGTCTTTTTTGAAAATTATTTCAATAACTTTAATTGTGTTATAGATATTGAAAAATGAGTGTGCTACTATGACATTAATCACACAAAATGTTGTGTATTATTTTTTATATTTAATTAAAAGTTAAGGGGGATTAACATGAAATGTCCAAAATGCGGAGCACCTGTTGAACAAGACGATCGTTTCTGCGGAGAATGCGGAATCGATTTAACTAAAGTATCAGCTGTTTCCTCACAAAATTCTACTGAATCAGAATCATCTCAAGCATTACATAACCACAATGAAAATGAACCAACACACTCTAATCAACAACCTAGTTTCGACAAAGAAAAATTTAATCAACATGCGAATGAAATTAAACACGAAGGGACGAGTTTCTTTTCACAACTCTTCAAATCACACGACAGTGTGATTGCAGGTACTAAATCTTTCTCACTTAAATTTATCGGCATACTCTCTGCAGTATTTTTAATTTTGACACTGATTGTTTTAGCTATCTTCGTTCCAAGCGAAGTTAACTACATTGGATATGGCGTTACGAAATCAGGTATTGTCACAAAATCATTCTTCGGTATTCTGTTATTCTTAATTATTTCTTATGGATTACTTGCTGGTGTGACACGCCTAGTAGTTAAAGATAACATCAGCTTTGCGAAGATTCTGTCTGACTTTGTATTCATTAATACTTTCTCATTCATTTTCTTCATTTTAGGATTACTGTTACTAAGAGGCGAAATCTATTCAATAGGATCATTCTTATTATTACTAGGAATTGTCAGCTTCTATGCATCAGCTGTTTATCTCATCACGAAATACTCTAGCTACCATACATTACGCATTCCAGTATTCTTCGGTATCATCATCTATATTGTAGTTCAATTTATCGTACTATCAATCTACGGTGAAATGCTTCGAAATACATTTGTAGATATCTTTGGAAGTATGCTTGAAGACTTATTTAGATTTGGAGGTGGTTTCTAGTGAAGTTCTGTCGTAATTGCGGACACAAACTTAAAGAGGGACAGAAAGTTTGCCCACAATGCGGAACACCCACGAATCAGACACCTAAGCGCTCTAATCAAAACTATCACTCAGCACCACGCCAACCACAATCTAAAAAGATGTGGGTAATCATCGGTATTATTGCCGCAATCATTATTGTTTTACTGATACTCTTCTTTGTTGGTAAACAACAAGCAAGTGTCACACATCAAGCAGATCAAGTCGCAGACGCGATTAAAGATAAAGACCCAAATAAAGTTAAAAAGTATGTCACGTCAGACGGTAAAAAGCTAAGTAAAGATGAGGCTAAAGCTTTTCTTGATATCTTAGAAGGTGGAAAACTTTATAAAACCGTCGGTAATGAAGTTAAGGAAAAAGGCGAAAGCATGAAACGTAATCATAAGTACAGTGATACTGTTAAATATGATAGCGAAACAATTATGAACATCGACCAAGATGGAAAGAAATGGCTCTTCTTTGATGATTATAAATTTGATATTCCAAACTACTCTATTAGTATGGATGATATTTCAGACGGTGGCACAATTACTTATAAATACGAAGGCAAGAAACACAAAGTAGATAGTAATGGTCATATCGGCTCGTTCCCACTTGGTCTTTATGAGTTAAAAGCTACGAAGAAAGTTAACGACAAAGACTATAAAGGACAACTTCAAATCTATGCATCACAACATTCTAGTCTTGCTCACTCAAACTTTGATCAAATCAAATTCAATGTTGAGTTAGATAATTACAGTATTAACGAAGAAGATACAACACTCTACATCAACAACAAACCACATGACTTCGACTCTTCTACTGATTATGGTCCATATCCGCCAGATGAGAAAGTTGAAGTCTACGCAGTAGCTGATGTTGAAGGTAAGAACTTCACTTCAGACAAACAAGTAGTGAAATTCGAAGGTGATTCAGAAAGTCCAGAAACAGTAAAACTTTCTTTCGATGACGATGCTATTGATAAACAAATCGATAAAGCATTAGAAAAAGAAATGAGCAAAGATGACGATGATGACGAAAGCTCAGACGAAAAAGTCACACGTGAAAACGTCATCGACGTTGTAGAATCATTCGAAGGCAGCACTCTTGATACAGACACTTACACATATAAAGAACCAGAAAAAGATGGAGACGACTGGGGATTCTCATTCACAGATAAAGACGGTGACCTTGCCGGATCTTACATCATTGAACCAGACAAATACGTCACTAAATATGATGAAGATGGCGAAGAAATCGACTCTGGTTACGGAAAATAACTTTATAGAACTATTAAAGCTGCATGACCTTGAAATTAAAGGCATGCAGCTTTTCATTACTTTCTAAAATAATATATTCTATTATGACTTATACATGTAATATAGGTCACATCAATCGGCAACTGTTTATTTCAGCCAATTTCAGAGATACTAAAACTCACTCAATACTTCTAGCTATTTTCTTCGATAATCTCATTTAACTCATCTACAAATGGTTGCATTTTCAACTCTTCTAAAAGGTCATCAACTACTGTATCAACCTTATTTTGAGATTCCTTAGATGAACTACCATATATTATAATATTACCTTTAGAAAAACCTGCATTTTGATCATTTTTCAATCGAAAAATTGAAGTATCTTTATAGTCTTCTAATAGCAGATTTCTCTTCTCCATACCATTTTTTAGAGGCCTTTCCCAAAGAGTAGAGAAACTTCTAAAGATTGCTACTGTACTTTTGTCATGCATCAATTTTTCTATCACCAAATCCGATATATAACTATTGCTAATAAGAACACTTAAATCCTTTTTATTCTCTCCACCCTTTATTTTTATATCCCCACTTCCATTTGAACGATAAGGAAATACCTCGACATTACAAATTAACATACTCTCAACTGCCTGATTAAATGCTTGTTCAACATCATAATTCAAACTCTTTTCATTGACGATAACTTTAGATCTTTCTATTTTTTCAAACAAGTTATAATAATAGTCTATAGCGTTTTGTATAGCACTTTTATACTTACCTTCTTCCGAAAAAGCTTTGGAATAATAAGCAAAAAGATAATATGCAACTTTCTCTATCATCTTTTTATCGTAAACAATCTCTCCATTATTATTTGTACTAAAGAACGCACTAGAGTCTTGTTTAAAAATTTTGTATAACTTTTTTAACTCTTGTGACATAATGTTTTCATTTGAAATAACATGTTCTAAATAGAAGTCAGGATTTTCACTATATTCTTTTGATTCAAAGTGAACATTATTTACTCCTGTATTGTTTTCTTCTGCTTGTTCTGCTGTAACATATTCAGTAATATTGTCACATTGATTCCCAGCTAATGTACTTATTTGTGTTCCTGGATTGATTAAACCAATTACAAACTTAGCTTTTTCAATATCTCCTATAATTTGATTAGGAATACCCCAACGTATCGCTTTACATATATTTGCATTAACATAAGGCGCATCTTCTGGATGTACCCAAGAGAAGTGATCACTATTTCCGTTAGACTGATATAAATCAATATATTCTCTTGCTTTCTCTCTAATATCATAGTTTTCGTGATTACTCCAAAAATCTTGTAAAGCTTCAATAGATTGTCTTAAATTATCTTGTTCATTGTTTGTCATTAAAATCTCCTCTTCTCTGTGTTTCAGTATTATTAAAGTATAAATAAATTTCGTTCAATTCATTTAATTATGGCAAATAATGAGGACAAGAGATGTCCATTAAACAATCTTTTTTAAGATTTTGTTAAGCCATGATTTTGTGTGTGTTATCAAACACTTATTGATTGGTGCACAAGGCAGTCTCACGCTTGTCTGAGGTGAGTATGACGGCGGTATAGAATATACTGAGTTATTCGCATTAAAAAAGAACCGCTAATCTGTTTAGATTAGCAGTTCTTGTGTCATATTATTTTATTGTTTCTCCATTTTTCCTTTCGGTATTGTCACAAAGGATGCGACGAATGCGCTAAGCATTACGGCTGCACCTACAACAAAGGCAATACCTGCTGAGAATTCTGGTGTATGGTTTGGTGCGAGTGATGAGTAGACTGTTGTCAGGATTGCGATACCGAATGCGGCACCGAGTGTTGATGACATTTTGATGATACCTGAGGCAACCCCTACTTTTTCAGCTGGAACACTTGTTAATGCTGTATCAAGAACTGGTGTCGCGAAGAAACCAAGTCCGAGTCCAATGAATAAGAATCCGATGACTGAAACGATGATATAAACTACGTCTGGTAAGAATACTGTTGAGATAAGCAGTATACCTACTGCGATAGAAATCGGTCCTGCAAGCATTGGGAATCTTGGTCCTTTACGTTGTAAGTAACGTTCACCAATACGAATCATAGATAAGCTTCCGATTAAGTAAGTGATTGTGACGAAACCTGCTTTTAATCCAGAGAAACCTAATCCTGCTTGTGCGTAGATATTAAATAATGCGAGTGATCCGATAACTGTGTTTAACAAGAAGTTCGCTGATACAGTACCGATATACGTTTTATTAGAGAATACACTGAAGTCGATAAACGGTTGATGTTTTTGTCTTTCATAGAAGTAGAAGACAAAGACTGAAATAACGAAAATCGCATCGAGTGTTAAAGTAATCGGGTTCAACCAACCTAATCTTGTTCCTTGTGTTGTAACTACGTTGATACTTAACATCATAATTAAGAAGATAGTAATCCCTACAACGTCGAACTTCATATTTTTAGCGCCAGGCTCTTTTGATTCTGGAACTCCTCTAAATAAGTAGAGTGCGACGAATGATAGGATAATTGATAATACGAAAATCCACTTCCATCCAAAGAATGTTGCGACAAGTCCTGCGAAGAATGACGCGATACCTGTTCCGCCATATGATCCGAATGACCAGAAACTTAACGCTTTTTGACGTTCTTCGTCATGATAGAACTGATTAATAATCGCAATCGTTGCCGGCATTAAACATGCGGCTGATAAACCTTGTAAGACACGGCCGATAATCAACAGTGCAGGAATGCTTGAGATAATGACGGAAATAGATCCGACAATACTCAAGATAATTCCGACACGTGTCATTTTCACACGACCTAGCTTATCCGCTAAGCCACCTGCTACAACAATGAAGATACCTGTGAATAGTGAAGTTAAACTTACTGCAATATTCACGACAGTCATATCAATGTTGTAATCTTTTTGAACATGCGGTGCGATGTTCAAGAAGGATTGCGCGAATAACCAATACGTGAGGATGGATAAGATAATCGCAACGATGAGCTGTGTACCCGGTTTAAATGCTTGATGTTGTTTCTTATTTTGTGCCATTACTTGTTCCTCCTCATTTAGTGATTTTTAATAATGCTTTGACCTGCGATACGACCATAAGTGAAGATATCCGCAAGTGCGTTACCACCTAAACGGTTACCCGCGTGGATACCGCCCGCAACTTCACCTGCTGCGTATAAACCTTTGATTGGGTTGTTATCGATATCAATGACTTGTGCAGTTGTATCGATTTTCAGACCGCCCATTGTATGGTGAACTGCTGGTTTACGTGGTGTAGCGTAGAACGGTGCGCGTTCAATCTTAAGATCGAATGCGTTCTTACTGAAGTCATCATCATGACCTTTATCCACGAAGTCGTTATAACGTTCAATTGTTTTCACAAAGTGGTCTGGATCCATATTTAATTGTCTTGCTAAATCTTCAAGCGTATCTGCTTTATAAAGCACTTTTTCTTCAATTTCTTTATCAATTTTTTCTTGAGATGTGTTCATCGCAAGTTCTTTAATATTTTCATCAGCAATGATGTAGAACAAGCCATCTTTTTGGTCTAATGCTGCTTTAGATAAGACGTCACGGCTTTCAAATTCGTTGACGAAACGGTCACCGTCTTTGTTGACGAAGACGAAGTTAGATGGTGTCACAATTAAGCCTGTGAATAATGCACCTGTTTTAGGGTCAGAAATCGGCATCATTTGTGAGAAGCCCATGCCGACTAAGTCAGCACCTACTTGAACACCTAATTTAATACCGTCACCTGTGATTGCTGGTGAGTTTGTTGTTTTAATATCATCAGGAATGTTATCCCAATATGTGTTATATTGTTGAATCATTTGTGTATTCGCACCGAATCCGCCTGCGGCGATAACCACACCATAACGTGTATGGATTCTAACTTTCGCACCATTATGTTTCGTTGCTTCTACACCGACAATTTTACCGTCTTCTTTAATCAGACGATCCGCTGTTGTTTCAGTCATGATTTGACCATGGTTCTTACGAACATAGTCACTTAGTGATTCAATGAACTCTAAACCTTGAGCTTTCATTGGTTTATGTCCACGTCTCCATAAAGCACCTACAGGCATATCTACAATTGTTCTATCGAAGTGTACGCCTTTTTCAGTTAACCATTTCACTGATTCTAAGACATTGTCTGTTAATGTTTTAACTAAGTCATATTGACCTGTGATGACTTTACCGTTTCTATCCGCACGACGTCCGCCAAGGTACGTTTGGATACGGTGCAATTCAATAGAGTCGAACAAGTAATCTTGTCCTTCTTTTTGTGTTTCTAAATATTCTTTGATTTGTTGTTTCAATGTACGGAAGTCTTCAAGGTATTCTTCTTCAATATCATTTTCATCATGGTTCATTAATGCTTCTAATGTTTCTTGTTCACCATGTAATGATGGGAATGTATTTTGCCATGAAGGTTCAGGTGCGTTTACTTGGCCACCTGTACGGATTGTGTTACCACCAATAGCTGCGAATTTCTCAAGCATAATCACTTCTTTGCCTTGTTCTAAGACTGAAGCTGCTGCACTTAAACCAGCACCACCTGTACCGATGACTACAACATCTGTTGTTTCTTCGATAGTTTCGTCTGACCATTCTACAACTGGTTTTGGACGCGCACGTAAGATGTCTGGATTTTCGCCTGCTTGTTTAATCGCTTCTGCCACACCTTCAATAACCGCTTCACACGTCACTGTCGCACCAGAAATCACATCTACGTTCAGTGTTTGACCATTAATGATTTCATTTGGTAAACGTTCAAACGCCGGGTTTGCGATACCTTCTGATTCATTACTGTCATCTACTTCAATAGACACGATTTCATCTTCAGAGAACACAACTTTCATTGGTAAGTTCGCATTGTGTCCTTGTGCGAAGACTTCATACGTACCTGGGTTATATTTAACCTTTTTATTTTGTAACGCTTTTAAGCGTTCATATTTACGTTGCTCTTCTTCTTTATCGACAATCATGAAGTCCATTACTTTCCATAATGGAGATGGAATGTGTAATAAACGTTGATCATGAATATCTACGAAATCTTCAACTTTTTCATTCTTTTCAATCTTTTCAGCCCAATGTGGTTCAACTAAATAAGCTTTACCTACGCTGACTAAATCGTATCCAAGTTCTAATGCTTCTTCAGCATCTTCACGTTGACCAATACTACCTACACCCATAATTGGAATGTCAGCTAACGTATCGCTTTGAAGTTTTAAATATTTTGAAATTAATGGTTCTTTATCCGCTGTATCTACAATAGATGTACGTTTATAGCTGTTCGCAGAAATATGGAAGTAATCTGGATGTGCTTCTGCTAAAGTATTTAAAAGATACATTGTATCGTCAAAACGGATACCTGGTTCTTCTAATTCTTCTGGTGAGAAACGGTAACCAATAATGAAGTTTTCAGCTCCATTATCTTTTGCTGCTTTTTGTACTTCTTTCAAGACAGCCATTGGGAAATTCGTACGTTTTTGTCTGCTTCCGCCCCACTCATCTGTTCTACGGTTACTGTGAGGTGAGAAGAATTGTTGTAAGAGGTATGTGTTCGCACCATGAATTTCAACACCATCATAGCCCGCTTCAATTGCTCTTCTTGTGGCTTCACCGAATTGGTGAATCATATCTTCAACTTGTAATGCTGTCATTTCACGAGGTACTGCCGCATTTGGACGAAGCGCCGCAACCGGACTCGCTGAAATCGGAGTCGCACCCCCGTTTAATTTAGGATCAGCCATTCTCCCTGCGTGATATAGCTGTAAAATTGCTTTAGATCCATTTTCGTGAATCGCATCTGCTAAACGTTTTAAACCTGGAATCTTTTCATCTGTATCTATACCGATAGCACCTGGGAAGCCACGGCCGTTGTCCATTACGAAACAACTTTCTACAATAATCGCACCCACTTTACCAGAGCGGTGTTTATAGTAATCAATCATCTCTGCCGTTACTGATCCATCAAAGTAAGCTGATTGGATGGTCATAGGTGCCATTGTAATCCTATTATCTAATTCAGCTCCTGAAGCTAATTTAACCTTTTCAAATAATGACTTTGTCATACCCTCTTCTCCTTTGTGAATATTTTCACATGATACCGCAAAATTTTTTCTCATATCTAGCATATGAGAAGTTAACGCGTATCAAGTGATTCATTTTTTATATTTACCTTTGATTCACTGAAAGTATAACATAGAAAGAAAGTTTGTGAAATAGTTAACAAGATAAATTTAAACTATTTTTACAATCACTTATTTTAGTATCTTTATTAATTCACATGGTGATTTAAGCATCGAATCACCATGTGATTATATTAAATTAATGTAAGGTGCGTCATGCGTTGTGTTGTGAAGACTTCACCATCTTTACTGATAATCACCGCTTCAATACCAGGAATTTCATTCAACACCGCAATCGCTTGATTAATCGACATCGCAAAACATACGGTTGTCCAAATCTCTCCATCAATAGATTGATCAGAAACAATCGTTATACTAGCAATGCCCCCTTCTACTGGATAGCCCGTTTTTGAATCTAAAATATGGTGATACAGCTTGTCACCTTTATAGAAATAACGTTCATAGATACCAGAAGTCACCACAGATTGACCTGCGATTTCTACTACACCTACTAATCCTCCACGTTCAGAATCAGGTTGTTGAATCCCTACTGTCCACTTATCTTTATTTATAGGATGACCAATCGTTAAGACATTACCACCTAAATCAATAATGCCTGTTTGTACACCTTGTGAGACAAAGTAATCTTTTAATCGATCCGCAAAGTAACCTTTCGCAATGGCACCTAGATCAATTTCCATCCCTGGCACTTTTAAATAAACTGTATATGCTTCATGATCTAATACTACATTTTCTGGTTGGATTTTTTGTAAACGCTCTTGAATGTCAGATTCATTTGGTAATTGAGCATCTTTAAAACCAATTTTCCATAATTTAACTAATGGCCCAATCGTCAGATTGAACTTAGAATCAGAAGACAGACTGACCGCATGTGCTTGTGCAATCAATTCAAATAAATCTTCATCTACTTGTACAGGTTTAATGCCTGCATTTTGATTTACATGCATTAAATCTGATTTATCATCATTTGCGCTAAAGCGTTTTTCATAGTCTTTCAACATCTCTTCAGCATGGTTTAATAGTACTTCCGCTTTAGGATGTTCAATTTGTAGGGTAATACGTGTCCCCATGAGGTTTAATACTTTCTGTTTCATTTCAGCAACTCCTCAATACATAACGATAGATTTATCTTTATACTATCAAACTCTCTTTCATTCTCGAAATTCAAATTAAAAAACGACATTCCTTTTTAAGAAATGTCGCTTTAAATTAAATCTGCGGAATATTTTCAATGGCTTCAATCATATTGTCTTTTGTATATACCTTAATACTGAATCCATTATCTTTCAGCGTATCGTAATACCATATACTTCCATGGTCTATATCGGGTGCGTTATGAAAACTTGTAAACTCAGTTTCAGACATATGAGATGGAATCACAAAGACATGATCAATTTTATTGTCATTATCATAGCTGACACCCATATCGCCATATAATTCAACTTTGTTTCCACGAACTTCTTTTGTACCTTCTGGTTTACCGAATGTACTTTGTACATCTGATTTAGATTGACCAATTTCAAAGCCTTTATAGCCATGCGTATTCGATGATTTCATAAAGTTTTGACTAAACTCCGTTGAATTCACATTGACTGAGATTTTATCTGTGTCTGGCAAGTTATGATGTTTAGCTTGTTCATGACTATTTGCGCTTTGTTGATGGTTTCCTGAACCTCCGCTATAGAAATAAAAAGCAAGATAAGCGCCGCCTATGATTAAAGCTAAGATAACTAAGCCTAACAGACTCCAACCGATGACTTTCCAAGGTGAAACTGATGTACGCTCGTGTAGAATTTCAGTACGTGAAAATTCATGATAATCTCTGTTTTCTTTACCGCAATTTGTGCAATAGTGTTCATCTGGTGCTAAAGGTTTCCCACAGTTTGTACAGTACTTCATAACGCTTTTCCCCTCACGTTTATTGTTATCTTTATTATAGTTGATAAAAACATACACTGCTATATCATTAAATATTCAATTCAACTTTTTACCTTAAATTGTATTAAACGTTACGCTTTCACGCACTATTTCAACTTAATATCAATCTAACCAAAAAACATTGTTCCACGCATAAATTAGCGATATAATTATGTTAAAGAAAGCCATTTCATCCAAGCGTCACAAGGCTTTAGACAAGTTACCCAGCATCAAGATATTCACAACAATTCCAATCAATTAACCTATTGGAATTATAGAAAGGGAGCGTTTTATTTTATGAAAGCAGCTGTATGGTACGGACAAAAAGATGTACGTGTTGAGGAACGTGAAATCAGACCATTAAAAGACGATGAGGTACGCGTTAAAGTATCTTGGACAGGTATTTGTGGAACAGATTTACATGAATATTTAGAAGGACCTGTATTTATCGCGGTCGATGAGCCAGATCCGTTATTAGGTCAAAAAGCACCTGTTACTTTGGGTCATGAATTTTCAGGTATAGTCGAAGAAGTAGGTAGTGAAGTTACTGAATATAAAAAAGGTGATCGTGTAGTAGTTAACCCTACTGTTTCTAAACACGAAAAAGAAGAAAACATCGATTTATATGATGGCTATTCATTTATCGGTCTAGGTGCAGATGGTGGTTTCGCATACTACACTAATGCACCTGAAGGTAATGTATACCGTTTACCTGATAACGTATCAGCTAAAGAAGGTGCTTTAGTAGAGCCTACGGCAGTAGCTGTACAAGCCGTTAAAGAAGGCGAATTGTTATTTGGTGATACAGTAGCAGTTATCGGTGCAGGACCAATTGGTTTATTAAATGTCATCGCGGCAAAAGCTGCTGGAGCAAGTAAGATTTTTGTATTCGACTTATCTGACGAACGCTTAGCAAAAGCTAAAGAAGTCGGTGCTACTTACGCAGTAAACTCTGGTGAAGTAAATCCGGTAGAATTCGTTCGCGAACACACTGAAAATGGTGTAGATGTCACATTTGAAGTTGCTGGTGTAGCTGCTACATTAGCGCCATCTATTTCTATGACACGCCCACGTGGCACAGTCGTTATCGTATCTATTTTCAGTCATCCAGTACAATTTGATCCAATGCAATTAACAAACACAGGTGTGAAATTAACATCAACAATTGCTTACACACCAACTACTTTCCAACAAACGATCGATTTAATCAGCGAAGGCAACTTAAATGTTAAACCAGTCGTTACAGATGAAATCGAATTAGAAGATATCGTTGAATCTGGATTTGAAAAATTAGTCAGCGACAAATCACAAGCTAAAATCTTAGTAAGATTAAATGGTGACCAAGCATAATAAAATAATAGGTATATCCAGTTAAGGTAGGGAGCACAGTCTTCCTGCCTTTTTATATTGAGTATATATTACTCTTTCTTTCAATTTAAAAAACGACACTCCTCTTTCAAGAAATGTCGTTTTCCTCATATATGATGATGTGTGTTATTAATGTTCGTTCGGATCATTTTCTGCATCTTGGTGTGTTTTGTGTACAGTACCGAATTTATGGTCTGGACCACCGTAGATTGAGTAAAGTTTTAATGGTTCGTCACCTTTGTTTGTGACGTTATGCCATGTATCTGCAGGAACGATAATCGCATCGTCAGGGTTGACTTCTTTTTCGAAATTCAAATTGTCTTCTGTTGGACCCATTTGGCATAAACCTTTACCTTGTTCAACACGTAGGAATTGTTCAATACCATGGTGGATTTCTAAACCGATGTCATCTCCTGGTTGAATTGTCATTAATGTAACTTGAATATTTGAACCAGTCCAAATGGTAGTACGATAGTTTTCATTTTCCAATGTCATACCTTCGATATTATCTACTACTGGTTTGTTACCTTGGTCTTCAAAATTATAAGTCATTTTAAAACC
Organism: Staphylococcus sp. HMSC072B07; assembly: GCF_001815505.1. Classification (NCBI taxonomy): domain Bacteria; kingdom Bacillati; phylum Bacillota; class Bacilli; order Caryophanales; family Staphylococcaceae; genus Staphylococcus; species Staphylococcus sp. HMSC072B07. The sequence continues at coordinate 113,440 of NZ_KV820902.1, read as the reverse complement.
CTCCTTGATTTAATGCTTACATTTATATTGTACTCCGTTTTAATTCATTGAAACGACTTTTATAAAGAGTTCACAAATTCTTCAAGAACAGTTATTAATTTTTTCAAAGAACGAGTGCTATTCTTTAACAGTTTTTTAATGCGTCATGCTACAATCAATGTAGATAGATTAGAATCATTCTAAATAAGGAGAGTTGAATATGAGTAAAGACAAATCAAAATTAACAGGTCTTTTCGGCCATCCCGTAGGAGATCGTGAAAATTCAGCAACAGCTGGTCCACGTGGTCCATTACTAATGCAAGACGTATATTTCTTAGAATTATTAGCACACTTTGATCGTGAAGTTATCCCTGAACGACGTATGCACGCTAAAGGTTCAGGTGCATTCGGGACATTTACAGTAACTAATGATATTACACAATACACAGATGCGAGCATCTTCGCAGAAGTCGGCAAACAAACACCTATGTTTGCACGTTTCTCTACAGTAGCTGGTGAACGCGGTGCAGCTGATGCTGAACGTGACATCCGTGGCTTCGCATTAAAATTCTATACAGATGAAGGTAACTGGGACCTTGTAGGTAACAATACACCTGTATTCTTCTTCAGAGATCCTAAATTATTCCCAAGTTTAAACCACGCAGTGAAACGTGACCCACGTACAAACATGCGCAGTGCACAAAACAACTGGGACTTCTGGACTTCATTACCTGAAGCATTACATCAAGTGACAATCTTAATGTCTGACCGTGGTATTCCTCGTGGCTATAGACACATGCACGGTTTCGGCTCACATACGTATTCTTTATTAAATAAAGATAACGAACGTGTATGGGTGAAATTCCACTTCCGTACACAACAAGGTATTGAAAACTTCTCACCAGAAGAAGCAGAACAAGTGATTGCGAAAGATCGTGAATCATCTCAACGTGACTTATTCGAAGCTATCGAAGAAGGCAACTTCCCTAAATGGAAAATGTACATCCAAGTTATGACAGAAGAACAAGCACGTAACCACAAAGATAATCCATTCGACCTAACTAAAGTTTGGTTTAAAGATGAATATCCATTAATTGAAGTCGGTGAGTTCGAATTAAACCGCAACCCTGACAACTACTTCATGGATGTTGAACAAGCAGCATTCGCACCAACTAATATTGTACCTGGTATCGACTTCTCACCAGATAAAATGTTGCAAGGTCGCTTATTCTCTTATGGAGATGCTCAACGTTACCGTTTAGGTGTTAACCACTGGCAAATCCCAGTCAACCAACCTAAAGGTGTAGGTGTTGAAAACTTATGTCCATTCGCACGTGATGGTCAAGGTCGCTTCTTAGACGGCAACCAAGGCGGTAAAACACATTACTACCCTAACAGCACAGGCGCAATGGAAAGCCAACCAGGTTACAAACGTCCACCAATGGATGTCGTAGATGGTCCAGCTTATGAATACGACTACCGTGAAGATGACGACAACTACTTCGAACAACCAGGTAAATTGTTCAGATTACAAACTCCTGAACAACAAGAACGCATCTTCCAAAACACAGCAAATGAAATGGAAGGCGTAACATTAGAAGTAAAAGAACGTCATATCCGTCATTGCTATAAAGCAGATCCTGAGTATGGTAAAGGTGTCGCAAAAGCAATGGGTATCGACATTAACAGTATTGATTTAAATGCTGAAGACTAAGCCGATTATTTCCTAGGCAATATATAAAGAAGAGGTAGCTTATTTATGATATTAGATAAAGTGAACCCAAATGACCTATTTCCAACCGAGTCACAACAAGCTTCAGTATTAGGCAAAATGGGTTATCCAATGAACGGTGAAATTAAAATCTTTGAAGCAGCTTACATCGCCACGAATGAACGTTTGATTTTAAACGTAGATATGGCTGGAGAGTTCTATTATCGCAACATCGCATACAATGAAATTAAAGCGATTGAACTCACAGAAGACACATTAAGTCTGACATTTGAAATTGGCACATTTAAATTAACTGATTTCAAACAAGATGAAGCTGAAAGCTTCAAAGCCTATGTTACATCGCAAATAAAATAACTTTTAAAAGTTTTAGTGCAAGATCGAAGCACTACGAAATCGAAGCACTACTAATTCTTTTAATAAAAAGAAGAAGCTATCATCTTTTCCGGATTGATAGCTTTTTTATTTTGTTTATATTGGAACATGAATTTTTCAATTTTAATCATTTGTCGGCTTTTCTGAGGGTGTTTACAAATTCTATTGTTTTCCAATAGTTTAGGTAAAATCATATAACTGATTCTTAAACTTGGTGGCAATGTTTGGGGGAATGCGCCTAAGTAAATCACCCTATTATTTTTATCCAGCTTTAGTGTGGATTGTGGACGCTGGGGGTATTGGAGTAGTAATTGGTTATTTATTGGTTGCACTCTCTTTCTTAAAGTTAAGAAAAGCAGCACCAGATTTAAAACGACCTTATAAAATCAAGAATGGTAAAGCAATAGGTGTCATCGCAATTATTTTAAGTTTATCGTTCATCATTATTTACTTGCCAGGAATGCCATCTTCATTAATATGGCCTTCTGAATGGCTAATTGTCTTTGTTTGGTATGGAATTGCAGCGATTTTATATTATATACAAAAAAGGAAAAATAAGGTGATAGAAAATGACAAAATTAGAAGTTTTGAACCCAGCAACGAATGAAGTGATTGAAACACTTGAGTATACGGATGAAGCTACAGTGAATAAACAAATAGAAAAAGCACATGATGCCTTTCTATCTTGGCGTGAAGTAGATGCCCACACACGTTCTGAGAAACTATGGGCTTGGTCAAAATTAATTGATGAACATAAAGAGGAACTCGCTGAACTGATTACAAAAGAAGGCGGTAAGCCTTTAAAAGAAGCTCTAGGTGAAGTTGATTATGCACGTTCCTACGTTGATTGGTATGCAGAAGAAGCAAAACGTCTATATGGACGTACTATTCCAGCAAATTCCGCATCAAAAAAGATCATTGTTCAATCTTTCCCAGTCGGAGTTGTCGGTGCGATTACACCTTGGAACTTCCCTGCAGCTATGATTACTCGTAAAATGGCACCTGCTTTAGCTGCAGGTTGTACGATTGTATGTAAACCAGCGGTACAAACACCACTGACTACAATTCGTTTAGTAGAACTAGCACATGAAGCAGGCATCCCAAAAGATGCTATTCAATACGTTATTATATCTGGTAAAGATGCTGGACGTATTTTTACTGAAAGTCCAATCATTCAAAAGATTACCTTTACAGGTTCTACACCTGTCGGCAAGAAATTGATTGAAGGCGCTGCTAGTTCTGTTAAGAATGTCACTATGGAACTCGGTGGTCTAGCACCCGTAATTGTGCACAAAGACGCAAATATTGATGATGCAGTCGATCAAACAATCGCAACTAAATTCAGAAACGCCGGTCAAACATGTATTTGTGCCAACCGTATTTATGTACATGAGGATATTGTCGATACGTATGTAGATAAATTAATACAAAAAGTACACGAATTAAAAGTAGGTAACGGTTTAGATAAAGGAGTAGACGTTGGCCCATTAATTAACCAAGATGGAGTAGATAAAGTCGTTCATCAAATTAAAGATGCAGAAGCTAAAGGCGGACAATTATCTCGTTCATTGGATGAAATTGAATCACTAGGCGGCAATTTCTTAAAACCAGTCGTCATTTCAAATGCGAATCAAGATATGGAAATTATGCATAAAGAAACATTTGGTCCTGTAGCGCCTGTTATGGCTTATGCTGATTTAGATGACGCAATCAAAATGGCGAATGACACTGAATTCGGTTTAGCTGCTTATTTCTTTACTAATAATTATAAAACTGGTTTCTACATCTATAATAATCTAGATTACGGTGTTATTGGATGGAACGATGGCGGCCCTTCTGCTGCACATGCCCCATTCGGTGGTATGAAAGAAAGTGGTTATGGCAGAGAAGGCGGCATTGAAGGTATTCAGCCATATTTAGAAACGAAATATTTATCTATCGGCGATATGTAAACTAGTTAAAAAACAAGTAATAAATCAAGTCTCAAATAAAAAGTCGGTGAAAACCTTAAGTGTTTTCATCGATTTTTTATTGAGCCTATACGTACTACTAAAAATAATATTACCAATTAAAGTTAAACGCCTCCTCAGTTTTAAAGCTGAGAAAATTTAAATACTAAGCGTATTTTTATATTGAATTCCTAGTATTTTAAAAGGATATTGACTTTCATATGAAAAGGGCATAATATAGGCATACGTTTAAAGTTTTCAGATTTTTTAAATAATAAGTCCGTCATCTGAAGAATCACACATTAGAGGAGAGAATAAAGATGAGTAACAACTTAATTTTACAATCAGATTTTGGTATAGAAGACGGTGCAGTCAGCGCAATGAAAGGTGTTGCACGTATGGTCAGTGACAATATCTTCATCAGTGATTTAACACATGACATTTCACCTTATGATATTTGGGTGGCTTCCTATCGTCTCTACCAGACTGTGAAATACTGGCCAAAAGGCACAGTCTTTGTTTCTGTCGTTGACCCTGGTGTAGGCAGTGATCGCAGAAGTATTGCCTGCTTGACCAAAACAGGTCACTATATCATTACACCAGATAACGGTTCACTGACACATATACTGCATTATGAAGGCATTGAATCAGTCATTGCGATAGATGAAGTCAAAAGTCGTTTACCGCATTCTGAAGAAAGTCATACTTTCCATGGTCGTGATATTTATGCCTATAATGGTGCACGCTTAGCTGCCGGTCAAATTGAATTTGAAGATTTAGGCCAGTCTATTGATTTAGACTCAATCAAACAACTTCCAATCAACGATTCTAGACAAGAAGGCGATACACTCATCGGTTATATTGATGTCTTAGATATCCGCTTCGGCTCTCTATGGACCAACATTCCACTTTCTTACTTTAAAGAGAATGATATACACCATGGAGATAACCTGATTGTGACCATTTATAACCGTGAAAACAAAGTCTATCAAAACATCATGAAATTCGTACGTTCTTTTGCGGACGTCAACATTGGTGAACCTTTAGTTTACATTAACTCACTCGTTAATATAGGCGTTGCGGTCAACCAAAATTCATTTTCTAAACTCTATCATATTGGCACAGGAAATGACTGGCGTATCGAAATAACCAAAGGACCAACCTTCTAACCTCTACTAGTGATTCTTATAATGATTAAAATATAGTTGAATAAATGTAAAAGGAGAACTATCACTTAACAATAAGTGCAGCTCTCTTTTTTATATTGCTTGATTCACACAAGATGACTTCTTAGACATCTCAAAATATAAAAAAACCGAACACCCTTAAACGAGTGCTCGGTTAGACTGGATTTTACCTATGCAATGATTACTTATTTTTTAAGAGAATCTGGAATTGCTTGGTAACCTTCTCTTACATTAATCACATTTGTGAAGCCTTTATTTTCTAAGACGCCGACTGCGATTGAACTACGTACACCTGATTGGCAATGTACATAGATTGGCGCGTCTTTATCAAATGGAACATCCGCATCTAGTAATTTACCGTGTTTGATGTGTTTCGCTTGGTCAAGGTGACCTGCATCCCATTCATCATTTGTACGTACGTCTAATACATTTTCTTCTTTACCTGTCATGTCTGCACTGTGTACAGAAGGTGTCATGACATCGTATTTCGGTAATCGATAACCTGCGACACGATCATAACCGATTAATTGAAGTTGGTAAGCTGCTTGTTGTACTAAGTCGCGGTCACCGATTAAATCGATGTCTTTGTCGTAGTCAAGATACCAACCGATTTGGTTAATGAAGCCTTTATCGAATGGAATATTGATTGTGCCGTATTCATGACCACCATGATACGCTGAGCGTGAACGTACGTCGAATGCAAGACGGTCTGAGTCAAGACTTGGATATACATCATATGGTGTATATAAGTCTGTTCCCATTTGGTTGATATATTTCATATGACCGAAATGATGTGGTGGATCAGGTTGTTCTGAAGTGAGCTGTTTCACGAATGCTTCTTTATCATTCACATTGAATGCCCAGTTGTTTACACGTTCATAACCGAGTGTAGATGTTGGGACAGCACCTAGTGATTTACCACAAGGACTGCCTGCACCATGACCGGGCCAGATTTGGATATAGTCTGGTAATTCACTCACTGATTGAATAGAATCATACATTTGTTTCGCACCTTTTTCAGTTGTGCCTTCAACTTGTGCTGCTTTTTCTAATAGGTCTGGACGACCGATATCGCCTACGAAGATGAAGTCACCAGTAAAGAGACCCATCGGTACTGAAGAGCCACCGCCTTTATCAGTGAGTAAGAAACTGATACTTTCTGGTGTATGACCTGGTGTGAATAACACTTCAATATCAATGTTACCTACATCAATATGATCATGGTCTTTCACAAATGTTGTGTTTTCAGGCATATTTTTGTAGCCGAATTGTTCTCCGCCTTCAGCTGAGACATACACTTGTGCGTTTAAGCGTTCAGCTGCATCACGGATACCTGATGCGAAGTCAGCGTGAATGTGTGTTTCAGCTGCTTTAGTAATTGTGAAGCCTTCATCATCTGCGACTTCAATATATTTAGATAAGTCACGTACTGGATCGATAATCATTGCTTCTCCTGTACGTTGACAACCGATTAAATAAGAGGCTTGTGATAATTTATTATCATAAAATTGTTTGAAAAACATTCTAAAACTCCTTTACTTATTTGTGTTTTGTCTCTCTTTAGATAAATAAGTTATGGCTTGCGTTTTGTGTGTCACCGATATAGCTTCCTACACCGCCGTATGACACTTCGTCACGTAATTCTTCTTTTTCAATGCCCATGACATCCATACTCATTGTGCAGGCAATCAATTTAATATCTTGTTCGATTGCTTTATCTAACAATGCTGGAAGAGAATCCACATTTTTCTTTTTCATGACATAACGCATCATTAAGTTGCCTAAGCCGAACATATTCATTTTAGATAACGGCATTTTCACTGGTGTTTTCGGCAACATCATATCGAACATTTTTGCGATACCTTTTTTCTTCACGTTCGCTGGATTTTCTTTCTTCAACGCATTTAATCCCCAGAATGTGAAGAAGATTGAGACGTCACGACCTGCTGCTTTCGCACCATTTGCGATAATCAACGCAGCTAATGCTTTATCAAGCTCTCCGCTAAATAACACGATTGTTGTACCGTTTGCGGAATGTGAAACTTCCATTGCTTTTGGTTCTTCTTTTTGAATAATTGCTGTGACTTTTTCGTCATCTTGGTTAATACGTACTAGGGTATTACCTGTTTGTTTCACCCAGCTTTGAATGTCACTGTAGAAACCTGGGTCAGTAACTGTTGCTTCAACTTGATCACCTGGTTTAAGTTGTTTCATTTCTTGGCTTAAGTTCATGATAGGACCAGGACATTGTAAGCCACTGTAGTTTAATTGTTTGCGGTTATCTTTTACTTTCGTTTCTGTACTTTCTTTAACTTCTGTATTATCGTCACCTTCACTATAAGCCACATAACCGCCATCTAGATTTACAACGTCATAACCTTGTTTGTCTAGATACTCTGCAGCTTTTAGACTGCGTTTACCGCTTCTACAATAAATATAGTACGTTTTATCTTTCTTCTTATCGAACTGTTCTATTTGATCGACTGGATATAATTCCGCACCTTTAATGTGCCCGTCTGCGTATTCTTCAGGTGTTCTGACATCGATTAATTGTCCATCTTTTGCTAAACGTTCAAAATCTTGATTACTGAATTCATTAATGTGTTGTGTTTTCATATACTCCCGTGTTGCCTCCCTTTCAAAAATACCTATAGGGGTATCTTAAAGCCTTTCAGGATAAATGTCAAATGCCCTATGGGGTATTTGACAAAAATTCTTTTTCCAACTACAATAAAACTACTCAGTCTTAATATGGGGGTATTATGAATGAATTATGATCAAAAAATGATTAATCGTATTAAACGTTTACAAGGACAATTGAATGGCGTCGTGAAAATGATGGAAGAAGATAAAGATTGTAAGGATGTTATTACACAATTAAGTTCTTCTAAAAGCGCATTACAACGCTTAATGGCAGTAATTGTCAGCGAAAATTTAGTAGAATGCGTTAAAGCAGCAGAAGATAATAACGAAGATTCACAAGCCTTAATTGAAGAAGCAATCAACTTGCTTGTGAAAAGTAAATAATGGATATCGTGACTTTAATTACGATGCTCCTTATCGGGGTATTTGGCGGTTTAGTTTCTGGAATGGTCGGTATAGGTGGCGCAATTATTATCTATCCCGCTATTCTAATCATTCCGAGCCTTTTAGGCCTTCATACTTACACGCCTTATCTCGCTTCAGGACTCGCATCCAGCCAAGTATTCTTCAGTACACTCAGCGGTTCGATTAAAGCGAAAAGCAATCCAGAATTCTCATTAAAACTCGTACTGTACATGGGTGCTAGCACACTAATTGGGAGTACAGTCGGTGCTTTCTTTACACAATGGTTCAGTACGACTGCAGTAAATATTGTTTATATCGTGGTCGCAATTCTTGCGTTGGTGTTATTATTCATTAAAGTGAAACCGCAAGAAGGCACACCACACTTAAACCGTATGTTACTCATCTTATTCGGCATTGGTATCGGGGCCATTTCTGGTATTGTTGGTGCAGGTGGCTCGTTCATGATTATTCCAGTCTTGCTCGTATTCTTTAAATTACCGATGAATACCGTCGTCGCAAACAGTATCGTAATCGCATTTATCTCATCTATCGGTTCCTTTGTGATTAAACTCTTCCAAGGCTTTATTCCTATCGCAGATGCGATTCCTTTAGTCATTGGTAGTATTATCTTCGCACCGATTGGTTTAATGATTGGTAAGAAATTACCAAGTGTCGTTCAAAAATGGATTATCAGTATATTAATAATCATCGCAGTCATTCAATTAATCTTTTAAATAGATGCCAAGTTCTGATATAGAGCTTGGTTTTTTATTTATACATATAGGTATCAGGGTATAAAATAAGCGTCCATATAGGTGTAACCCCCTATTTAAATCAATAACTCAGGGTTAAACTTGTTTCTGTGAAGTTTTACGCTAAAATTAATAGTGAAGCGTTAAAACTACCTAGCTATATAGAAAGTGGTGAAATAATGGCTAAGAATCAAAAGCGAGAGATGTTATTACGAGCAGCAGCCGATATTGTGAATGAACAAGGTGTCAGTGCCTTAACACTTGATGCCGTGGCACAACGTGCAGAAGTGAGTAAAGGCGGACTCCTCTATCACTTCAATACCAAACAAGCCTTAATTCAAGGTCTAGTGGACCATGCGAATGAGCTTTATAAAGAAAATGTTAATCATTATATTGATAACGAAAAAGAAAGTAAATGGCTACATGCCTTTATTGAGGCAACACGTGAACATCGTAAAGAAAACAAAGCTGTGACTTCTGCCATTCTAGCAGCACAAGGTAATGATCGTAATTTACTCGGTCCCCTACAAGAAACCTACCAAGATTGGCAAAATCATATTGAATCGGATGGTTTAGACGCAGTGGATGCGACGATTTATCGTTTAGCTGTAGATGGCTTATGGCTATCTGAAATTTTCGGTTTAACATCTATCGACGAAGACATGCGAGAAGCTGTCTTAGATCGCTTAAAAGAATTAAGCAGTAAATAAATAGAGGTACAACCCTTGTCATGAGAGGCTCTTACAAAAAAGAGACTCTCTTTTTTTATTTTTCTTAAACAAAGGGGTTGAAATAAAACCGTCCAGTTGGTACACTAACAACCGTTGAAAAAAATAACTGAAACTCGGAGGGATAAATAGTCCATGAAAAAAGTAATGTTAACAGCAGCAATTACAGGCGCTGGCGACACAACAGAAAAAAATAAACATGTACCCGTAACACCTGAAGAGATTGCGGATGCCGCAATTAAATGTGCACGTGCAGGCGCAACAGTGGCACATATTCATGCAAGAGATCCAGAAACAGGTGGCGTAAGCCATGATGTTGAATTATATAGAGAAGCAGTACGTTTAATCCGTGAAGCAGATGAAGATATTGTGATTAATATTACTGCAGGCGGCGGTGGCGACTTCCTCCCAGATATGCAGAACCCTTACCAAGCCGGAGAAGGTTCAGATATCCAAACACCAGATGAACGTCATGAGCCAGTTGGAGAATTATTACCAGAAATTTGTACACTAGACTGCGGTAGTGTCAACTTCGGAGATATGGTTTATATCAGTCCGACAGATTGGTTACGCCGTCAAGCACAATTAATCAAAGATGCAGGTGTAAAACCTGAATTAGAATGTTTCGATAGCGGTCATATCCGTTTTGCGAACCAATTAGTTTCTGAAGGTTTAATCGAAGGTGAACCAATGTATCAATTCTGCCTAGGTATTCCATGGGGTGCAGACAATGATGCAGAAACGATTGAATACTTCAAAACACGTTTACCAGAAAATGCTCATTGGTCAGCATTCGGTATCGGTAAAATGCAGTTGCCAACAGTAGAAGAAGCTGCGAAACGCGGCGGCAACGTACGTGTCGGCTTAGAAGATAACATCTATTTATCAAAAGGTGTTAAAGCGACAAACGAAGAACTAGTAGAAAAAGCAGTAGAAATCTTAAAAGGTTTAGATATGGAACCTATGACACCGCAAGAAGCGCGTGAAAAATACAATTTAACTCAGCCAAAAGGAGACAATTAAAATGAAATTTGCAGTAGTAGGAACAGGCGTTATCGGCAGTGGTTGGATCACTCGCATGCTTGCGCATGGTCACGAAGTGATCGCAACTGACCCAGGTGAAGGCGCACAAGAAGCAATGATGGCACAAATCAAACAAAATTGGCCATACGCTGAAGAAATGGGATTAGCAGAAGGTGCATCTTTAGATAATCTGACTTTCACACCACACTTAGATGAAGCTGTGAAAGATGCAGACTTGATTCAAGAAAATGTACCAGAAGTTGAAGAAATCAAAGCAAGTGTCTTAAAAGAAATCGACACTTATGCACGTCCTGACGCAATTATCGGTTCAAGTACTTCAGGTATTATGCCAACTGAACTGCAAGAAGGATTAAAACATCCAGAGCGTTTAGTTGTAGCACATCCTTTCCATCCTGTTTATATCTTACCATTAGTTGAAATTGTACCAGGTAAAGAAACTGCAGAAGACACAGTTGTAAAAGCTGAAGAACTTTATGAAGGTATCGGTATGGACGTCTTACATGTCCGTAACGAAATCGAAGGACACATTGCGGACCGTCTTATGGAAGCTTTATGGCGTGAATCATTACACATCGTTAATGAAGGTATCGCAACTACTGAAGAAGTAGATAAAGCCTTCACTCACGCAGCAGGCTTACGCTACGCACAATATGGTCCATTCATGACATTCCACTTAGCTGGTGGTAATGGCGGTATGCGTCACATGTTGAAACAATTCGGTCCAGCACTTAAGAAACCTTGGACTAAATTAGTTGCGCCAGAATTAACAACTGATTTATACAACGCAGTTGTAGAAGGATGCGAAACAAGTTCACAAGGTTACACAATGTCAGAACTTGACCAAAAACGTAATGAATTCTTAGTGAAAGTGAAAAAACTTGCGCAAGAATATTGGCCAACTGAAACACCAGGTATGAAGAAACGTCAACCTCAATCACAGGGGGTATAAATTCATGACACAACTCTTTACGTATCAAGTGACAGTAAAAGACGAATGGCTCGATCATAATAATCATATGAATGACGCAGAATACAACCGCGTCTTCAGTAATGCGACAGATGCATATCTCGCTTACTTAGGTTTAAGCGAAACTGAAATCGAGCGCCGTCATTACACAGTCTTCACTTTAGAAAATCATGAAACGTATCAAAAAGAAGTTAACAAAGATGAAAATTTGACGGTGACTGTACAACTTGTCGATCATGATGCGAAACGTCTTCATGCATTCATGACACTGTATGATCAAGCACAAGATGTATGTGCCACATACGAAGTCATGTTAATGGGCATTGATACAAACTCAGGTCGCCCAGCACCCTTCCCTGAAGACATCGCACAAAATATTGAACAAGATGCTGAACTAGTAGATAAAGAAGGATTAGACCAACCTAAAGAACTTGGTCGTCAAATCGGTATCAAACGTAAAAAATAATCACAATACTAATGAATCGATTAATATCACAATTTGCATAACACCCAAATGGGTTTCATATAGATAAAAAAGTTCCACTTGCGATAAGATAAGTGGAACTTTTTTATCTTATACTTTATATAATTTTATACATTAAGCATTTCTAATTTGATCTTGAGGAATCAAATCATAATCAAATAGAACTTCTGAATGGTTATCTAAAACTAATTCTTTTTTAAGCACTTTAGATGTTTGTTTATCAACTGTCTCTTTATAAATTTTAGAGATTCTATAGTACTTATCGCCTTCTTTAGCAAAATGATGGTCTTCTTCTACTAATCTGTATTCCCAAGGGAATATTTCCTCACTTCTTAACTCTGCATGAAGTTTCTTATCTGCACACCATAAATGCAGTTGAACATCTTGGTTTGTTTTATTTTTGAATCGGTAATCTACATAGTTATATGAAATAGATGTACCTGTCGCAAACGGAACACGTTTACCTGGATCTGGTGCCAAAGCATCAGAATGATTATGGAATTCTGTAATAGTTAATGGGCTATGCAAAATAAGCAAATGAATAGAGTTAGCTAAGTTACATAGGCCACCACCCATGCCAGCTTGAATTTTATTATTGATAATCACACGACCATCTCTGTAACCATTTTGTTTATTAATTTTGCCTACGAGTTTCCAAAATGAGAATTCTTCTCCTGGATGTACGACAATTTTATCGATTTTAGAAGCAGCCAAATCAATATTATAGGCTTTGTTTTCTTGTAAGACAGGATCAATACCTCGCCCTGTTTTAATTAAGTTAGATGCATTGTAAGAAACTACATTGGGCAGTAATGCCTCTTCTTTTTCTTTTGAAAACTTTTTATGTCCGCGTGCGTCATCAATATTACGTTTTAAAATCCCTTTTTTCTCAGCTAGTGCATAAAAGACAGGATGAATCTCACTTAATAATTTTCGTTTCTTGGGCATAGGTTTCGTCTCCTCTTTAATGATGTCTGTAATTCTTTTTGGATAATAATGATTTAAGTTATATAGACCTAACAATACTTGTTCAACGCGTCTCTTCTTACCAATCTTAGTTTCACCTTCGTGCAACAAATACTTCACTAAAATGCTTTGAATGCCACATAGGTTAGCACCTAAAACATCTGTGAACATTTGATCTCCAATCAATAAAACTTCAGATTTCTCAACACCTAACATTTTAACTGCCTTTAAGTAATTCGCTTTATTAGGTTTATTAGCCATAGGTATGTACAACGTTTGAATATTTCTATTGAAGTCTTTTATACGTTCATCGCTATTATTAGACAGCAATAATGTTTTTAAGCCTAGTTCATGAATATGTTTAAATAACTGATCAACTTCAGCAGTTGTATCAGCACCATGCGGTACTAAAGTGCTATCGATGTCAAAAATCAAAGCTTTAAACCCTAATTTTTGAATTTTCTCATAATTAATCATAAACACATTATCTACGTATGCATTTGGAAATATAAAGTTAAACACGAAGATGTCACATCCTATTCTCAGGTTAAATAAATCTACTCAATTTAATAAATTAAAAATAATTATATGGATTAGTGTAAGTGAATGACATATCAAAGTCAACGCAATATTAATGTTAACAACTGAATTATATATTTTTACAGTTTGTAATGTCTTAAAAACCAAAAAATAAATTGTAATAGTTAATATATTGTGTTAATCTGATTGAAACAAAAACCGAGGGAGCTGATGGGAATTGGGGAAGAGTGAGTTGATTGTGATGTTGACACACAACGATTATACAGTTGAAAATGCACATGAAATATTTGAGGCATGCAAACATACTAAAGCCAATTATTGGGGATTTAAAGATAGTGGATTACCTAAAGCACAAATGATAGAACTGTTTAGATTTATGAAACAACATAATAAGACAACTATTCTTGAAGTTGTTGAATATACAGAACCTGAATGTATCAAAGGGGCACAGTTAGCATTAGATTGTAACTGTGATATTTTAATGGGTACTGTTTACTTCGAATCAGTGAATCAGTTTTGCCAAAAACATAATATTAAATATATGCCGTTTGTCGGCCATATTTCAGAACGCCCTTCTATACTTAAAGGCACACTTCAAGAAATGAAAGAGCAAGCTGAACGTTATATTCAATCAGGTGTGTATGGCTTTGATTTATTAGGTTATCGTCACATTGAAAATCCACCAGAATTAATTAAACAATTTGTCACTCAAACCGATTATCCTGTTTGTGTTGCTGGAAGTATCGACAGCTTTGAAAAACTGGACTTGATTAAAAAAGTGAACCCTTGGGCATTCACAATCGGCAGCGCATTCTTTGAAAACAAATTCGACGGATCTTTCTCCGAACAAATCGATAAGGTCTGCGAATATATTAGTGAAAATGCATAACTACAAGGTTTATAAGACGTCCGCATCTCTTACTTCAGACAAACGTCAGTCTGACCTTTGATGCTAAAAAAGCGCCATGAACTTTTTGTTCAGGCGCTTTATCTTATGTACTATTTCGTACTTCTACTGTTTTGAATCTATCTCTGCATGATGTTTTCAATGGCTTCTATATCATTTTTTGAAGTATAGACTTTGATTGAAAAACCGTTGGCTTTATCTGTATCGTAATACCAATTGCCATTTGAAATTTCATCAGGTCCATTATGAAAATCTGTGAAGTCATCTTTTGTCATTTTTCCAGGTACTACAAACACATGACTGACTTGATTGTTTGAATTATAACTGACACCAATATTGCCATATAATTCAGCTTTCTTGCCATCAATTGTTTTAGCACCTTCTGCACGACCATATTCTCTCTCTATCGCACTTTTGGTTTCCCCTATTTCAAAACCTTCATACCCCTCTGTATTAGGCGCATGCATGTAACCTTGACTGAACATTGGTGAGTTCACATCAATCTCTACTTTATGCGTAGGTGGTAAATGTGACGCTCTAGGTTGTGCTTTACCAACTTGATTCGACCAAAATGCCAACACACCATAGAATAGTCCAGCGACCAGAGCTAAGAATACTAATACGAGTACACTACACCAAACGAAAGTTTTAATTCTGCCATAATCTTTTTGTTGATGTATGACCTCCGAACGAGAAAATTGACTAGGTGTACCACATTGAGTACAAAAAGCTTCACTAGACTGTAACGCATTTTTACATGTTGTACAGTATTTCCCCATATTCCTTCCTCCGATAAATCTTTTTCACAATTCAATTATATTTAAAACTTTGATAATTTTCTACATAAAACGTTTTAAGAAACTGTAAAGTTGTTAAAGAAAACTAAAAAAGTACCTCAGTTATCCTGAAGTACTTCAAAGTTTCACGTAAAACATAGAAACTTATTTATGAAATTAGAATGCGATAACCCCAATAATACCTGCCACAATAATCATACATACCGAAGAACCGATTGCCCATTTTAAAACAACCTTTTGGTTCGTTCCATAATCTATACCAAGCATACCTACAAGCAAGTAACCTGCCGCATACAAAGGACTTAAGACATGAACTGGTTGTCCTAAGATAGACGCTCTCGCCATCATTGCTTTAGAAACACCGAATTGTTGTGCAGATTCTGCAAGAATAGGCAAGATACCATAATAGAATGGATCATTCGCCATAAAGTAAGTGAACGGCATACTGAGCACGGCAGTGATCAATGCGAAATGATTCCCCATCGCATCTGGCACAATATGTACTAAAGCACTTGCCATATGGTCTACCATTTTCGTCCCACTCATAACTCCCGTAAATACACCTGACGCAAAAACTAAACTCACTACCGCAAGTACGTTTCCTGCGTGGCGTTTAATAAGATTGGATTGTACTTTTAGTTGAGGATAGTTAATAATTAACGCTAACGCAAAGCCAAGCATAAAGAGTACAGGAATCGGTAAGAAATCTGTAATCAATGCCACTAATAAGGTAATTGTCAAAGCAGCGTTAATAATTGTTAATTTTGGTCGTAATAATGCAAGTTCATCTTCATCTTTGTCATTTGAAATATGCATTTCTTCTAAAGTGAGTGATAAATGGTTCTTAATACCAATACGTTTGCGCTCTCTCTTCCCCAAGATATAAGCAGCCACAAACGCAAAGAGAATCCCTGCGACCATCACTGGAATAACAGGTGTGAATACTTCCTCCGTTGTTAACTGAAGTGCTGAAATAGCACGTGCTGTCGGTCCACCCCACGGCGTCATATTCATCACACCGATAGCTAATAGCGCAAGCGTTGATAAAATATATGGATTCATACCCATTTTCTTATACAACGGCAACATCGCTGTAACAGTAATAATAAATGTAGTAGTACCGTCCCCATCTAACGCAACAATAGATGCTAAGGCGACTGTTCCGATTGTAATCTTTACAGGGTCTCCCTTAACCCCTTTCATAATCACACTGATAATTGGATTGAATAATCCAGCATCAATCATAACCCCAAAATAGAGAATCGCGAAAACCAACATAATTCCAGTTGGCGCAACAGTCGTAATTCCCGCAATGATATCCTTTCCTAAACTAGAGTAAAATCCCCCGATTAATCCGAATACTACTGGTACCACGATAAGTGCTACCAGCGCTGACATTTTTCTACTCATAATCAGAGCCATAAAGACAATGATCATTACAAAACCTAATAATGCTAAATTCATGATGTGTCCCCTTTTGTTTGTAATTTAACTGTCAGCAAACGCTTACAATTATATATAGTTTACCACAACATATAGTATTTTGAATATTCTAATCATTAAAGTCGGGTATTTTCATTTAAAACAAATAAAAAACGTTATCTCCGAATAAGCTTCAGAGATAACGTGAAAAGGTTATAAAATATGATTAATGATATCGAACTATAAGTTAATAATTATGCTCTGCTGTTGATGTAGCTGTCTGGGTTCACACTGTATTGGTTACCTACGCCACCTTGCATGCGTTGGAAGTGTAAGTGTGGTGCAGTTGAGTTACCAGTGCTACCTGATAAACCGATTTGGTCACCAGCGCTAACATCTTGTCCTTGTTGTACATTTAAGCTGTTCATGTGCATATACCATTGATAGTTATTGCTGTTTTTCTCTTGGATTGTAACTTGGTTACCGCCACCATAGTTACTCCAGCCAGCTTGTGTTACTGTACCGTCTGTTAATGAGTAAACAGGTGTGTTTTCAGGCATACCATAGTCTACACCATAGTGAGCGCCGCCACCGTGATATTGACCATATGGTTGGATTTTAGGATGTTTAGTTAACCAACCTGCATCTTGTGCTGTTGCACCGTCTGCTTGGTTAGAAGGTGCACTGTCACCAGATGTTTGTGCTGCTTGGTCAGAACCTTGTGTTGAACCGCCGCCTTGTTGTCCTTGAGCTGCAGCATTAGCTTGTGTTGTTTGTGGTGCTGGTGCTTGTGTAGCTTCAACATTTTGTGCTGTACCTGCATCAGATGTAGCGTTTTGTGCAGGTGCATATGTTGTATTATCTTGTGATTGGTTATATGTGTTTTCGTATTGTGCGTTTGATGTATTGTTGTTATAAGTTGCGTTATTTTCTGAAGCTTTGTTTGGATTGTTTGCGATATCTTCTGCTGATGGTGCTTCATTTACGTCATAACCATTTGCTTGAACATCTGAATTTGATGCATTTGCTGAATAGTTATTGTCATCGTATTGGTAGCTAGGGTTTAATAAACTTTGTGGGAAATAGAAATAGTGTGTTGCCCCTGCTTCATCTACGATAGTGAATTGATATTCTTTATTATCAAACATTGATTGGTCCCAATTGCCATCTAATGTGTGGTGGTAATTACCTTGTGTATCTTTCGTGAAGTATGATCCATATGAATAACCTTTAGTCTGATCTGCTGTCTGTTGTGCTTGTTGTGTTTGTTGCGGTGCAACTTGGTTATTTTCAGCTGCGTCTGCGTGGTGACTGATAAATCCTACTGAAGAAACTCCCAAACCTACAATAGTAGCTGTTACTAATTTATTCATCATGTAAACTCCCGTCCTTAAAAATTTTATTGATTCGTTAATACGTTTTTCGTTTTTCTCTCAATCAAAATTACAAGACTAAAGGTAACACGGGAAGTACACTAAATAAAGGCGTATAATTGTTTTGTAAACAAATGTATTTTGCATGTAATATAGTTACTGAAATATTACTACCTTGTAAGTACTGTGAAGACGGGGTTAAAACGTCGTTCTTCTTTTCCTTTGTTATCTCTTTATTACTATATTGAAATGTTTGAAACCCTTGATTTCCGGATATTTTAATAATGATTCTTGTGCGCAAAAGCCTTATAACCCCTGGATTTACCTTACATTTTCAATTTCAAAACCGCTTCTCTTCCTTCCTCTATCACACTAACTACATACTCTTATTGTTTTCTTTACTTTGTTGATAATATCGAAATATAAAATACAAACCAGCTAAAAAGAATAGGAAAAGTACGCCACTACCTATAACTTTCGCAATAATATATGTCATTAAGATAAAGGAAAGAAACGCTAAAGTAATAGAAATAATTAAAACCAACCATCTTGTACTATCACTATTTTCTCTTCCAAGAAACACTCGACTTAAATGCGTCTTATAAAAATCTATCAATTTCAGATACAACTTCAGCATTGCTCCAACTGCTACTATAAAATACACACCAAACACAATGATTTTTAAAATATTCCATATGAAACCCAACAGTTCATTCATGATGATAATCTCCTTTATATTTCTATCACCTGTAATGCATGACGCATTTCTTTATCAATATCTTTTGTCCGCCACTCTCTGAAGTAGCCTAATGAAACACAACTATAATGGATATTATCCTTTGTGATACTTCCTCTGAAATGAACATGTCCCATCAAACTATAGCATATGGGATAGTCTTGATATAACTTCATAAAGTCAGAAGTTCCGATAAATGCGTTGAAGTAATCAAAAATACGATGCGGCATCGGCACTTTAAAACTAGGATCCGTCACCACATGTGTAATCAAAATAATATTTCTACCTTGAACCTTTTTCATATCCGCTTCTGCCAGTTCAGCAGCTTTACGAGATACTTCTCTATCCGGCATTCCCCAATCAACATGAACTTTATCTTGCCACGTTGCACCTTTAAAGCGTCTGCGCTCTAAATAATCCAGGCTATATTTAGGATTTGCATAACTATAGTCATACCAACCGCTATTTCCGACAATTGCCCATTCATCATTAATAATGTAAGGATTGCTCATCAATTGTTCCGGCTTACTCATAAAGAAATCATGAATCACTTGTGTAGACGTGCCATCTGTTGACCAATAATCATGATTGCCCGGAATAAAACGTACATCTATACCTGTTAATACTTCCATTTGTTGGATGAAGATATACGATTGTTGATGATCATTCGAAATATCTCCAGCAATCACTAACAAATCTAATTGTTCTTGTTTAACAAGCTGCGCTAAATGTTCTGTATATTGTGCTTCAGTATAATCAGAAGGGCGATCGATATGTAAATCTGAAATGACTCCTATTTTCATTTGTTTGATCCTTCCTCTTTATTGAACGTTTATGTATTATTTTAGACTAATTAAAAAGGAGCACAAGCATTACATGCTCATCCTCCTTTGAACTTATTACTATATAAATAGGAACTTAGTCTATCGTATTGAGTTGGATTAAGATTTTTTCTTGCGACTTATCTTGAATCAATTTTTCAAAACCATCTTCTTTAATATGGTCTAAAGTGATTTTACTAGTAATGATAGGTTCTGACGCTAATGCACCGGAAGCTAATTCATTCATAACTTGATTGTATGTGTCATTACCATATCCAACAGAACCCATAATATTTACACCCGTAAACAATAAGTTTTGCGGTACATTGAATTCTAAACTTTGCGTGTGGAAACTTACAATCATGACTGTGCCTCTTACACGTGTAGATTGAATAGATTGTGTAAATGTATCTGCCACACCGGCTGCTTCTATACTTACATCTGCACCTTCTGGATACATTTTTCTAATGGCCTCTACTGGATTTGTTTTTGTAGAATCAATCGTTGTATCTGCACCCATTGCTTCAGCTATTTTCAAACGTTCTTCAGCAATATCAATTGCGATTACTTGCTTTGCGCCTTGTGCTTTTGCGGCCGCAATAGAGAACAGACCGATTGGCCCAGCACCATAGACAGTCACAATATCCCCTTCTTTAATTCCAGCATCTTTAACAGCTTGATACGCAACAGATGCCGGCTCTACCAATGCTGCTCGTTCTAATGATAACTCTTCTGGTACTTTGAATACAGAATTCTGTGGAATGATTGTATATTCAGCAAATCCTCCATCAATCTGTGCACCAACCGCATCTAAAGTAACAAAGCGTTCATATAATGCATTCTCTTGATCTTCGAACATCATCGGATAAATACAAACACGATCGCCTTTTTTAAGCTCTGTAACATCTGAACCTACTTCTTCTACTACACCTGAAAATTCATGTCCAAGCACAGTCCCTCTCTCCATCGGTACTGAGTCTGGATGCAAATATGCGTGCAAGTCTGAACCGCAAATACCTGCCCAAGCTACTTTCACTTTGACATCATCACTGCTCATTTCTTTTAATTGTCTCTCTTGAACTCTAATATCTTTTTCGCCATACCAAACGGCTGCTTTCATTATGAATTCCTCCCTTTTTCTTTTGAAATTACGTTATAATGAAAACTTGTAATCTCAACTATAGACTGGTTATATGAGGGAATGAATTCTAAAGCAGAACTTTACTCGAAAGTTCTGCACACTTATATACAATTTGTGCAGAAAGAGGATAAACATGGATAAAAGAACAAAGTATACAATGGAACAAATTAAATCTACTTTATTAGGCCTCTTAGATACACATTCTTTTGAAACCATCACTGTAACTATGATTTGTGAACAAACAAGTATTAGTAGACGTACATTCTACAATCATTTTTCAGACAAATTTGAAGTGATAGATGAAATTATGAATGACTATACCCAAGCAATACGCCAAGCCGCTTCAGAAAGTACGCCTGAAAACTTCAAACAAGGCATACTGAATGGCTTTAACTTTATTCATAAAAATAAGGTTGTTTTTATAAAACTTTATAAAAGTCCAGTCTCTAATCTATTTCTTACACGACTAGGTTCTGTCATTACTGAACTAGTAGAGCCTAAACTTAATCATGCTTACTTACAAATGCACAACATCTCAGTTCAAACTATCTTAGTTTTCTTAACGAGTGCAGTTCTAGGTATTGTTATTGAATCAGTTACTAAAAATGATGAGGATTATACAACTAAAGTTGAAGAAATAGCCACACTAGTCAAACCTTATTTCAAAACTAAAACAATATAATTATAAGTAGAATTTTAAATGAAAAGGTTATTTTCAAATTAATAATAATAAAAATGGGTATCCGTATATTGGAGAGATTTGTGCAAACAGGCCTCTTCCGCTAAGCCCTATAATCCATACTTATATCGATGCAGAAAGGGTGATATAGTGGAACAATTTGAAGCTTCTGATAGTGCAGTAGATCTTGAGGATATTAATTTCGCTTGGGATCAACTTATTACTGACGAAGACGAATTGGTGGAGGCTGGCTATCCTCAAGGTCTGCTCGAAGAGTGGATAGAGGATGGTGTTATCAAGCCTTTCTCTCCCAGAGGCAATAAAAGGCACTTTTATTCAAAAGATGTCTTCGTTGCAACTGTTCATCATGTCTTACGAACATAGCATGATGGGAAGCAATGGATCGACCAATGGTTGATCCGCTTCCTTTTATATAGATCATACATAACAAAAAACTGCCAGTTTTTACACTGACAGCTTATACTTCTTATTGGAACTCAACAAATTTTTCATTTGGCATTCTAAATGAATCACGTGGTGCTTTAGCTTGTTTACCAATTGCGATGATCATTACAGGTACATAACGTTCTAATGGATAGCCTAGGGCTTCACCAATTTGATCCGCTTCAAATCCACCAATCGGATTCGTATCATAACCATGTTGTTTCGCAATTAACATCAATTGCATAGCCATTAAACTACTATCGATTTTGACAATGTCACTCATTTGTTCTCGCGTTAAACTTTTATAACCGTTCTTTGCGAGTGGCAGGATTTGGTCTCTGACTTCTTGTGGCATCATACCTTTTTCAACTGCACTATCATAGATATATTCTGCATTCTCATAGCATTGCAAGTCGCCAAAGATAACGAGCATCGCAGAGGATGTGTCGTTCTGGTTCGTATTGAATTGAACGAGTGGTCTTAATTTCGCTTTAGCTTCATCACTTTCAACCACAGCAACTCTTCATGGCTGCATATTCACTGAAGAAGGTGCTGTCGCAGCTTTTTCCAATATCTCATTCATTTCTTCTTTTGAAATTTTAAACTCCGGATCGAACCCTTTTACAGACTTTCTACTATTTAGAATATCAGTAAAGTTTTCCATACTTTCACCTCATATATATTTTCTATACAATAGACTACAGGTTAAACTATGGTTTAAGGGAAGTGATTTGTTTGAAAAAGTACTCCATTCAAGAAGTTTCTGAGATGAAACATATCTCTAAGAGTAAATTGCGTTATTATGAAAAGCATGGTTTATTGTTGAATATTGAAAGAAATGCAAATAATCAACGTGTATATTCTGAAACAGACATAGAAATTATCAGCTTAATTCAATGCTTAAGTTTACTCAATATGCCACTCAAGAAAATTAAGTATTACGTTGAACAACTTAACGAGAATAAAGCACAGATTTCAGATGTTTTAGAAGCACACCTTAAAGTACTTAAAGCAGAAAAAGATATTATCGAAATGCGTATTGATGTCATTGAAGAAAGATTACATCGCACTAAAATAACAATTTAGTTATTCAAGTATGGAGTCTTTCTTCAAGCATACTTATATAAAAACACCCCCTTACTCTATCGTGTGTAAGGGGGTATTCGTCTACTGACTCTATTTTTTTCTTTTATGTAGCTGTCTTGTCCATAAAAGATAACTTATGAATGGCTACCTTGCATCAATTGTATTTCGTTCTCTGCTTCTCTTCTTACTCTTGTTTTATCTGCTTCAACCCAACCTGGAATTAAGAACGCATCCACAATCACCCAAATCAATGTTGGAATACCAAATGTAAACCAAGCTGTTAATAATGTTAATGCAATCATCCCAATAGCTGATCCCGTTTTACCGAAATAGAAACGGTGTCCTCCTAAGCTTCCAAAGAAAAACCATAATACATAAGCAATCGCAGGTTGTTTTGCTTTGCTTGCGATTTGTGATTCAATAAAACTTTTTTCTTGTAAATTCATCAATGTTCCACCTTTCTGTATACTTCAATCAATCCTAATAAAAACTTAATAAATCTTACTATACACATCTAGGTGGTCAATTATTGTCCAGTAATGCAATCTTTTTTGTTTTTCCAAAATAATAACTTTTAAATCTTCATTTTATTAAACTTTCTTGCTTACCGTTTACTTAGCTTTGTTTTTGTTTACTCATAGCAACTTTTGATTTGATTAATACGCTCAATAAAGCTATCAATGTACTTTTGAGGTTCTAAAATGCGTGCTAAAGGTGCCATTTGATAAGCAATATAGTATGCATCTAATTCCGTACAAGCGACTTTCACTATGATTTTTCCATCCTGTGTACGGTCT
This sequence comes from Staphylococcus sp. HMSC072B07, assembly GCF_001815505.1. Lineage (NCBI taxonomy): Bacteria > Bacillati > Bacillota > Bacilli > Caryophanales > Staphylococcaceae > Staphylococcus > Staphylococcus sp. HMSC072B07. The sequence goes on along the minus strand of NZ_KV820902.1, from coordinate 89,489 downwards.
AGCACCTCGACAATCTTATATTGTTGGCGGAACAACGCCATTTTCGATTCATCAATTTCAACCGTGACGAGTTCTTTGCTTTTGACTTCATCAAACTTATGATTGGAAACCATAAAATTTTCAATCAGACGAACGCGCTCGGTATAAACTGTTTTTTCATATTCATAAGTAAACCAATAGTCATAATGCATGTACATCGTTGATAATGGTTTCACTTCAATATTACGTCCTTTGAATTTCATCCATACTAAGTATTTTTGACTAATCGCTTTTTCGATTAACATTAGAGTTTCACCTGGAAATGTTTCATCTCGATTATTAAAATGATCCAACATTTCACTTAAAACTTTTCTATCTTCAATACGCATGCCCTGTATTTCTCTTCTGAATAAGTTATACACATCTACATGCAAGATAGGCGTTAAGCTTTTAATTTTTACCATAAGCCCTAACAGTGCTAAACCACTTAAACTGTTAGAATGCGTGACTAATTCATAACCGCCCTTTTTATGTACTACCTCAGTATTTCTATTATTCCAATATTCACTTTCATAGAAAAAATCATTAATCGTTCTAATATCCCTTTGAATCGACTTCGTACTAACATTCCCAAAATCAGAGAGATCTGATTTTCTAACTGTTTCCCCATTCAACAAACGTGTGAAGATATTCAAGACTCTTGTTGATTTATCCATGTTTACCATCTCCTACAGTTCAATATACAGTTATAAGTGGACAATCTTTGTCCATTACACAATCTTCTATGTTATTTATCAAATAACTCACTTTATTATTATGAATAATTACCTGTCTTACCCCATTGATAAACCATTATGAGCAAAACTGTTTATTTTTCTCTCAAAATATTGTTAAATGTAATTATAATAGTTACATTAAGAAGGTGAACACGGTGAACTTAGAATTTAATATTGCGGTACATGTGCTGGCTTTCTTAACGAAACATGCAGATGAACGTTTCTCAAGTAAAGCTTTGTCTGAGTTAGTTTGTATTAATCCCGTACAATTACGGCGTGTGACAGGAAAGTTAGTGGAACAAGGCTATATTGATACAGTTCGCGGTAAATATGGTGGCTATCAAGCTAATGTTAAAACAGCCAAAGCTGATTTAGCAGATTTGTTTCAATTATTTACTGCTGAACGGACACAAGGTCGTCTTTTTACAGGAAATTCTGCCAGTCATTGTGAGATTTCTCGAAAAATCGGGAATACTATGGCTAAACATCATGCGAAGGAACACGAACTGCTGATGCAGTATTATCGTGGTTTCACAATTGAAGAAGTTTTACGTGAAACATTAACAGCAATTTAAGAATTTGGAGGAAAATTTCATGACACATTATGATTTAGTGATTATTGGATTTGGTAAAGCAGGTAAAACGTTAGCTAAGTTTGCGGCGAGTGAAGGTAAAGCCGTCGCAATGATAGAGAAAGATCAGAAAATGTATGGCGGTACATGTATCAACGTCGGATGTATTCCGTCAAAAACATTAATACATGATAGTTTAGAAGGCAGTTCTTTTGCGAGTGCGTTTGATCGTAAACGTGAAGTTGTAGACGCATTAAATAACAAAAACTATCACATGTTGGCAGATACACCAGGGATTGATGTGATTAATGCTACAGCGCAATTTAAATCTAATAAAGAAATCGTATTATTAGATGAAGCAGGACAAGAATTAGATGTCTTAACTGCTGAAGATATTTTAATCAATACAGGTTCTACACCGGTTATCCCAAACATAGAAGGTATTGGAGACTCAAAACACCTTTATGATTCTGCAGGAATTATGGACTTACCATTTAAACCTGAACATTTAGTGATTGTCGGTGCAGGTTATATCGCATTAGAATTTGCGTCACTCTTCGCACGCTTCGGCGTTAAAGTGACAATGTTTGTACATCACGATACATTGTTGCCAAAAGAAGACCGTGAAATTGTTGAACTTATTGAAGAAGATTTGATTCAAGATGGTGTGAACATTGTCTATAATGTAGAAACACAACGCTTTGAAGATCAAGAACGCAGTACAATTGTGCATACATCACAAGGCGAATTTGAAGCAGATGCTGTTTTACTTGCGACAGGTCGTCATCCAAATACTTCAGACCTTGGTTTAGACCATACAGATATCGAAGTCGGCAAACGCGGTGAAATAGAAGTTAACGAACACCTACAAACAGCTGTACCAAACATTTATGCAGCAGGTGACGTTACTGGTGGCTTACAATTCACATATATCTCACTCGATGACTTCAGAATTATTAAAGACAATATCTTTGGTGAAGGTAAACGTACGACAGAAAATCGCGGCGTGGTACCATATTCTATGTTCATTAACCCACCTTTCTCTCGTGTCGGTATGACTAAAGATGAAGCACAAGCTGCAGGTTATGAAGTACACGAAACAAATCTTGCGGTTAAGAATATCCCACGTCATAAAGTAAATAATGATGCACGTGGTATGTTGAAAGCAGTCATAGATGCACAATCAGGTTTAGTACTTGGTGCGACACTGTATTGTCGTAACTCTGAGGAAATTATCAACCTTGTTAAACTAGCGATTGATCAAAACATCCCAGCAGAAGTATTAGCCAACAATATTTATACACACCCTACAATGGCTGAAGCCTTTAATAATATCTTTCAAGTTTAAGTTATAACGAAAGAAAGTGATGCATACTTTGTGTACGCATCACTTTTTTATGTTTATATAAGGTTGTTTTGTTTATCTATTTGATTGTTTCAGCTTATTGTCTTGTTTTGGAAATATACGTAGATGGTTTATCTTTGTCGTAAATTGTTAAACCTGTAATATCTTTCGTATATTTAGCAGGTACGAACAGACTCACAATGTATCCGAATAAGAATGCGATGAAGAATGAAATAATTGATACATAGAATGGTGAGTTCGCGCCACCGATACCTTTTAATAGGTAAGCGACAATAACACCTGTGAATAATCCGACTAAGACACCGAATGTATTCGCACGTTTTGTGAAGATACCAACCGCAAAGATACCTGCTAAAGGTACACCGAATAATCCAGTAACTAATAAGAATAAATCCCATAAGTTGTTAGAATCCGCAGCGATTAAGTAAATCGCAATACCATAGCTTAATAAACCTGCGATAATGATTGTCCAACGTGCAAAGCGAACGTTGCCTTTATCTGTACCTTTACTGAAGAAACGATCTTTAATATCTTCAGAAATACACGCAGAAATCGAGTTCAAACTTGAAGAAATCGTAGATTGCGCTGCCGCAAAGATAGCTGCGATTAATAATCCACCTACAAATGGCGGCATTTGAGTCAAGATAAAGAATGGTACCACTGAAGACGTGTTGAAATCTTGTGGTAACGCTGCTTCGTGTTCATAGAATGAATACATCATTGTACCCATACCATAGAAGATCGGCGCTGAGATTAACGCTAATAAACCGTTAATCCATAATGATTTTTTCGTTTCATCAATAGAGTCTGATGCTTGATAACGTTGTACTACATCTTGACTGGCTGTATATTGATGTAAGTTGTTAAAGATGTTTCCTAGGAAGATGATCGGCAAGGCTGCCGCTGTTGTATTCAACTTCCAGTTATCTACACTCAATAACTTTTTCTCAGCTAATGCATCATGAAGAATTGTGCCGAAACCGCCTTTGATTTCCATCGCACCAATTACGATAATCATGAGGGCACCGCCTAAAAGGATAACACCTTGGATAAAGTCACTCCATACCACCCCTTCGAAACCGCCGAGGAAAGTATAAAGAATACATAAAATCCCTACTAAACTTGCGACTAAATAAGGATTAATGTCTGTAACGGCTGTAATCGCAAGTGTTGGTAAGTAAATAACGATTGCGATACGACCTAAGTGGAACACTACGAAAAGTAATGAACCGAGAACACGGACACTTGGTCCGAAACGTGCTTCAAGATATTCGTAAGCTGACGTTACGCGAAGCTTCTTGAAGAACGGTACGTAGAATGCGATTAAAGCCGGGATAATTGCGACAATCGCGATATTCCCTGCGATATACGACCAGTCAGTTAAAAATGCTTTTTCTGGTGTAGACATAAATGTAATCGCACTTAACGTCGTTGCATAGATTGAGAAACCGATGGCCCACGAAGGAAGGCGTCCACTGGCTGTAAAGAAACTATCTGTGCTTTGACCTGCGCGCTTAGTAAAGTACGCTCCAATTATTAACATGACTACTAGATAGGTAATGACCGCTACCCAGTTCCATGTGCCAAAACCCACTTGTTGCATAAACAACACCCCTTAACGTATTATGTCGGTATTACAAGTTGTATTTATCAATAAGATTATTTAACGCTTCTCTGTTTGATTCATTGAAAGGCGCAAATGGACGTTTCGGCACACCGCCGTCGATACCACGTGATTTTAAGATCTCTTTAAGTGTTGGGTATAATCCCATGCTTAAAACACCTTCAATAATGTCATTTGTATCATGTTGAATTTGGTAAGCTTCATCAATTTTGCCTTCTTTAGCTAAATCGAAGATTTGACGTGCACGCACACCGTTCACATTATAAGTAGAACCGATGGCACCATCCACGCCTGAAATCGCAGCTTGAACTAACATTTCATCAAACCCTGATAAGATTAGTTTGTCTGGATATGCTTTTCTGATACGTTCTAATAAGAAGAAGTTTGGCGCAGTATATTTCACACCAACAATTTTCTCGTGATTGAACAACTCACCGAATTGTTCGATACTGATGTTGACACCTGTTAAATCAGGAATCGCATAAATAATCATATTATTTTGAGTTGCTTCGATTAAATCGAAGTAATATTGTTTAATCTCTTCGAATGAGAAAGGATAATAGAAAGGTGTTACTGCTGAAATGGCATCATAACCAAGTTCAGTCGCGTATTTACCTAATTCAATCGCTTCATTTAAATCTAATGAGCCTACTTGTGCGATTAATTTCACATCATCGCCGACTGCTTCTTTCGCAAGTCTGAAGATTTGTTTTTTCTGTTCTGTGTTGATTAAGAAGTTTTCACCAGAGCTGCCATTGACATATAAACCGTCTAATTTTTCATGTTCAATCGCGTTTCTCGCTATTTGTTTGAGGCCTTCTTCTTTCACTTGTCCTTGTTCATCAAATGGAACAAGTAACGCAGCATATAAGCCTTTTAATTTTTCTTCCATATCTAAATCCTCCAAGTTAAGTATTAATAGCACAATAGCTATCCTAAACATCCAACAATGTCCCTTGTTTATACTATATTTACACTTTCAATTGTAAACGCTATCATAACCCTACACAACTGGTTTTGAAAGATTGTAACAAAATATGGACAAAATAATGAAAATAATTTTCAAAATTGGATTTACACTTCCTAGTTGAAGTATGCTCTATATATAATGAAGTGGAAGCAGAGGAGGAATCATCTTATGAACCAGATCGCAATAGATATCGGAGGCACAAACATCAAGGCAGCCCTCATCAATGAAAATCAAGAAATTAAAGATTATAAGAAAATCTCAACACCCGATAATGTGCAGACACTGATTATCGATGAAGTGTATCAATTAGCACATGAACTTATCACTAAACATAAGCTAAATAAACCCCATATCGGCATTTCCAGTGCAGGTGTTGTCGATTCAGAATTAGGAGAAATTGTTTATACTGGTCCAACTATTAAAAACTTTGATGGTACGAATTTTCGTCGTTCTTTAAAAGACTTATATTCATCAATGACCGTACACAATGATGTGGATGCAGCCCTACTTGGAGAATTGTCACTCAATGATTATGAAGAGGATAATATTTTTTGTTTAACTTTAGGCACAGGCATTGGCGGTGCATTTTATAATCAACAATTAGGTGTTTATGGTGGTGCACGTTATCGTGCGAATGAAATCGGCTATTTATTATATCGAGACACTGATCAAAAAACGTTTGAACAACGTGCTTCAACGTCAGCCCTCAAAGCTTTGATGCAAGAACGAGATTTTCAATATGGTACTGACGTACCGAAGTTATTTGAACTTGCACAAACAAATGATAAACAGGCACAAGCTATCTTAGAAGAATGGGCAACTTATGTCGCTGAAGGCATCGCTCAAATTCAAATCATTTATGATCCAGGCTTGATTTTAATCGGCGGCGGTATCTCTTCACAAGGTGAAAATCTTATCCAATACATTGAACCTAAAATCAATCAATTCTTGCCACCAAACTATGGACACGCACCTATCCAAACAACAAAAACTGAAAATCACGCTGCGTTATTTGGCGCAATTACCGAAGGTTAAAGAAAAACCGCGCACTATCTCATAATGTCTTAAAACCCTTGATAGTACGCGGTTTATTTAGTGTTCCGTATGTCTTACAGCAGACAACCGTTAGCCTTACTTGCCTTCACCTTTCTCTAATACTGTGCGACGTGTACGTTGATAAAGTTGATTCATATAATCATTGTTCAATAATAAGTAACAGATTATGTCCATCAAGAATGTAGTCGCAGTTTGTGTATTAATAAAGCGTGTATCATTGACGTTAGACTTCGCAGAAGTAATCAAAACTAAGTCTGCATGTTTCGTAATCAGACTGCCTTTATAATTAGTGACCACAGCCACAAAGGCACCTTGTTCATGTGCAATCTTAGCCGCATCTGCCAACTCTTGAGTTTCACCGCTATTAGAAATACCGACAAACATATCTTGTGAAGATAATAATGAAGCTGAAATTTTCATTTGATGCGCATCCGTTGAGACATTACCTCGAATGCCCATACGCATCGTACGGTAATAAAACTCACTCGCAGTTAAACCAGAACTGCCGAGTCCTGCATAACTGACTTGTCTGCTGGTCTTTAAGTAATGCGCAAACCGTTTAATCTTCTCTTCTGAGATAAATTCTCCCGTTTGTTGAATAATATTTTGATGATAACGGTGTATCAATTGAACTAAAGGTGCATTCTCCACAACTTTCTCTGATTTTTCATGTTGCAAATTGAATTTCATATCTTGGAAATTATGATATTCCAACTTATTACTAAATCTAGTAATAGTAGCCGGAGAGGTGCTTATCGCATGCGCTAAAGAATTAATCGTTGAGAAACGATCATCTAATTCATTGGTACGGATAAACTCAATAATCTTCTTATCCATTTTAGTCAGTAAATGGCGGCTACGTTGAACACGATTTTCAAACTTCATGCCTCTTCACTCCCCTTAAGGTATTACATTTACTCTATTATATATGAAAATCTTTTTCAAACGATAGTAAAGAATTGAATATAAATTTCATCGTGTTATGATATGAGTAACTTAACCGACAACCTTTGAACTACTATATTTACAAATTAACAATATTTTGGAGTGTGTGCTTATGTTACCACAAGGTTTAATCGTTTCTTGTCAGGCTTTGCCTGATGAACCGTTACATTCATCATTTATTATGTCAAAAATGGCACTAGCTGCGTACCAAGCCGGTGCAGTCGGTATTCGCGCAAACAGTAAAGAAGATATCATCGCAATTAAAGAAGAAGTACCGTTACCTGTTATCGGTATCGTTAAAAGAGATTATCCAGGTTCAAAAGTATATATTACTGCGACTTCAAAAGAAGTCGATGAACTGATTGAAAGTAAATGTGAGGTCATCGCGCTAGATGCGACAAAACAAGAACGTCCGAAAGAAACGTTAGAAGAACTTGTTGCATATATTCGTGAAAAAGCACCAAACGTTGAAATCATGGCTGATATCTCTACAATTGAAGAAGCAAAACATGCGGATGAGCTTGGCTTTGATTACGTAGGTACAACATTACGCGGATATACAGACTATACTCAAGGTCATATCCTATATGAAAACAACTTCGCTTTCTTAAGGGAAGTCTTAGATCAAGTAAATGCGAAAGTCATCGCTGAAGGTAATGTGATTACACCAGAAATGTATAAAGCAGTCAGTGATTTAGGTGTACACTGTACGGTTGTCGGCGGTGCGATTACACGTCCGAAACAAATTACAGAACGTTTTATTAACGCCGTAAAAGAATAGTCATACTACTTGGAGGATTAGAAATGCAACTCTACAACTTAAGAAATAAACAACTTGCCAGTCAATATGTCGCAATCGAATTCTTGAAACAAATTAAAGCACGCCCTGACGCTGTCTTAGGACTAGCTACAGGCTCGACGATGACAGATTTATATACTCAACTCTCAGATTTATTAAATGCGAATCACGTCGATGTCAGTGGTGTCAGAACGTTCAACTTAGATGAATACGTTGGTGCAGGTCCAAAAGATCTGCATAGCTATTATGCATACATGCATCAACGTTTCTTTAACCAAAATGAACAATGGAATGAAGACAATATCTATATTCCGAGCGGTGTAGCTGAAGACTTAGATCAAGAAGCAAAACATTACGAAGATGCGCTTAAAGCTGTCGGTCAACCTGACATCCAAATTTTAGGTATCGGTGAAAATGGTCATATCGGTTTCAACGAACCCGGTACGTCTTTCAATAGCCAAACAAGAGTCGTAGACCTTACACCTTCTACGATGCATGCGAACAGTGTCCATTTCAAACACTCAGAAGATGTACCGAAACAAGCACTGTCTATGGGCCTTTCTTCTATCATGCGCGCAAAACGTATTATCTTACTCGCATTCGGAGATAAGAAAATCGATGCGATACAACGACTCGTTAACGGTGAAACTACAGAAGATTTACCTGCGTCTATCCTTCACAACCACGATAATGTAGAAATCATTGTAGATGACGTCATTTATCAAGCGATTAAATAATGACTGATACCATTATCAATATTAAAAATGCCTTTGAGGACAATATGATGTCTTCAAAGGCATTTTATAGTTAGAACCACTTTTTCTTCTTAAAGATTAACAACAATACCACTACGATAATGATAGAAAATGCGATGAAAATAAAGTAGTTGTACTGACCATGCAGCTCTGGCATGTTTGTGAAATTCATGCCATACCAACCCGCTAAGAAAGATAACGGGAAGAAGATGGATGAAATAATTGTCAGCACATTAATCACTGAATTAATACGACTTGAGTGATAAGACTGATTATTGTCTTTAATATCATCCGTCAATGCTTCACAAGATTCTAATGTTGCATTTTGATGTTTCAAATGGTTATAAATTTGATGATACAAACGTGCTTTATCTTGACCGCTGTCATAAATATCTAATGTCTGAATCGCATTGACCATTTGTTCCATCGGCAGTAATATCCGCTTCAACTTAATAATCTCAGACCGTATCTCATACACTTGCTTCATAAATGCACGTCGTTGTTTACGATTCTCTTCTTCGTATTGAAAAGAAAACACCTGATCTTCAATCGCATTGACATAAGAGAAATAAGACTCTACAATCCCCTTCAATAACTTCAATGCGATTAATCCAGCATCTCGTTTTACTTTATTTGTCTTAACAGCATCAAACAACTGTGTCACCGTTTGAAGTTCAGCATCATGAACCGTAATCACATGATTACCATCTATCGTAATCCCTAATGGTTCCGCTTCAAAGTCCTTTCCATCTATCGCATGCATCAATAAATGTTCAACATCATTTTGAGCATCATGGTAGAGGTTCGGCCGTCTTAATGTATATATAGAAGCTGTAATCTCTTGAATATTCAATTCAAATGTTGTTGCGAGAAAATGCGTTTCTTCTTTCGTCGGCTGGATACAATCATACCAAGTAAACACACTTTCTTTTGGCACTTCTTCAACTTTGTCTGTCGCAATAACTTCATGATCTGGTGTCACATATATACAACGTATCGCCATAGTGTACGCTCCTTTCTCTTTCTTATTTTGTATTTTAATTACCCTAATGAAAAAGGTTAATCAATAATAATAGAGAAAAGATGAGAGTTTAAATTTCCCATTCACTTTTCATTATATTTTCAATTTCTTCTCTTTTTTTATCATTCAATTCTGATAGGCGTTCACTAAATTTATCTTCGAATATTTTATTATATGCAATATTAGATAAGTTCAAATACTTCGTTGTAATAGTGTGATTTTCAGTAAATTTAGTAGTACTCCCTGCCAACTTATTTATAACAAATTGGTAAAACTCACTATTATCCAACTCAAAAATCTCTTCAAGTTTTTCATCAATGTTTATATGACTCTTTACATTGTTATAGTGTCCTGTATATAACATATAAATGTAAATAGGAACATTTAAATCAAAAACACTTTTAAAATGATTATTTTGAATAGTTTTCACAAACAATTCAGATTGTTTTATTTTAGAATCTTCATCACGAAGTGGTACAAATAAAGTTAATAACTCTAACTTTTGTGAAACATCTATCCATTCTAATGGAATAATATATTCTTCATACTGCTGATATGGTTTTATCTTAAAATTAAAGTCAAGTAAATCTCTCACATTCCTTAGTAATGATTCTTGCCAAGGCAATGACAGCATTCTTTTTTCTTTTTCAATAAAGAAATAGGGATAAGCTAATTTTTTTAATAGCTCTATATAAACTTTCGCATCACTTTTTATGTCTAGAACTAAACTATCTTTTATCATCATTGCAAAACTTTTTAGCTCTTTTTCATTCAGTTTATTTATTATGTCTCTCGATTCACTGAAGGTTTTTTCAAAATATTCATAAACCAACTCTGAATCTATAGAACTATAATTCTCTATTCTTTCAATTTGATATAAAGGGAAATGCATTTGTTCTTTTATAGATCTAAATTTAAATAGTCCATCATGCTTCTGATGGAAAAGATTATAAATAAATCTTATATCACTATATTGTTGAGTTAGCCAGTTTTTTTCAAAAAAGTCTACTAATGAAGGATTGTTATTGTTATGTGACTCTAAATTCCATTCATATACATCTTTGATATTATTAGAAATATATTTATATTCTTTATTATAAAAAATATAAATATAACATAAATAAATCATTTCTCCAACATTAACTTTACAGTTTCTCTTTTCGACGTACTCATGTTTAAAAATATTAAATAACTGCTTCGCTTCTCTATATGTTCGTTGGTCTTCAATAAATTTATCTTTCACATCATTAATTAATAATGTATCTCTTTGCTTAATATTATCTTGTCGAATAATGTTATTTAAACGACTCTCTAAAACTTCCCATATAAAGTTAGGGTTTGTTTCATAAGGTATCGATGTAATTTCATTCAAAATTTTTTGAATAAATATGTTTTGTTCATCAGCGATTTTAGAGTAATCTCCAACAACAATAATTAAGGAATTTTCAAATGAGTTGATAGTTGATAGTTTGCTATATAGTTCATTTCTTTGTCCTTCATCTATACGGTCAAAATCATCTATAATAAAAATTACATTATTATTTTTGGCTAAATATTTACAAATTCTTTGTCTAAGCATTTGAGTCATTGAAAGTTTATCTTTCCAATATGTGAATAATCCTGTTAGAACTAAATAAAATCCGACAGAAACGAATACCCAAATATTTTGTATAAGAGTTGTTGCTTTTAAATACATAGTTAATGTTTGTATTAATCCGATTATAATTATTATGATAAAAGGCATTAAGCTATACAACCTGTATCTTTTAGGCATCAGTTTTAGATAAATATATTTATAAAAGTCATCCGAATTACTTTCATCCCAAAAGTCTAACCAAATAAAATCTCTTTCCTTTTTATTATTTTTATTTACACTTTCTTGAATTAGATTAAGATAACTAGTTTTACCGGTTCCCCACTTACCATTTAACAATATCGAACCATTGTATCCTGAATTGATATATTTTCCAATAAAATCTCTTACGTGTTCATCTAGGCCCAATTTATCGTCTTTTTTACTTTTGATTGCGCTATCTTGTAAAATGATTCAAACCTCCTTTTTTAAATATTTAATTCAGTATAACTGATAACCAACTCTAAAAGATAAAAATATACTCTATTTAAAAGAAACAAAAATACTACCTTCTGATTTTTCTAGAAAAGGTAGTATTTTTGTCATCTTCTTTCAATTTGATCCACAAAATCTTTAAATAATGCATCCATACTGTTTTCATGCCACAACATTTCAGGGTGCCACTGAATACCGACCATATATGGATATGATTCTGATTCAAAGGCTTCAATCACCCCATCATTAGATTGTGCCATGACTCTGAAGCCTTCTGCGAGTTGATTAACGACTTGGTGATGGAAAGAGTTCACATAGAATCGACCTTCAGGAAATAACGCACTTAGACGTGTGTTCGGAAAGACTTTGATTTCATGTGTCTTCTCAGTCGGATTCGTTGGTTGCCAGTGTCTAAGTGATTGTATTTGACGATACGACGTATCTTGGAATAAAGAACCACCGTGGAAAACATTTAAGACTTGGGCACCACGACAAATCCCTAGAATTGGTATAAAACGTTCTTTCGCTTTCTCTATCAATTTAAAATCAAACACATCTCTCGAAAGTAGCGTTTCGCCTAATTTGTCTTGCGGGTCTTCATTGTAAAGTTGCGGACTGACATCTTGTCCCCCGCTTAAGAGTAAAGCATCTACTTGTCTGATTTGTGCTTCTATAATGTCATCGTTATCTGTTATAGGAATAACCATCGGCACAGCGCCTTGTTTCACAATCGAGCGGATATAATCCTGATTGACATAACAACGCTTATAGCCTGGAAACATTCCTGCTTGATCCGTTAATATATTTGCGGAAATACCTATCGTTTTCATGATGTCTGCCTCCTGTTGTTGAATAATTTTAATTATAGTGAGACCGTCGGAATTGTCAATGTGAATTCATAATTTTCAGATATCACCCCAATAAAAAAGACAACCTCCAATTGGAAGTTGCCTTTTAGAATCTATAAATTAAATGATTTTTTGTAACTTTATTAATGCGTTTCTGATTTCTACAAGCTCTTCATATGAGAAAGTATCTGCGCATTTTTTACTAAAATCATGAATATAATCATTAATACTCTCTTTATATTCTAGTCCTTTTTCACCTAGACCAATGATGGATGAACGTTTATCATGGTCATCTTTATACAGATAGATATAATCTTTTTGTTTCAACTTTTGAAGTTGTTGGCTGATGGCACTTTTAGAGACATCTAAACGTTGTGCTAATTCACTTGGTTTCATATCTTGGTTTTCTACTAAGATGGTCATAATCACATGTTGCTGATTGTTTAATTTAAAATGTGAATACTCTCGTTCTTGCTGCATGTATTCTATCGCAATCTCTTCGTTAATTTTGGTGATTTCCTGAGCGACATGTTCAATTTGCGTTAGGTTTGATTGTGTCATGTTTACGACTTCCTTTTTTCACTGTTTTTAATTCAATAACTGTTGTTTGATCTGCTTGTGTTTCATTATAAGGGGCTTCTGTTGCGTTCTCAACGTTCACTTCAGTTGCTTCTGTGACTACAGTTTCTTTTTTCTTGAACCAGTTTTTCGGGTTTAATTTGCTTTTGTATTTTTTAACGACTTGTTTACCAAGCAATACGATTGATACTAAAATATTAACTTCTCCAAATACTAAGACACTGCCGATAATAATTCCTTTAAGTTTTAACGCAATCGGTAAGAATCCAATAAGTGCTGCAACACCGTACATCGCTGCTCCAATAATTAAAAGTGTAATTCCTATTTTAAATTTTTTCGATTTATTTTTAAGCATAATAACCGCCTACCTTTTCCTTGTTTTATTTAATTAGTTTAGTTAACTTAACTAAATTATAAGTGGTGTTTTAAAATTTGTAAACCCCTAAGCTCAACTTTTTTTAAATTTTTTGATTTGCTTCATATCAATACGCTTTAAAGCCTTGTCACTAAAGGATTTCTTTTAAAAATAAATATAAAAAAATCCTCTTTCATTAATGAGATACTCACATGAAAGAGGATGATAAAGACTAATTTCATTTGTATTAAGTTAAAAGTTTACTTTGAGCCGCTTCGCCAAATTAATAATCAGCACGATAAACAACACTGTCAAAATAATACTGCCTTCGATACCCATCGTACCGCCAGTCAGTATGTTATCCGTATGATATTTCGTTTTAAACAAACTGAAATTCAGTTCATTTCCACTGACATTAATCCCATAAATACAACCTTGTACGAAGTTCCATATAATATGGAACCCAGCAACTGTCCAAATCGTACCGTCGATTCTGTAGATTAAAGACAAGACAATACCGACTAAGAATATATTCGTCACACCGACAATGGAAATATTAGGGTTCATCCCATGGAGTAAGGTAAAGACCACTGCTGAACACACAATCGCAAAACGATCACCATATCGCTGTGTTAAACGTGTTTGGAGATATCCACGCATCAAAAGTTCTTCTGCGCTTGCTTGAATACAAAATCCAATAAATGCTAAACCGATACCTAATAACACCGTTTGATTCAGCGTATTACCGACAATTGAAATATTTCCAAATAACACTAAAATTAAAATCACTACAGAGAAGACGATAAAGCCGAATAAGCCTCCGATACCTAGCTTTCTAAAAGCATATGTACGGTAAATACCGACTGAACTTAACGGAAGGTGCTCTCTGTTATGTACATACCAAAAGAGAATTAATATTGAAAATATAAATGGGACAGGAAGTAGAATGACTTCTTGAAGGGGATGATTTCTGACCATTAAATAAAAAGGCCCCGCAAACAACCCGCCACCTAGCATCATCAAGATGGATAAGAGTGAAAACTTAAGCCAACTTCCCTTATAATGTTGTGTAAATTGATTTTCCATAAGTTGTTCTCCATTATATAATTAGTATAGTTTATCTATTTAATTTTCTCACAATCGGATATCTACCGCAAATATTATTTTTTAACTTCATTAATCAAAGGACGTGACATCTATGACGCTATTTAACATCATCTTAGTACTTATCATGTTTTTAGCTATTGATTATTTGGCTAATCTCGGTAAAAAGAAAAACGCATTCCTACAAACAGCACTCTTAAGTACACTCTTAATCTTTACCGCTTTTATTGCTTTACTGCTAGGTGTATCTATTATCTTATTAATAAGTGCTGTCATTGACTTGGGTAATGATTTATTCATAACGGGACTCTTAATGATTTTAACAAGTGGAATTATTGAATTTTTCTTACTTCGTTATTTCATCAAACGTTGGTTCAATGATGTATGGACCTTAACTGTCGTTGAATATTTCATCCAATGGTTATTAGTCTATCTCACCCTCTATCAAGTAATGACACAGTCATTATCTAGAATTAAATTAGAAGTCGACATCCATACGCTGTTTCATATCTTGAATATCGAAGCTTTGAATTTAACGTTACTGCCTGTGCTTTTAATCAGTTGGATCTCCCTCATCATGCATAAGATTAATCTCAGACAATGAAAAAAACCTATCCTCGCATATATGGATAGGTTTTTGAAATTCGTTTAATATTCAATGTCTTTTGCGAATGGGATAGAGATTTGCGCCCCTGCTTTTTGAACTGTATAAGATGCTGCTTTATTCGCAAAATCAATCGCAGTTTCTAAATTCATTTGTTTCACGTCAAACGCACTGACAAATGCGCCGATAAAAGTATCTCCGGCTGCTGTTGTATCCACAACATCAACTTTATATGCTTTGACTAAGCCAGAGTTGCCTTTGACTGCGTAATACGTACCTTGTGCACCGATAGTAATTAATACGACTTTAATTCCTAAACTTAAGAAATAGTCTGCGTTTTGAGCCATTGATTTTTCATCCGTCACTGGAATACCAGATAAGATTTCTGCTTCAAACTCATTCGGAATAATCACATCTATCAGTCCTAATAATTCTTCAGGCAATTCACTCGCTGGTGCTGGATTTAAAATCGTTGTAATACCATGCTTACGCGCAATTTCAAACGCACGGATAATCGCCGGTATAGGGACTTCTAATTGTGCCACTACATAATCCGCTTCTTTAATCACTGCTTCAGCTTGTGCCACATCTTCAGGTGTAATATCCATATTCGCACCGCCATAGACGTAGATGGTATTACTGCCGTCTTTATCTACTGTAATAAATGCTTGTCCCGTATCTGCTGTTTCTGATTCTGTAATATACTCGGTATTCATTCCTGCTTCTTTGAAACCTTCAAACATAAAGTCAGCTAAACCATCTTTACCGACTTTTGAAATAAACGTGGTATCTGCGTTCATACGTGCTGTCGCAATCGCTTGATTCGCACCTTTACCCCCGCCATATTTCTTTTGTCCTTCTTTGACATGCAAGGTTTCACCAGGTTTCGCATAACGCTCAACAGTTAAGAACTGATCCACATTCGTTGAACCTAAAATTACTACTTTATTCGTCATACTGTATCTCTCCTCGCTTAAAATGTCACATTAGATTCTAAAATAATATTTGAAAATGGTGTGATTTCACCTGTACGTATATTGCCTTTATTTAATGAATGACTTAAGTAGGCTTTCATTTCTGTATGTGGAATAAATTCAATCTCTACATCATCCTCTAACAGTGCTTTAATTTGTTTTAGCTGCGCTGGGTTATGTGTTTTAATTTCTTCAGCTAAATAGATTTTTTGAATTTTCATTTCTGTTAAGACTGTTTCTAGCACATCAATAAAGCGTGGCAACTCTTTTGTGACCGCTAAATCAATTCTACGTGCATCATTTGGAATCGGCATACCCGCATCATTAATGGTTAATAAATCAAAGTGGCCGATTGTCGCAATGGCTTGTGAAACATGACTATTTAATACAGGGGTTTTCTTCATTTCTATTCCCTCCAAAATTATTTAATAAAGACTGTGACTGTTGCGGCAGCTAAAATTAACACTAAACCAACCATCGTAATCAACATTTCTTTCTTCGTCTTACGTTGATTTAAGAAATAAATACCTGTTAACGTCGCAAGAACCACTGACGTTTGAGATAAAATAAAGCCTGTCGCAAGACCGTTCATATCTGGTTGTGCTGAAATTAAGTAAGTTAACGCCGCAAATGCGAAGAAGAAACCTGAAATGATTTGAAGCCATGTAATCTTATTCTTAAATGGATTGTCTTTCTTCATCATTGTTAAACCATAGATTACTGCGACGAGAACCATACCCATAGCTTGAGGTAAGAAGGCTGCTTTTCCTCCGATATCTGTCGCTTGTGGTGCAGCTGAATATAGCCAATATCCAATTTCACCAATCAGCAAGATAACTACTGCTTTCTTTAAGTTACCGCTGTTTTGTTCCTCAGGATGTTCACTCCATACTGTCATACGTGCACCGATTAAAATCACAATTAACGCCACAAAACCGATAATTTTATTGCTTAGTCCTGGCCAGTTACCTAACGCAAAGACACCCCATAATGAAGCACCAAGCAATTGGAAAGCTGTTGTGACTGGCATTGCTCTTGAAGAACCGATAAGTTCAAAGGCTTTGAATGTTAAAATTTGGCCGAAACACCAACCTGCCCCAGAAAGCAACGCAAACATTAAGTTCATACCTGTCGGGAAGTGTTGGGCTGTCAATCCCGCAAAGACTAACGCAAAGATTAATGTCCCTACCGTCGTTCCGATAATTTGATGGACTGGTTTACCTCCGAACTTTGACGCAATCGTCGGGAATAAACCCCAACCAAGCAATGGACCTAAACCAATAAGTAAAGCGACTAGATTCATGAATAACACCTCTATTTTTTTCTAAGTGGATTTAGTAAAACGTTTTACTTTACTCACATACTAGCACTTTTCATTTATTTTGTATACGTTTTCATATAGATTTAAGATTTTCGACACAATAAAAAACGAGTACACTTATCAAGGAATAAGCGCCCCGTCTTTGATGGATGATTATTGATTTAATTGTTGTGTTGTTTCTCTGACCACGAGTTCATTCGGCAATTCAATACGTTCAACCCCTTGATCAGTCTCCGTAATTTTCTTCACGATTAATCTCAGTGCTGTTTCCCCAATTAACGCAATGGGTTGGGCTACTGTCGTTAATGCCGGTGTCATATATTGTGAAAAACTGATGTTGTCATAACCTACGACTGAAATCTCTTCAGGTACAGCTTTACCACGTTCTTTTAGACCTCGTATGATTCCGATGGCCATTTCATCGTTAATCGCAAAAACCGCAGTCACTTGACTGTCGATGATTTGATCAACGATTTGTTTACCGCCTGAAGGTGATAGTTCTGTTTCTATCTTCAACGGTTTTTGAACATCATGGGATTCGCAATAATCTTCAAAACCTTTCACACGTGCCTGCATATTCGACATCATTTCATACGGTTGTACAATGGCAATATGTTGATGATTTAAATCAATAAGATGTGCTGCCGCTAAAGCACCGCCTGTCTGTTCATCTGTTCGGATGATATCGGTATATCCATTATCTTCACTTTGGTCTAACACGACATAAGGAACATTGTGTCTCTCTAAATAATTGTTCATACTTTCAGGTTGATCGATTAATCGCGCAATGACTAAACCGTCCATGCCTCTTTCAACTAAATGCTTGATGTTATGTTCTAGATGGTCACCTGAAGTACTTAAGAAGAATAAATCCACATAGTCCGGCTTATGTTGTTCCATACTCTGCATAATCGCTGAGAAGAAAGGGTTCGTTAAACTGGGGACTAAAACCCCGATTAATTTAATCGTATGTCCTCTTAATTGTTGAGCATTTTTATTTGGAATATAACCTAATTTATCTTTAGCTGTTAACACTTTATCAATTGTCGCTTGCGAAAAGCGTTCTTGTTTATGATTTAAAATGTGCGAAACCGTTGTTAAGGATACACCTGCTTCTTTTGCGACATCTTTAATTGAAACTTTCTTCATGAGTGCTTAATCCCCTTACGTTGACAGACTCGCTTACGCAAATGTGCCACCTTTTTATCTCTTTCATCATATCATCTCTGATTTCGTTTGTAGAGTTCAATTCAATACAAACAGCCTATATTGCGACATACAATACAGGCTGTTGTTTAAAATACTATGATTTTATATGACTCGCATTTTGAGCGTCTTGTTTTTTAAGTTCCTCGCAAATACTGTGATAGATACGTGCACAGTTCTGATGATCGATATGGTCGAAAATCAAGCTGCGGTCATAGTGTTGCGGTTCATTGTGTTTTACTTTGTCGGTAATTTTACTGATTAATTCATTTTCTGAATACGTAATATCACCGATAAAGGTTTCATTAATCGGTCTTAGAATGCCTTTTCTAAAGAACTTGTTCACATCAAAGTGATAGAAAATCACAGGTTTATCCATATAGTTAAAGTCCGTGCTGACTGTACTGAAGTCTGTAATCAGTAAATCATGTTCAATCAATAAGTCTTGAACAGTTTTCGTCCCAAGCTCTATAAAGTTCACATGTTTCAATTCACGTTCACTTAAGTAATCTTGGAAGAATTGTTGTGCTCTATAGTGCGGGTAGAAGTTGATTTCTACACCATATTGTTCACTTAAAGTTTTTAATTCAGGATTGTTCAAGAAACTGATATAACGTCTTAAGTATTCACTTTTTTCAAAGGCTTCATTACTGTTCAACCAATCACGCCATGTCGGCATAATTAAGACTTTCTTCATTTGTGGTTTAGGTTCTAGCGGCAATCTATCATAACGTGCTAAGCCAGTCACTGCGATTTCTTCAGGTTCATAGCCCATTTCATCAACTACGATATCGTATTTCTCATGATGGCTAGAGACATTGAATAAATCGAATGGGTCATCATAGAACTTCTTATGATATTCGACATTCTTTCTACCGAGAACTCCGTGTTGTAAGAAGATTTTAATCGTTTCATCATAACCGAAGAATTGTGGTGCTGCTTTATATGGCATAATATTTTCAATATCATGTGTACTCATGACCACTTTCGCTTGTGGGGCGATACGTAAATGTTCATCTGAACCAAAGACTAAGACATTCTCCATATCTTTGATTTTTTCATAGTCTTTAGATTCGCCATCAATGACGTAATAAACATCCGCTTCCGCATGTTCATAGAGCCACTCAAAGAGCTGAATGCCGCTTTCTTGTGCTGTATCCGTACGTTCTCCGACCATCCAGATATTCGGATCTTTATGATTATGGTTATTTAAAATTTGAAGTTGACGTTCTGTCATCGTAAACGTTTCAAATTTAATGTTTTTAAATGGCGTCAATGTCAACATAAAGAACGTCGTGAGACCATTCTCTTCTACTGTTTTTAACGTATGGATGCCGTCTTTCTTATAGACCCCTTGACGGTATTTGATTTTTTCTTTTCTGATTAATGTATCTTCATCATAAATTGTGATGAAGACATCGATAATCGATTTATTTTCAGTCAATAGCGTATTCAATTGGTCATAATCAATTGAGATATCATAAACGCCTCTCGCAATCGGTAAATGATATTGATTGCCTGAGATACGTTCTTCAAAGGTTAAATAATATCTGCAATGTTGATATAGCGGATGTGGCTGGAAGTACATATTCAAACTCTCTTCTGCCACTTGATTAATCCCTAATTTAAATTTAGGTTTACGGTGTGTAATGGTTAAACCGTATCGATTGCGGATTTGAAGCTGGTAAATTTCATGATCGATTTGATGTAAGGCATCAAACGGTCTTGTTTTACCTTGTAGTAAATAACAATGACCATTAATCTCAATAAATAATTTCTTCTTAATCGTTGTTTCTAAATGATCTAAAGCTAATTTAACTGTGACTTTATTACCCATCATCACTTGTGTTGGTAAGTAAACTGCGTTTTCGTAATCGACATCAATTAAACCTACTCGGATTTTATCCGTCTCATCAAAGCTGCCTTTGATGAAGAATGACAGGTTGATGTCTTCTGTGTTCATTAACTGTGTCATATAAACTTGGTCTACTGCGTAATACATACGATCAATCGAGAGTTGTTCATCCGTCCAGTCATATTCCATAAAGTAATGATGCACGACTTCTGGAGATTCAATTTTAGCTGGATACATCGTCGTCCCTTGTATCACATGTACTTTATAATTTTCTTTTTTCAAACGATCTTGGATATACGTGTAGTTAATCTTGTTATCTCTAAGATCTAGTACTTTCATATTTTGATCGTTAATTAAAAACACACTGTCTATGGGTGTTGAACTCGAAACTTCAATTGTGTCAGGACCTGCGCTTGTTAACGCGATAGGTAAAGCTTCGTTCACAAACTTGAAGCCTGTTTTAACTGGTTTAATCGTAATAGATTGATTAACAATCAGTTCGAAAATACCGTGATCCATATAGTATGTACGTCTTAATTCCGGTGCACGTGTCAGCCATAGGGCTTTTTGACCGTAATAGAATTTTATCGTTTGTGCAGGTTCAGCATGTGTAATAAAGTCGCTTTTAATTGCGACGATTAATTCATTTTTTTGATGTGATAAGATGTCGAACGTAATTTCTTCATCATTCATCCCTTGCGTCTCTTTTACATCTTCAGGTGTTTCAATATCCACTTCTGAAAATGCTTGATGGCGTTGTTTTAAGAGACGTTTCCAAAACCATCCTAGTATCACTACAGGAAACAACCACAGGATGTTCTTCCTCATATCCCTCACCTCTATTCCTCATAAATTATAACATGGTACATTAAAAATATAACAAAATTTTTCGTATTATCTTTTTTAATGTGAAAAAAGATAATTAAAAACAACTAAAAAAGTTACTTTAAACCATTTCGGTATTAAAAAACACAGACTACAACTTTAACTTTTCATAAATTTTATTTCTGAGATAGATAAATGAACACTCAGTTCGTTTTGATTGCCTAAATCTTTTAATCTTTTTAGACTAGTACTGAGGTTAAAGAGAGGAGGCATCACCATGAATCATTGGGATGAAAAATTTGATTACGACACATATATTTATGGTAAAGAAGCGAATCAATATGTTAAAAGCGTCTTTTTAGAAAAAGTAGATACACCAAAGAAAGTATTGATGTTAGCTGAAGGTGAAGGACGTAACGCAGTTTATCTTGCGACATTAGGCTATGATGTCACAACGTATGATTTATCTAAAGTCGGCATTGAGAAAGAATTAAAACTTGCGGAAGAAGCAGGTGTTACAGTCGATGCGAACTATGGTGATATCACTGCGTCTGATTTAACTGCAGAAAATGCCTATGATTATAGCGTGAATATCTTCGGACATGTTCCTCCAGAAGGTAAACGCGGGATGTTCAATAACTTAATCAAACCTTTAAAATCAGAAGGTCATAGTTACTTTGAACTTTATTCAACAGAACAACTCGAAAATAAAACAGGTGGCCCACCAAACAAAGCCATGCTTTATGAAGTAGATGAAATCAAAGGTTATCTTGAAGACCTTCCTGTTAAAATCCATAGTCTAGAAAAACGAGATATTGAACGTAAAGAAGGTACTGCACACACAGGACATGCGAGCGTCATTCAAGGACATATTGAAAAGCTATAATAAATAAATGAAAAGCTGAGACATGTATTAAAGCATACTTTGTCTCAGCTTTTATTTGTCTTTTGAAATATCAATGATGTTTTGCATGTAAAGAATGCGATTGTGATGAACTCATACTTGCATAAGCAAACTTTTCAGCAACTATCGCTACTTTCTTTCATTTTCTAACACTTCAATTGACTGCTTGTCTCTTAATACTTCATTAACATCGCTTGAAGGATATTCAAGACCTATTGGTAGCCCTGTTGGTAGTTTTTCAAATACTGATTTCCAATCAATAATACCTTTATCTAAGGATGTAACGATAAAGTTACCATTTTGTTCTGCTAGGTTTTTCAAGTGAATATAAGTAACATATGATCCTAGTATGTCAGCCGCATCAACTTCACTTTCTTGAACATATCGGAAATTACCCAAATCAAATGTATAACCTATATTTAATTTAGCTTTTTTAGCATCTTGTAAGAATTGATTAATCTTATTAATCGTTCCTGACTGTTGTGTTTGATCATTTTCAACCGTAAAGTTAAATGGTTGATCATTAATAAAATTCAGTTGTTTTAATTGACTAAAATGTCGATAATTTCCAATCGACATCTTTACATTAACCACATTAAGACGTTTAGCTTCTTCAAAATATTCGAAAATTTTAGGGTTTAATTCACCGTCATCTAAAAATATATAGTCGGGCACGCTATAAAATAACGTAATGTTTTTACTTTCTGCTGCTTTGCGCATCTCAGGAATTTCTTTGTCGATGTCTACGAAGTACTCTCTTCTAGGTTCAATTTTGTTGAAACCTAAAGATAAAATATCATCAAAAAGTTCAACTTGCTTCAAACCACTGTTAATTTTTGCTTGAAATACTAAGGTATTAAATACTAAGTTGTTGTTCATTGTTGTTCAGTCCTTTACATAAATTAGTAAACCCATTTATCATTCTCATCCATATCATAAACTGGTTTACTCAAAATGTCGACGCTTTCATTTTTTTATATTCAATGATTAAGACAAAAAAACAGACCTCTCTAAAGAAGAAGTCTGCTTGTTATCATAAGTCGTGTGTATAGAATGTGTTAGCTCTTTAATACATCCGCATATTCTGGTGTTTTATCAAAGACACTTTTCGCAAATGGACATAATGGAACGATTTTCATATTATTTTCTCTCGCATAATTGACTGCTGCTTCTACCATCGCATAGCCTACACGTTGGCCGCGTAATGCTTCTGATACTTCTGTATGATCAATAATAAATAAGTCTGGACCTGTTGGGACATATGTCATCTGTGCTTGATAGTTATTTTCATCTTGGCCTACATAAAATTTATTGTGTCCGTGTTTTACTTCTGTCATTGAAATCACTTCCCTCTTTTTATTAATTCGATATTACCTTGTGCACCTCTTAAAAGCAAGAATATTAACTTATCTTACAATACTGATTGTTATTATTAATAGTATAACGAGTTATATTAATTTTAAACAACTTATTTGTGTGCTATATTGAACTTAAGTATTTGGCATAATATGAGGAGTGATAAAATGAGAAAGACTTATACTAGTGAAACAATTGATGTCTCTTTTGAACCTGCGCGTTGTATCCATGCAGCTGAATGTGTGAAAGGATTACCACAAGTTTTTGATACAAAGAAACGCCCTTGGATTGACCCTGCGAATGCGACAGCTGATCAAATCGCAGAAGTCGTAGAACGTTGTCCAAGCGGTGCGTTGGAATATCATCGTAAAGACGGTAAACCAAATGAACATCACGAACACACAGAAATCTCAATCGGCAAAGATAACCAAATTATTATTAAAGGTGAATTTACGTTAAACCATAATGGTGAAGTCATTGAATTAAACCGTGCGATTTTAAAAGGCGGTCCGAATGTTTCGGATAATCCGTTCTATACTTTAGGTTAATCATCATATTAACTACACTTCTTGACTTGTTTATAAAAGAGTTAGAAGTGTAGTTTTATTAAGTTTATGCTTTATTAATAAATCTTATTTAAATCTTGTTGAATACAGTATTCTCTTATAGTAACGTAAGAGTATATTATCTTATAAAAGGATGGCCATACATTGTGAAAAGAGTTATAAGCATCATTGTGTCAGTTATGTTCTTAATGAATATACTGATTGCACCTACCGCTCACGCTGAACAGACGCCAATAGACGTTGCGAAAGAAAACCATCAAACGATTCAAAAACAGTTTGATCCTAAAAGTGCCTATGTGACTACCGAACAGGGACAAATTTTGTATGATTATCACGGCACACGTAACATCGACCCTGCTTCTACCACAAAGTTGATGACCATATACTTAATATTAGAAGACATCAAACAAGGTGACGCTCACCTGTCAGATAAAGTTAAAATCACACCGACTTATGAACAAATGTCTCAACTCCCGAATTTGACGACATTTCCTTTAAAAACTAAACAAACCTATACTGTAGACCAATTGTTGAAACAAGCCATGTTAGAGTCTAGTAACGCTGCGACATTAGTACTTGCACACCATGTGGATGGTGATATTTCTAAATTCACAGACCGCATGAACCACAAAGCGAAACAATTAGGGATGCATCATACACATTTTACTAATCCAAGTGGTGCGAATAACCAATTGATTCATCAATTTATCCCAAAGGCTTATAAAAGTGAAACAACTTCTCAAAGTACAGCACAAGACATGGCAATACTTTCTCAAGCAATCTTGAAACAGTATCCTGAGGTACTCAATTACTCAAAGTTAGAAACCGACAAACAGTATGGTAAAACACTAAAAAATACAAACTTATCGTTACCGCATGGTCCAGATGCATTAAAAATTGTAAATGCTGACGGTCTAAAAACAGGTACGAGTGAAAATGGCTACAATTTAGTATTAACAGCCAAACAAAAAGAACTACGTATCAACACAGTCGTTATGAATGTACAACCTTATCCTAATGAAGCTGCGAAACATGCACGCCAAAAGCTTGCGAATGCTTTAACGGAAGAAGCTTTCAAAAACTATGAATACCGTAAAGTTATCTCTAAAGGTGAACATGAAATTGATGGTAAGACGTATGAAGTAAAAAAAGATTTATATGATCTGGTGCCTAAAGACAAAGCTAAATATGACTTGAAAATTATTGAAGATGAACAATTAAAAGTAGACTATCCTAGAAAATTCCTTAAAGGTTATCATGCACCTTCTGTTGAAGTTGAGCCAGTAACGCACTGGGGTACTTTGATTTTAGGTGCGCTTGTCATGATTGGCGGTGTCATATTACTGACTGCAATCATCTATATTATTGTGAAACGACATAAATAATCATTCTATATGTAAAAATGAGCGGAATCTCACAGGTTCCGCTCATTTTTTCGAATCTATTTTGTTTTACGTGTAACATCTAGTTCTGTTTCATATTTAGGTAATGCTTTCTTGAACAAGTATTCACCATGACGTACAGACGCTAGGCAGTCTGAGCGACGTCTTTGTGCTTCAAATACTGTTGGCGCATCTACTACGATAAAGTTAGCAGGTTTACCTTCATCTAAACCGTATTCATCTTCAATGCGCATTAATTGTGCACCGTTGTAAGTGATTAAATCAAAGTTGCGTGGGAAGTCTTGTTCACGCATTAATTGTGTCGCATGCAGACCGTTATCTAAAATATTCATCAAGTTACCTGAACCTGCTGGATACCATAGGTCTACGATAGAGTCTTGACCAAATGCGACGTTAATGTCGTTATCTACAAATTCTTTTACGCGTGTTAAACCACGGCGTTTAGGATACGTATCTTGACGTCCTTGTAAGAATAAGTTCTCTGTTGGGCATGAAACAAAGTTCAAGCCAGATTGACGGAATAAGCCCATCATACGGAATGCATACGCATCATCTGCTGAACCGAATGAACAAGTGTGAGAAGCTGTCGTATAAGGGCCATAGCCTTGTTTCATTGCTTCTGCGTTCAATTGTTCAAGATAACGTGCTTCTGCATCATCTGTTTCATCACAGTGTACATCAATCAATTTGTCATATTTAATCGCAAGACGTACGATTTCTTTCACTGATTCTGCACCGTCTTCAGGACTCCATTCGTTATGTGGAATACCTCCGACACAGTCAGCACCTAGTTTCAATGCTTCTTCTACTAAGTCGCGACCTGTTTTACCGTCTTCTTCGAATGAATACATACCATTTTGTGGGAATGCGACCACTTGAATCGTGATATTGTCTTTCAATTCGTCTCTGACTTCAATTGCCGCTTTAATCCCTGTTAAGTTAGGGTCTGTACAGTCTGTTTGTGCACGGATATATTGTGTTCCGTAACTTGCGACATCATTGACTGCTTTACGCATACGTGCTTTCATTTCTTCTTTTGTCGTACCTTTTTTATAATCATTCCATAAATCAATCGCTTCAAATAGCGTACCTGATTCGTTTTTGATTTTAGGATCTTGTCCTGTAAAGTAGTAATCTAAATGCAAGTGTGAATCTACATAAGGTGGTAGCACTAAACGCCCTTGTAAATCGATGACTTCATCAGCATCGCCTAAATCATTACCGAACGCCACAAACTTGCCGTTCTCTACTAAGATTTCAGAGGCATCATCATGTTTATAGATTGATGCGTTAATAAATTTTTTGCTCATTTCCATTCCTCCATCTCTCTTACCTTCACAAACAAAAAATTATTCAGTATTCCAAAAATGTTACATCCCAATTTTATCAACTTAAGATTCAATAAAGAAACTTAACGCATTGAGTTTTACCACTTCGAAGCTATTTTAACCATATGTTCAAACTGACGCCCATATTAATATGTAAAAATTATTTTATATTTTTATCGACTTGTATTGTGATACTGTTATATTATATAAATGCGATATAAAGAGCTAAGTAAGCTGTCACTTACTTAGCTTTTAATAAAGGCTCACAATGGATCTTGTGAAACTCTAACGAACCTAAATGGTTAGTTAACTTCTGTACTTAATTGTCCGTTAGTACAGAAGTTATTTTTTCCATCTTATTGATAGCTCCTTTTAGCAAAAAAGTCACTAAAACGACGGAACATACATTTTCAAAATTCAAATGAATTTCTATTAGCGTAATATCCATACTATCACCTCCCCGATAACTCCATTTAAGGCTCGAGGCGGCTTCACATGCTTCTCTCTATTTCATGCTAGGTTCTTTACCCTTGGATATCATGCCATATTTATCTATAAATTACTTTTATAATTTTTAAATGTAATATTTTTTCTCGCAAAGTAAAAAAAGAGCTGAAACAGCCAAAACTGTCTCAACTCTTCATTAGTTCATACAAATATTTATGAATGACTTACTATAATACTCATATCACCTTTGAATGTGATATCTAAATCTTCTGAAGTTATGACAAAATGTGTACCTTTGTCTATAGTGTTTGATTGGCCATCTACAATTACTTCTCCGCTTCCTTCAATCACAGAGATCAAACAATACTCATACGGCTTTTTGAAAATCAATTCACCCTGAATATCCCATTTCTCTACAGTGAAGAATTCATTTGATACAAATTGTGTAAATGCTTGCCCATCGCGTGTTTCGTGAATTGGTTTTGTATTAGGATTTGTTTGGTTTACATCGATGACTGCCTTACTTTGTTCAAGATGTAATTCACGTGTATTACCATGCTTATCTTTACGGTCATAGTCATAAATACGATACGTTGTATCCGATGATTGTTGTGTTTCTAAAATTAATATCCCTGCGCCAATCGCATGAACAGTACCTGCTGGTACATAATAGAAATCACCAGGTTTTACTTTTTCTTTATGGAATAAACCTTCGAATTCTTTATTATCTATCATACGCTCTAAATCTTCTTGATTATCTACATTAACACCATATATAATTTCTGCATCTTCTTTAGCGTCTAAAATATACCAGCACTCAGTCTTACCATAGCCGCCTTCATATGCTTTCGCGTATACATCATCT
>NZ_KV820902.1:0-60918 GCF_001815505.1 Staphylococcus sp. HMSC072B07 | reverse complement strand
CCTTCATATGCTTTCGCGTATACATCATCTGGATGAACTTGAACAGATAATTTATCATTCGCATCTAAAATTTTTGTTAAAAGTGGAAACTCGTCTTTTTGGTCATTTCCAAACAATGCTCTATCTTCATTCCACACTTGTTCTAACGTTTTACCTTGATGCTCACCATTCTCAATCACATTTGAGCCGTGTGGCAGGGCTGAAATTGCCCAACATTCACCTGTTAAATCATTTGGGATGTCGTAATTAAATTGTTTTAATGCTGTGCCTCCCCAAATACGTTCTTGAAATACTGGTTTTAGAAATAATACCATACGTTATCATCCTTTATATTGCTTTTAGTATGTCGTAAATTGTCTCTTTGTCTTCTGCAGTGATTAATTTTTCACGTGTTTCATCGTCCATAAGAGTCTTAGATAATCGTTGTAATAATTTTAGATGTGTATCATTACTGTTGTTAGGTACGACAATTAAGAACACGATCTTAGGTAATGAGCCATCTAAACTTTCCCACTCAATACCGTTTTTATTTTGTAATACTGCAACTACAGGTTGTTTGACTGCATCTGATTTCGCATGTGGGATGGCTACGTTCATACCGATAGCTGTCGTAGATTCAGATTCACGTTTTAATACAGAGGATTTTACTTGAGCAAAGTCTTCAACATAGTTTTGGTTTTTTAGTTCTGTGATGAGTCGATCAATCACATCATCACGTTTCATTTCACTGTTAGTTAATTCGATTAGGCTTTTATGGAAAACAGTACCTTCTTTTGTTTCTTGTGTTTCGTTTGTATTTGTGTCTGCGTATACCGGTTCTGTTTGTGTTTGAGTTATATTTGTTTGCGGATCTTGTTTATCAGAAAGTTCTGTTGTTACACCTTCTCCTTCAAGTACAGCAGTCGGTGCATTTTTCTTGAATAATAAAACTGTTGCTGTAGTGATTAAACTACCGACAATAACTGCAATGAAGAACCACAACACGTGCTCAATGCCACCCAATACTGCAACAATAGGACCGCCGTGAGCTACTCTGTCTCCTACGCCACCTAAAGCTGCGATAGCTGCTGCCACCATAGCCCCAATCATATTTGCTGGAATGATACGAAGCGGATCTTGTGCAGCGAATGGAATCGCGCCTTCAGTAATACCGAATAGCCCCATTGTGAATGACGCTTTACCCATCTCTTGTTCTGAGTTATTAAATTTACGTTTTTGAATAAATGTCGCTAACCCTAAACCTATTGGAGGCGTACATACCGCAACCGCTACCATACCCATTACTGCATAGTTACCTTCAGCAATTAATGCTGAACCGAATAAGAATGCTACTTTGTTGACTGGACCACCCATATCAAATGCAATCATGGCACCAATAATGAGTGCGAGAACAACAATGTTCGCGCCTTGCATACCTTTTAACCAACCAGTTAATGCTGTAAATACGCCTGAAATTGGCGCACCAATAACAAAGACAAATATTAATCCAACTACTAATGAAGCTAAAATTGGAATAATGATAATCGTCATAATTGGTGCCATAGCTTTAGGCACTTTAACGTTTTTAATCCATTTCGCAACATAACCAGCGATAAAACCAGCAACGATACCGCCTAGGAATCCTGCACCAGCTTCACTGCCATAGAAACTTCCGTCTGCTGCAATAGCACCGCCAATCATACCTGGTACGAGCCCTGGCTTATCAGCAATACTATAAGCGATATAACCTGCTAGTATTGGTACCATAAAGCTAAATGACAATGCTCCGATTTTCTCTATAGATTTCCAAAATGAATCATCTGGAATGACTAAACCTTTAGCTGAAGGTTCACCGCCAAGCGTTAAGGCAATGGCAATCAATAATCCACCAACGACGATGAAAGGCACCATAAAGGACACACCATTCATCAAGTGTTGGTAAATCATTTGTACGCCGCTCTTCTTCTCTTCTTCTTCATAACTGTCATCTTCTGAAGCACCTTCATGATGATAAATACGTGCATCTTTATCAATAATACGTTGTATTAATTCTTTTGGATGATGTATACCTTCTCTGACATTTTCGTTAATTAAACGTTTACCGTTAAAACGTGATAAGTCTACTTGTCTATCTGCCGCAATAATAATACCGTCTGCTTCTTTAATTTCTTTTGCTGTTAATACATTTTCTGCACCTACGCCGCCTTGTGTCTCAACTTTGATATCTACACCCATCTCTTTAGCTGCTTGCTCTAATTTTTCTTGAGCCATATATGTGTGTGCGATACCATTCGGACAAGACGTAATCGCTAATATTTTCATGTGAATCACGCTCCTTAGTTAAAGTGTAAGCGCTAACACCAAGACATAAAAAAAGATAATTACCGTTACTAGTGGCAATTATCCTTTAATCATTTTCATTAGTTTAGTTTTAAATGATTGTGCTTCAAGATATATAAGCTCATCTATAGCTTTTTCATCCAGTTGTGCGATAGTTTGAATTATACGTTTTGTAAGTTGAATATCTTGTTTAGTCGTTGCTAAGAAGAAAGCTAATTTAACTTGGTGCTCTTTCCAATAGAAACCTTTAGTGCTTTTAAAAACAATGACATGAGACTTTAATACTTTCTCAGGGTTGCCATGCGGTATAGCAACTTGATTTCCTATATAGGTTGAAGACATTCTCTCACGTTCTAAAGCACTTTCGATATACCCTTCTAATACAGCATGATTATTACTCAGTGTGTCTTGCGCTTTTTCAAATATAGAAGCAGTATTAAATGCTTTTTCACTTTCTGTTTCAACTATAAAGTTCACACCTGAAAACTCATCTGACTTCATAGCTGGTTTTAACTTTTTGGCCATAAATGTTTCTAATTGATGCTTATCATCATCGCTTAAAAGCGGTGACACCTGAAGTAACTCTACATCTTCTGTAAGTTGATCAATAATAATATCATGAGTTGTGATTAGCATATCAATTCCTGTGAAATCATAATGATCGATATCTTCCAATCTAATCGTATCTTTAACTTTAATATGATTACTTAACTTCGAAACTTTTGTAGCAAGTAATTGAGAGATACCAATTCCATAATAACAGGCAATCACCACATTTAAATGATGTTGTTCATTACGATCAATTGAAGATTGAAAATGTATTGTCAGAAAGGCAATCTCATCCTCAGTTAATTCTACACCCGCTTCTTCTGTCATTTGTTGCCCAATATCATAAAGTACGTTAAAAATGAACGGATATAGTGCTTTAATTTCTTTAGTCAGTGGATTGTTAAGGTAAACTTCTTTCATAATTCTTAAATATGTCCGTCCAAAATGGGAATAGAGGTTCTCTTTTAGCACTTGGTCTTGCGTAAAGTGTACGCCTACTCTTTCTTCCATACGTTCAATCATTCGGTTAATATAGCTTTCTATAAATAGTTGTTGCACGCCTAAGTCAAACTTATTAAAGTGATAGCTAATAAAAAATGAGAACAGTTTAGTCACTTGTAAATTTAAAGTGTAGCCTAACTTAAGGTTTATTTCTTCAATAATCTTATTTGAAATTAATAATGCTTCTTCATTTAACCCCCCGTTAATATTCTCTGTAAAGCTTCTCTTCATAATTAAAATCAAATGAATCAATAACTGTTCAACTTGAATATCTGAAGTTTTAATGTCAAAGTCATTGAGATTACGTTTTATAATTTGTGTGATTGTATCTACATGCGCTCTAGGCAACTCGTCTAATATAAGTGACTCTACACGATGATTACGCGTAGAAAGCTGATTTAAATGAAGTGTGGCATTGTTTAGGTTAGTCTGACTTCCTACTACTTCTATACCTTTGCGGGGCTTAACATTGATAGCTACATCAAACTTTTCACACCAGGCATGAATACGTCCAATATAATCAAGTATTTCTTTCTTAGTCAGATGATACGTTTTTTCTAATTGATGTAATGTTAATTGAGTATCATTCATCAATAGTTGATAACCTAAAGTTACTAGTATTTTATGGTCTTTATCAGTATATTCTTCGAGTCGTTTTTCAACTTCTTTAATAGTATATTGCTTAGTGCTGATTTGATAACCTCTTGATTTTACACTTACTATTAAATCTTTCATAAAGTTTGTATTCACTGCTTTAATATCATTTCTCGTGGTACGATTCGATACATTCAAGAAAGTGGCTATGTCGTCAGACGTAAGATACTGTTCTGCATTATTAATAAAAAGTTGTATTAATTTAATCTGTCTTTCAATCATAGAAACCACCTCCTATTTATTATATTTAGTTTAAAGCACTTTAATAAAAATTCCTATCTTTTATATTAAGCACAATTTCTTATCCTGCTAATTGATCTTCAACTTTCTTGAATTTGTTATATTATACACAACCTTAACATGCTAATATAAGATTATTGTTAAGGAGGAGAATTTTATGCATCAAGAAAAAACAAGTTCTACATTTCAATTTATCTACACTGCGGTCATTGCAGGATTATTATCAGGAATTGTCAAATTAGGTTGGGAAGTCATGTTTCCACCTCGTACTCCAGAAAGAAATGCTACTAACCCACCTCAACAGTTATTGCAACAATTTGGATTTTCGCAAGATTTTACACACCAAACCTATCAATTTTCAAAACAAATGTTACCGTGGGTCAGCTTTATCGTTCACTATAGTTTCTCTATTGTGATTGCAATAATTTATATTTATTTAGCTAAAAAACATCCAATTGTTTATGCAGGTTATGGCGCTCTATTCGGCGTCTTTATATGGGTAGCTTTCCATTTATTGATTATGCCTGTTATTCAAACTGTTCCAGCACCTTGGGATCAACCATTTGACGAACATCTATCTGAATTATTTGGTCATGTAGTATGGATGATGACAATTGAATTAGTAAGACGTTATGCAATCTACAAAGATAAGACCTTAAAATCATAATATCATTTAACTTACGACTGTCCTTATTTTGACTAAATATCACTTGTAACAAATTTTCTACAGCTTTTATATACACAACTAATTCTCCTTTGATTGATATACAATAGTAATATATTGATAATTACAACAAAGGAGCATCAGTGTGGAAAAGCCAAAGACAATTCAAATGTTTGTTGAGAAGATGAATGAAAAAGCAGCTAGTATTGGTATGTCTCGTTCTATGTTTAAAAATCCTACGGGTTTAACGGAAAAGTATCAACTATCAACGAGTTATGATCTGTCATTGTTAACACTACATGCGAGTGCGAATGTGGATATTGTGAGAATTTGGAAGAAGAAGCATTATTCATTCTGGGTTAAGGGTCCTAATGCAAGACGTATGGATCTCACAACAAGAGTAGATAATGAAAAACTGAATCAATATTACGATATTTTAGGCGGCAAAACTGGAACTGTGGGCTTTATAAAAAACCTATGTCTTTTAATCTATGATGGTGAGACTGTCTATATCGTAACCTTGCTTAAAGCGAGAGGTAATCGATTCCATCAAGCTAAGTTACTTATTGATTATCTTTTAAATAAAGGTTCTCTAGATGGTGTAGATACAACAGCTTATACAGTTTTAAAATACCCATCATGTAATCCTTATTTATTCACACGTTTCAAACCAGAAATTCTTATTTCTAAAAACGGTAATGCGCGCAATAATCCCGCAAGTCTAACTAAGCTATTGACGTTGTTGACCGCTTTAGATTATCCACTGGATTTAAATAAAAATTTAACTGTTAAGGCTGAAGATATGGCTGAAGATAACCTCAACGACATTAGAGAAGGAGATATTATCAGCTTAGATGATGCCTTACATTTAATATTACTGAGATCTTCAAATATTATGGCTAACATGCTTAGTAGATATGTCTCAGAACATTATCTTTAATGTTTAAATACTTATATAAAAGTTACTAAATTAGCCTTATTTACGATAACCTTATTGCTCTCAATATTAATATAATAGTATTGATTAAGTAAGGAGGTTTTCTAAATGAAAGCAATTGTAGTAGGTAAAGATCATCAACCCCAAGTTACTGAGAGAACATTACGCCCTTTGAAATACGGTGAAGCATTATTAGACATGGAATGTTGTGGTGTGTGTCATACAGACTTACATGTTGCCCATGCTGATTTCGGCGATGTGACTGGCACTATTTTAGGTCATGAAGGTATTGGTATTGTAAAAGAAGTCGCTGAAGGTGTTACAAGCTTAAAAGTAGGAGATCGTGCAAGTGTGGCATGGTTCTTTGAAGGATGCGGCCACTGTGAATATTGTACTACAGGTCGTGAAACACTATGTCGTGAAGTTAAAAACGCTGGTTATTCTGTAGATGGCGGTATGGCACAAGAATGTATCGTTACTGCAGACTATTCTGTTAAAGTTCCAGATGGTTTATCATCAGAAGCTGCCAGCAGTATCACATGTGCAGGTGTCACAACATACAAAGCGATTAAAGAATCAGGCGTACGCGCTGGTGAATGGCTTGTTTTATTCGGTTTAGGTGGACTTGGAAACCTAGCTTTACAATATGCGAAAAAAGTATTTAACGCTAAAGTTATCGCAGTCGATATCAATGACAGTCAACTTGAATTTGCGAAACAATACGATGCAGATGTCACTTTAAACCCTAAAGAAGTGGATGTCGCAAAATACATTCAAGAACATGTAGACGGTGCACATGCGGCAGTTGTTACAGCGGTTGCTAAACAAGCCTTCAACGCAGCTGTTGAATCTGTACGTGCTGGCGGTACTGTAGTCGCAGTCGGCTTACCAACAGAATCAATGGACTTATCAATTCCACGTTTGGTATTAGACGGTATTCGTGTTGTAGGTTCACTCGTAGGTACACGTGAAGACTTAAAAGAAGCTTTCCAATTTGGTGCTGAAGGTCTAGTCGTACCAAAAACACAATTACGTCCAATGGAAGATGTTCAAGATATCTTCAAAGAAATGGAAGAAGGTAAAATCAACGGCCGTATGGTTATTGATTTACGCCATTAATCATAATCTTAAAACACAACTAATTTAAATAACACTTGATTAAAAATAGATAGAAGCTCTGAAGGAAATCTAATTACTGATATCCTTCAGAGCTTCTTAGTTTTTGTTCAATAAATATATTCAAATTAATCGTTTGTTATTCAACTTCTGCATCTTGCGCTAATGGGTTGTTTGAAACAGCTTTACTACTGCCGCCATCACCGTAATTATTCGGTGCTTTGTCCCCTGGCAGTACCAATAAGTAGATGATATAAAGTGTAACTAAACCAGCAACCACAATACCGAAGACACCTGCGAATGCTGTGGCACCTAGTACCCAACCTTCGCTCGCATTCGCTGCCAAGACAACGCCAAAGAAGAAAACAAGTGTTCCAACTGAAGCGATAAAACCGCTGATATATGAAATAATCGCAAATAACATTGTACGGTTTGTATCGTGTAAACGTCTAACCATCACAGTGAAAGATGGGATGATAATCGCAATGCCAAAGATACTACTTAATAAACCTCCTGAAAGTGCCCCTAACACAGTTGAAATTAAAAAGTTAATCCAAAATGGATGCCAATAATCCGCTCGATCTGAACGTCCCTTCACATCTAAAAAGCGAATCCAAAATTGTTTATAGCTTTCAATAATTTGATTCGATTGATTCTCCATCGTATGCCTCCCCTTTATTTGTTAGGGTCATTATACCCACAACCAATTGAATATCTCAAATTAATTTTAAGTAAATAATTTGTTAATTCATATAAAGTGTTGCGTTCTTTAAGATAAACAAAAGTATAAAAAGAGACCTGAAATCAAAGCTGACTTCAAGTCTCCTATTTACTGTGTGTATGTTGTTTTATCTTATTCTAAGACATCACTTTCTTCTGCTTTCTCTGACACTTTTCTCATAATCGGATCTGTGATTGGTTTAAAGATAATACCGATAATAAAGAATGCGATGCCGAAAATCAGAAGAATCACTAGTTTTTTGGTTAAAATTTCAGGCACAAAGCCACCGACCGCTTCTCTCATCACATCAATCGCATACGCAAACGGCAAGTATGGATGAATCGCTTGGAAGAAATGCGGTGTGACCTCAATTGGGAACGTACCGCCCCCACCTGCGATTTGTAGGACTAACAAGATAATCGCTAAGGCTTTACCAGGGTTTCCAAGTAATGATACCAGTGTATAAACAATCGTCACAAAGACGAGTGAAATAATCACAGATAACCCGATAAACCATGCGACATGTTCAACTTGGGCTTTCAAAATCACAATATCTCCAATAGAGACAATCAACGATTGAAGAATACCGATAATATAAAACAGACCAAGTTTTCCTAAGTAAGTTTCTCTAGTAGTAATACCCGGCAAGTCCGCAACATGCTTATTATCTGTCGTCAATAAGCTCACCATCAATAACGCACCAACCCAAATAGACAATGCTGTGTAGAATGGTGTACTTGCTGAACCGTAGTCTTTGACTGGGAAGATATCTTTTTCATGAATCTTAATCGGATTCGCAATGACATCTGCTTGCTTCTTCAAGTCATTTTTCAGTAAATCCACTAACTTATCTACTGCGTCATCATCTTCCACTTCATCAAAGAGCTTATTAGCTTTCGCTAAATCTTTCTCAAGATCCGGCAAGTCGTTTCTGATAAATTCAGCTAACTTATGCAAATCTTCTTTCGCTTGTGGTTGATTTTCATCTAACAATTGCACAATACGGTCATAACGATCAAACAGTGTCGGCAGATTCGCATTAACAGTTGCGGTAGTGTCCGCAAGTTGTTGTTCTAGACCAGGCAAGTCATTTCTCACGAATGATGCAGCACGTTCCACACCTTGCTTAAACTGCGGATAATAACGTTGTGCAGTCGCTACCGCATTTAAGTAACGTTGTTCTAATTGCGGTAAGACACTTTGGATTGTCTCAATACGATCACCTGCGACATTTAAAATAGATTGGCCTTCATCAATCACTTGTTGAATCGTATTCAGCTTAGATTGAACGGTAGAAAGTTTTGCTTCTCCTGTATTCAAGACAGCCATAATGTCTTGTGACACATTGATTAAGCGTTGATTCAAGTCTGATTTAATATAGTTTCTTAAATCACTTAATGCATCATTAACATTCGGAATTTCTTTTAATAATTTTACTGCTTCAGCTTTACCAGAACTACCTTGTTTCAAGGCATCTCTCAATTGATTTTGGAGCTTAATCACATGATTGACTCTGTTATTTGCTGCTTCTAGGGTTTGAATTTCTTTAGATAAGTCAACATGTTCACGATTTTCTAGTTCAGACAAGATATCAATCAGTTGTTGGTTGGTCTTGCTTGTCACTTGCAGACGTTCAATCAAGTTATCTAACGTACTTTCAAATTCTTGAGGTTTGTCAGACGCTAAAATACCATAAGTTACTTCTTCTAGCGCTGCTAAATCTTGTTGGCTCGCTTCTGATTGTTGTTCTGTTTGTTGAGAAAGTGATAAGAGTGCTTTTGATAATGAAGACTCCATCGCATTCGCATCATTTGGATTAATCGTATCCGTGTTATTTGAATCCTCACCATTAGTACTCATTTGTGAAGTACGTATTCCAGAGAAACGTCCATTATTTGTTGTACTTTGCGGTGCAGTTTGTGCTCTTTCGTTTAATTCATTTTGCACATTTTGATCGACTTCTTGTGCATTATCAATCACTTGTTGGTAACTGCCTACACGTTGTTTTACCGCTGATAAGTAACCTTGTGCTTCATTTAAACCTTGTTTGCCAGCTGTAACACCATTACTAGCAATGTCTACACCACGATTAATACGTGGGAAAGCTTGCGGTACATCATTTGAAGCAACATCTAAGGCACGCTCTATATTCGGTAAATATTCATTTAACGCTAAGATTAACTTTGCACGTTCATTCAATGCTGGAATGGCTGAATTCACTGCGTTTAATTTATCCTGCGCGTCTAAGATATCTCCTTTATATTGATTTAAACCTCGGAATTTATCTGCGTATTCATCTAATTGATCTTGGTTTTGGTCAAGATACAGAATCTTTTTCGCAAATTCATTAATTTTCGGTACTGAATCATTCGCAGTCTTCACTGCTTTTTGAATTTTATTAATCGTTGGTATTTCTTCCTCAAGTTTCACACCTAAACGATTGGCTTCATCTAACAATGCTTTTGTCACTGTTTCATTAAACTGTTCATTCGCTTTTTGAACAATTGCACTCGTTCCTGCATCTGTCATTTTCGGCGCAATCGCGTTTAATTTCTGGTTCACTTTGTATTCAACGTTCGCTTGTTGCGGGTCTTTTCTCAGTGTGCCAGTAATTTCATGTGTAAACTTGTCTGGTATGTACATTGCGGCGTAATATTTACCCATTTTCAAATCATGGTCTGCTTTTTTCCGACTGACAAACTCCCAGTCAAAGTGGTCATCTTTTTTCAAGTTATCGACAATAGTGTCCCCGACATTGATTTGTTTGCCTCGGACTTTATCGCCATTATCTTCATTGACAACTGCGATTTTAATATTTTTGGTATTACCGTAAGGATCCCAAGTCGCATCTAAGTTGAACCATGCGTAAAAGGACGGCAATATCGCTATTCCGCCTAAAATCACTAAAACGGACGGGTGCTTGATAATTTTCTTTAAATCCATCAGGAACAGCTGTATCGCGTTCTTCATTTGTACACCTCTAAAATTTTTATATCTATTTTGGTTTCACATTAATTTCAAATTACTGTTTGTTTCTCTTGAATAAATTGATATAATGGCCTCATTAGTAGGGTCACTCTTTAAAAGTTAACAACTAGTCATAATACTGCTTTTAGTGTACCAAGTCAAACATCCGTTTGTACACAGTAAACTAATATATTTTAAGAGAGGTATTTCCATGAAGAAACAAAAACTATTGGTCTGTATGCTTTCTACTTCATTGTTAGTTCCATCCTTCCCTTTAAGTGATGTACAAGCAGAAACAACAGATAAAGTCACGGCACCTTCACAGTCTGATGCATCATCTTCAGACCGTGCCTCAAACACTAAACAGGACACACAAGAAAATCAAAAAGAAACATCTAAACCACATAAAGCATCCAAAACGCAATCATCTGATTCAGACACATCTCTAAAATCAGATGAGAAAGATGACGTTGAGTCAGAGTCTGAAACAAATACACAATCAAAAGATACATCTTCAACACCTTCAGATAACACAACACGAAATGAGGTTGAATCAGATTATGACGCACATACATTAGACTTCTTCAAATCTACACCGAAGCGAGATTCATCTAGCCGCTTCGAAAGCCTATTCAACCGTCTCTTCCCAAGTTATTCAAACCGTTCTGAAACTACGGATACCAATCAAGAGACAAGCGACTCTAATGCTAGCAATGAACAAGCTTTAGACAATAAAAATGAAACCTATTATCAAGGTCAGCCACAAACAAAAACACCGCCTGAAGAAACACCAATTGAAACAGACAAACAATCAGAAGACAGTACAACTACATCAAACGAAACAACACCTAAAGAAGATACACCTTCTAACCAAGAACAGTCATCTGACACATCTTCAAATACAACACCTGAAACTTCTCAAGATGACCAAGATATCTTTAATAAACTAGATGAAGCCAGCAACAATGTCACAAACAATAATCAAGAAGAAACTGAACAACCAACAGAAAACAAAGACTCAGCACAACCAAAACAAGCTGATGACGCTAATCAAACGACACAACCTAAAGAAACAGAAACAAATTCAAACAATGAAGATACAGCTGATAATCAAAACACAGCTGATTCAACACAAACAGAATCTAAAGAGGATACAAATGACACATCTTCTAAGGCAGATGACCGTGTCTTAGAATCTATTTTGGATCAATACAGTGAAGACGCGAAACAAAATAAAGCAGATTATGACGCACAAAAACAAAATGACAACAATTCAAATCAATCATCTGAAGATGCATCTAAACAAAAATCGAATCAGAACGACACAAGCAATGCTTCTAACCCACAATTACCTTCAAAAGCACAATTGGAAAATAAGAAAAAACCAGCACAATCTTTTGAAGATGGTCTAAACCGTTCAGATATCAGAACAACTGCGACATTTGAATTATTACCAAATCTCTCAAGCGATAACAGTGAATCTGGTGACATCGCAGTAACTGAAAATAAAGACACACGAGACTTTATTAAAACGATTGCGAAAGATGCCCATGACGTCGGCCAAGATGAAGATATCTATGCCTCTGTGATGATTGCGCAAGCAATTTTAGAATCTGATTCAGGCAACAGTACATTAGCGCGTGCACCGCATTATAACTTGTTCGGAATTAAAGGGGCTTATAAAGGGCATTCCGCAAACTTCAATACATTAGAAGACAGTGGAAGCAGTATGTATCAAATTTCAGCCGCCTTCCGCAGTTACCCAAGTGAAAAAGAATCGCTTGAAGATTATGCAGACTTAATCAAAAACGGCATCGACGGCAATCCAACAATTTATCAACCGACTTGGAAAAGTGAAGCAGCCACGTATCGTGATGCGACAAGACATTTATCACGTACGTATGCGACAGATACACGCTACGCAGATAAATTAAATAGTTTGATCAAGCATTATGATTTAACGCGCTTTGATAAGAAAACAATGCCAGACCTTGCAGACTATCAACCAAGCGATGAAGATCATGAAGGCGACTTCAAACCGTTTGCGGAAACTACAGACAATATGCCTTATCCACACGGTCAATGTACATGGTATGTCTATAATCGTATGCCGCAATTCAACAAAACAATCAGCGGTGATTTAGGTGACGCACGTAATTGGAATAACCGTGCAGAACGTAAAGGTTACCACGTCTCTTCTACACCTAAAGCACATACTGCAGTAGTCTTTGAGGCTGGCCAACAAGGTGCAGACAGTATCTATGGTCATGTTGCTTTCGTAGAAAAAGTAAACAGTGATGGTTCGATTGTGATTTCTGAATCTAACGTTCAAGGTTTAGGTGTGATTTCGTATAGAACAATCGACGCAGAGGATGCTTCAGAATTAAGTTATATTGAAGGACAAGATAAATAATACAAAAGTAACGCTCCATTCAAAGGACCAAAAACTGGTTTTGAATGGAGCGTATTTGTTTTAACTCGATTATAATTGATTAAGATTGTTTCGCTTTACGACGTTTCACAAACCATGTAAGACCGCCGCCAATGATAATTAACGCAACACCTAATGGTAAAGCAGATTTCTTCGCTATTTCACCTGTGGCTGGTAAATCAAAGTTACCTTCGTCATCAAATAGCCCACTTAAGAAATCATCAGATGAACTGCCTAATGATAGCGCGCGACCTTGTGATGGATTCGGAATATCAGGAATACCATCTAATACGCTGCCACCATTCGCTAACTTGTCTAATAGACTCGGTCCACCGAATAAACCAGATTTACCACCTAGTAAGCCTTTATCTAGTAGACTACCGTTAGACTTACCTAGCAAGCTTGGCGTGTCTTTTAACGGATCAAAGATATGACGGATATCTGATTTTAATCGCGTGATATCACGGTCCGCTTGAAGTAAATCGTTAAGCGGTTGATCAAGTCCCGATTTGAGGACACTTAACAATTCAGCTTTCGCATCGTCTTTTTTCGCAATCACATTCGCCAATGCACGTGCTTTCGCATCATTGAATTTTGTGGCTAAAATCGTTTCAATCGCTTGGCGTTTATTATGTGCTTGGTCAATCACGTTGCCGATAATCTCATCCGCTGAAACATCTGAACCGTAGCGTTGTTTTAATAGTTGAACGAGTTCAGCACTATCTGGACGTTTCGCCATAATTTGACGTGCCATATCTCTCGCTTCATTCTTATCAAATTTCGTCGATAACAGTGTTTGAATTAATGCTTCTTTATCATCCGCTTTATCAAACATAGATTGAAGCAAGCTGTCACTTGTGAATGAACCGAGTCCGTCTAATTGACTCAACACTTGGCTCGCAATTTGCGCATCTGTTTTACCTTTTGTATCAATGCGGTCAATAAGTTGTTGTGCACTTTGTTCATCTACAGTGCTGCCGATAATATCTTTAACAGCTTGTTTTTTGTCAGACGCTGATTTTAAATGATCTGAGATAATCGCATCTTGTTGTTTCAGACTGCTTTTTGTTTTCTCAATTTCATTTTTTAACTGCTGTGCTTTATCTTGTGAAATTTCGCTGCGTTCAGCTAATCTATTTTCTAACGTTTGCAGATTCGCTTCTTTATTTTGGACATATTGGTCTAAATCTTGTTTCGTTGTTTCTCGTGCAGTCGTCACACGGTCAATATCTTGTCTAAGCGTACTCAATGCTTGTGAAGCTTGTGTATTCTCTTCGTTCGCTTTAGTTTCCTCATTGTCAGAACGGTCCGCTTCACCATCATTTAGTTTCCCGTTATCAACTTTATGAGAAAGTGCTTCTAAATCTGAGATAAATGCATCAATACTTTGATTGGCTTTTTCCTGATTTAATTGCGCATCTGCCACTTGTGATGAAGGGTTTGAATCACTTGATTGTGCTTGTTGTGAAGCTTGGTTTAAATCTTCACGCACCTTTTCTAATCGATCTGACACAGCAGTATCTTCCGTTCCTTGAGTAGTATTAGGTTCAGGTTGTGCCTCAGAACGATTTGCGTCTTCTTTTAATAGTGAAGCTGATTGTTCATCATTTTGAGTAGATGTATTGGATTGTGTTTTATTGTCTTTCTCTAAATCAGAAGTTGCTTTCTCTTCTTTAAGTTGTGCTTCTTTCTCTTTCACATCTTTTAAGATTGCGTCTATTTGTGATACACGCTCAGCCTTATTGATATCTGTTTTGAATTTAGTTTTGTCACTGTCATTCATTGTTTTAATACGATCGATTTCTTTTTTTGCTGCTTCTATACGCGACTTGAGTGTTGTAGTATTAGAATTTTTTGTAGCTTTGACATCTGTCTGATCTTCCGCAACCACAGTAGGTGCAGACGTTAAGTTATAACTTAATAATGTCGTACTTAACAATACAACAGCACTTGAAAACTTAAATGAATGGCTTAATTTATTTTTATGATTTAAATCAGGGTATCTCTCTTTTTTCATTCACTTCACCTTTCCTCATCACTATACAGTTATTATTATATTAGTTTACACCTATCATTCAAAGAGGAAACTATCAATTGATTTATTTAATCAAATCTACATAGTTAGGAATCAACAACAGAAATAACCCTGCATTATATAATCTATCTAGCTTTGTTGATTAATTGTTTCAATTCATCGATTTCTAAAGGGCTATCTTTCTTTCTATGAATCATTCTATGACAATTTGGACATAGTGGTACTAAATCGGTTTGTGGATTAACATTAACTTCTTTTCTACTGATATACATCGGTTTAATATGATGCACTTCAATAAATCCTTTACCCAATTCTCCATAGTAGTCTTCAAAGTTAAACCCGCATACTTTACATGTCGTACCATGAATTTCTATAGCTTTTCTTCTTAGAGCTTGATCCCTCTCAAATCTAGTACCATAGCTTTCTATGAGTTTACCTTCCTTATACAAGAAATTTTCTAATTCATTTTCTTCAGAAATAACATTTTGTCCATCATCAAAACTATCTAAAATAAATTCTAGCAATTCATCCTTTAAGGATCTCGGTCCTTGAACATTTCCTTTTAATCCATAACCTTGAAGTTCTTTCAATGTTATAGGAGTTTGTATTTTACTTTTTAATAATTTTAATTCCATGTAATTTCCATAATTGACATAGTTTTCAGTATGAATCATAAACTCTTTATCTTCCATGGACTCAGTTGATTTATTTACATTATTAATCACACACATATACATAATCCCTGAATATGGTTTGCTTACGTATATAAATACTTTATCTCCTGGTCGTGCTGACTTCATATTGTTACTTTGTTTCCAATCTACAACCTCTAACTTATTAAATGCACCAATTACATCATATGATTTTACATTACACGGTATAATCCAATATTTATTGCTCATATCGCACCTCCATTTTTTATTTTTTGTTATTATAATTTTCCCATCCTTACATCATACTAATTATATAAATTTGAACTTTACCCTTTTCTATCTAACTTGCTTAAACATCCCCTTAATCTTAGAATTAATATGAGTAGATCAATACACGAGATGTATTGAATAATTAATGGAGTGATCAGTGTGAATGCTAAAATTGAGCAATTAAAAGAGATTATTGACAGTTCGAATAAAATCGTCTTTTTCACAGGTGCAGGTATTTC
This sequence comes from Staphylococcus sp. HMSC072B07, assembly GCF_001815505.1. Classification (NCBI taxonomy): domain Bacteria; kingdom Bacillati; phylum Bacillota; class Bacilli; order Caryophanales; family Staphylococcaceae; genus Staphylococcus; species Staphylococcus sp. HMSC072B07. The sequence goes on along the minus strand of NZ_KV820902.1, from coordinate 44,622 downwards.
TGTTGCGAGCGGTATTCCAGATTTCCGTTCTGTCGGCGGTTTATATGAAGCTGTCGCAGAAAAAGGTTTATCTCCGGAATATTTATTAAGTCATGACTACTTACAAGATAATCCTGTAGGCTTTATGGACTTCTGTCATGAGTATTTATTATTTGCGGATAAAAAACCGAATAATGTGCATGAATGGATTGCACAGTTAGAAAAAGAAAATCGTTCACTCGGTGTTATCACACAAAATATTGATGGTTTGCATTCAGATGCAGGCAGTGAAAATGTAGATGAGCTACACGGTACTTTAAACCGCTTCTACAGCATCAACAACCCTAACGATGAGTATTCAAAACCTTACGTCATCGACCATCATTTACGTAACAGTGAACAAGACGGCAGTCCAATCAGACCAGATATCGTCTTATATGGCGAAATGTTAGACCAAATGACAATTATGAGCGCCATCAGCAAAATCAAACAAGCCGATACACTCGTTGTCTTAGGTTCATCACTCGTTGTACAACCTGCCTCTGGTTTAATCTCAAACTTTGAAGGTGAAAATCTTGTCATCATTAATAAAGATGTGACACCTTATGACAGTGACGCAGATTTAGTCATTCATGATGATATGAAACATGTCATCAACGAACTCAATAAAATAGATTAATCCAAAGTGGTTAATCTCATAGTATTAAGCAACCCTCTGAGCATAAACTTCATACTCAGAGGGTTTTGTTTATCTTAATTTAGACGTCCTTAATAACGGACAGTCTTCATTCATTTTTATTTTCCTAAAGCTTTCAGCGTATCTAACGCAACTTGTTGGGCTGATTGAGGGTTTTGACCTGTGATTAATCGACCGTCTGAGACTACAAAGTTTGACCAGTCGTCACCTTTCTCATAGCTTGCGCCTTTATCAATTAAGGCATCTTCTAATAAATAAGGTAAGTTATCTGTAACACCCATTTGTGATTCTTCACTGTTAGAGAAGCCTGCGACTTTCTTACCTTTAATTAAGTTTTGGCCATTATCTTTAATGTTTAATAAACCTGCTGGACCATGACAAACAGCTGTGACATAGCCATCGTTAGAATAAATTTTCTCAGCTAATTCAATGAGACCTTTATCTTTTTCAAAGTCCCATACAACACCATGGCCGCCTGCGTAATAAATCACTTCATAATCATCTGGATTTACTTCTTCTGGTTTCAATGATTCATTTAACTGTGTCATGAATTGATGATCTGTATAATACTTCCAATCTACATCAGACATAAAGTCTTCTTGTAAACTTGCGGGATCAATGGGCACAAAGCCACCTTTAGGACTTACATAATCAATTTCATAACCTGCTTTATAGAACTCGTCCGCAAAGTGTACAACTTCTCCAAGCCAAGCACCTGTTGGACGTGGTAAATCTGGATATTTTGATGTGTTTGTGACTGCTATTAGAATTTTTTTCATTACGCTTCACCTCTCTCTATTTATTCACTGATTTGGAATTGATTAATCATAGCTCACAATTAAAATGTTCACTGCTGATCAGTTTTAACAATGTTGATATTCAGAAATTTAATTTCGTTCACATCGTCATAATTGTTAAAAAACCCCTTAAAAGTTGCACGCTTTATTTTTGTTTTTTATTTTAAAACCGCGTCAAATCAACGTTTTTGACCTTTTTTGACTAAATCGATAAACCGCGTGAGCATAAGGTTTGTGTTAGTTGTGTATACGTTGTAGAATAATTGTAGACAACTTGGTTAGAAGAACTAAAGTTTGTCAGATTAATCAAGTTAGGAGGGATAGACGTGACAACAATCGAACAACACAATGGTTTCAAGCGGACGTTTCAAAAGGGTCATTTAACCTTAGGTTTAAGCATTCCTTTTGATAACTCTGAAAAAATCGCATTGTCGTTTGATCAACAAGCAGAATTAGCGCAGTATGCTGAAGAACTTGGATTTACAAGCCTATTTGTGCGAGATAACCCATTATATAGTCCACACTTAGGTCCAGTAACGACAAACTACGATCCGTTTGTATTTTTAACTTACCTCAGTGCTAAAACGAATAAAATTGCTCTCGGAACAGCTAGTATTGTTGCGACATTACGTCATCCAATTCACGTTGCTAAAGCAGCCGCTACTCTTGACTTGGTGTCAAACGAGAGATTTTTAATGGGACTGGCAACTGGAGACCGTTCTTTCGAGTTTCCAGCTTTCAAAGTCGAGGAGAAGAATTTGCATAATCATTTCAGAGATGCTGTTTCTTCTTTGAATGCACTGTGGCAAGACCACTCTCCAAACATTTCAAACTCAATCTTTGAGCTATATGAGGATTCTGGTCTGCAAGTTTTACCAAAACATCACCATATCCCGATTTTTGCGACGGGAAATGCGAAACAAGATTTAGACTGGATTAAAGAAAATATGGATGGTTGGATGTTTTATCCACAAGAATTCCAAATGCAGAAAGCTTTACTACAAGCTTGGCATGATAATGATGTATTCAAACCATTCATGCATCCACTCGCATTAGATTTATCAAAAGATCCAAATGAAAAAATCAAACCCATTAAGGGTGGCTATAGATTAGGCAGAAATACTTTAATCAATGTATTAAAAGCATATGAACGTATCGGTACAAACCATATCATGTTGAAATTAGTCACACATGAAAGAACGTACCAAGATATTATGAAAGAATTGGGAGATTATGTGATTCCACATTTCCCACCAAACGAAATCAAGGAGGAACAATAATAATATGAAAATTTTAGATAGAATTAATAAACTTGCTAATAAAGAAAAAGAAATGGTATTGAGCACTTCAGAAAAACAAGAACAACATGAATTAAGACAAGAATACCTTAAAATGATTCGTGGCCAAGTTGTGAGCACATTCTCAACATTGAAAGTTGTAGATCCACTTGGCGAAGACGTAACACCAGATAAAATTTATGAATTACGCGAAGAAATGGGTACTTTAGACTTAAAACCTGAATAAAAATTTTAAAATAGATGAATAGCAAACCTAAAATAGTAAAGGGTTGGACACTTCTGATGGAGTCGTCCAACCCTTTTTTCTTTGGATTAAGCAGGATGAATTGCTTCTATAAATGTAAAAGTTTCATCCTCATATTCAAATTTTAAAATACAACAATTCGTTATCTTTATTTGTTTTACCGCTTCTATCGGCAAACAATAATGCGCAAATAAGAATAAGATATCACCATGACTCGCTGCTACTACATTACGATGCGTCGTCTCTTTTAATACGCGATGTAATGTCTTCACAGTACGTGTTTGAACTTCTTCCATCGTTTCTCCGCCATAAGCCGCAAAGAATGAACCAAAATCAACTACGCCATTTTGATGTGGCGGATTCAATAATTCCGGCTCTCCTTCAAACAATCCATAATTCCATTCTTTAATCCCTTTTAATCTTGTATAGGTTTCATTTGGAAATAAAATTTCTAACGTGTCAGAGGCACGTTCTTGTGTAGAAGAGAATAATTCATAATCTGTCAGGTTTAATTGATCGAAATACAGCTTCGCTTGTGCAGCTTGTTGTTTCCCTAGTTCTGTTAACGGTGAATCTGAAGCACCTTGAATCTGATGTTTCTTATTAAATAACGTTTGTCCGTGTCTGATTAAATACAAAGTCTTTTTCATGTTGTCTGCTCCTCATTTTAGTCATTTCATGATCAGTATGTCTTTGTTTGTACTAAAAATGATTGATGTTCCCTTTCATCATATCGAATCTATGACATAGTGAGTGCTATACTTTTTTACGATTTTGATACATCTTTTAGTGGTTTCATCTGATTATGTAGCACTTTTGTTCATTTCGCACAAAATAGAGGTGTGAGTTTAGCACTTTATGCACTTCTAATATTCTGATTCCATGATAAGCTATAGATAAAGATTGTGAAAGTTTTCACAAAGTAATTAAAAGGAGCGATTGAATATGACAAAAGTATTAGTAGCAGGTGCGATTCCAGAGGCGGGATTAAATCAACTTAAAGAACATTTTGAAGTAGATATGTACACTGGGGACAAATTAATCACTGAAGATGAATTGATTGAACGTATTAAAGATGCCGAAGGCTTAATCAGTTTATTATCTACAAATGTAAGTGAAAAAGTTATTGAAGCTGCACCGAACTTAAAAATTATCGCAAACTATGGTGCGGGGTTCAACAACATTGATATTCAAGCAGCTAGAGCACGTGGTATCGATGTTACTAATACCCCGATTGCTTCAACTAACGCAACAGCTGACCTGACAATGGGTATTTTATTAGCGGTAGCACGCCGCATCCCTGAAGGCGATCAGTTATGCCGCACAAAAGGCTTCAACGGCTGGTCTCCACTCTTCTTCCGCGGACGTGAAGTCTCAGGCAAAACTATCGGTATCATCGGACTAGGTGAAATCGGTTCAGCAGTTGCTCGCCGCGCAAAAGGTTTCGATATGGATATTCTTTATTCTGGTCCATCTCGACATGAAGAGAAAGAACAAGAACTTGGTGCACGCTATGTATCACAAGATGAACTGTTGAAAGAAGCTGACTTCGTCGCAATCAACTGTTCTTATAACGAAAGCATGCGTCACATGATTGATTATAACGAAATTAAAAAAATGAAACCAACAGCGTACTTGATTAACGCATCTAGAGGTCCAATCGTATATGAAGCTGAATTAGTTAAAGCTTTACAAGATGGTTTAATCGAAGGTGCCGCATTAGACGTCTTCGAATTCGAACCAGAAATTACTGAAGAACTAAAATCTATGGATAACGTGGTCATTACACCACATATCGGAAATGCGACATTTGAAGCACGTGATATGATGGCTGAAATTGCCGCAGGTAACGTTGTCAAAGCGCTCACAGGTGACACACCGGATTATATTGTAAATAAATAGGAGTGATAATCAATGGTCGACACACACCAACGCTTTTTTAACATGAAAGATCTACCACGCTTCTCTGAGGAAGCAGCACAAAAGACAGTCTTTTATCAATCTGAACATTCAGCTGGTGCCGTTTGGTGCATGAAACCAGGTCAATCTCTACAATGTCATACCCACCAAAACGCAGATGATGTATGGATTGTGACACAAGGCGAAGGCACATTCTATACAAACGGCGGTCAGGAAAGAACTATCAAAGCGGGCGACATCATTGTATCATTACCTGGCGAAGCACATGGTATGACGAATACAGGAGACGAAGACTTTATCATGCTTGGTTTCGCAACACCGATGCCATTAGACTTTATTCCATACGAACACTAAGTAAACCAACCAAAACTACTATCTTAAAATAAACCATAACCTAACCCAACTTGAGATGAATGATATTACTACCCATAATGTCATTCATCTTTTTTTATGTTCTGACACGATTTTAAATTTCCGGTCTCATAGCGTGATAAGTCATGCTAAGATAGAGGCATTACAATTTTAAAGGGAGTGCTCGATTATGGATTCATTGATCAGTTTCATTTTAATTTCATTGCTGATTATCGTTATTCCTGGCCCTGATTTCTTCATCGTGGCTACGAATACAATGAAAGGCAGTACTAGAAATGGCGTAATGGCTGCATTAGGTATTTCTTCTGCACATGTCGTCTACTCTGCGATTGCTGCACTTGGTTTAATCTTTATCTTAACGAGCTCATATTATGCGTTCATCACGATTAAGTTTCTTGGTGCCGTTTATATTGCTTACTTAGGTTTGAAAACTATCTTAAACGCACGTAAGGCAAGCCATATTACTACATCATCAACTTACCCTATCAGACACATCAGTTTGTTTAAATCGTTTAGACAAGGATTTATGAGCACGATTTTAAACCCTAAAGCGATTCTCTTTTACATATCTATCTTGCCGCAGTTTGTGACTAAAAGCGAAGGTTCATTAAAAATTATCGCCCTATCGGCACTCTTTATCGCACTGGTCTTTATTTGGTTTTTCATATGCAGTTTCTTATTCACACATATCAAGAAACTCTTCAATCAACCTACTTTCAAAATGGTATTTGACTATATCGTCGGTGTCATCTTAATCGGACTGGCAATCAGTATTTTAAAATTTGAACGTTAATTTACACGCAGGTTATTTAAAATGACCTGCGTTTTATGATTTGAAAAGCTTTATAAATCATTAATCACTATAAATATTTATGATTATGTTAATATGGATGATGAACGTCAACTAATAATTTTGCAAACATACTTTTACTGTCATTTATATATTTATTGAATACTTTAAGCATAATAGACACAAGTCAGGTAATACTACAAATAGAGAGATAGATTAAGAAAGAAGTGATTAAATGGCGATTACAAGAGGGATTAATCATATCGGGTTAACTGTGCCGGATATTGAAGCGGCAACACGGTTTTTCAAAGAAGCTTTAGACGGTAAGGTGGCTTACGATAGTCAAACAGAAATGGATCAACCTCGTGGCGGTAATGATGTAGAACGTTTCTTAGACCTTGAGTCAGGCGCTAAAATCATTAAAAAGCGTATGATGGTTTTCGGTAATGGCCCGAATATTGAAATGTTTGAGTTTGTCCATGCGCATCAACAAGCACCCGCTGCGCTTCAAGATATTGGGTTTACGCATCTTTCTTTTTATGTCGACGATTTTGAAGAAGCACTCGAGCGTATGGTAGAAGCAGGTGGCGAACCTGTTTCTGAACCGCATGAGAATACACGCTATGAAGATTCTGTCGGAAACGAAACTATTTATATTAAAGCACCATGGGGCAGCTTAATCGAGCTTCAAACCATCCCAAACGGTTACTATTATCCTGAAGATAGTGAAGCTGAAGTCTTTATTCCTAAAGAAGATTAAATTATGAAATTAAGATATCTGAATCGTGACACATAGAATATATCAGCTAAGCTGTTTTGATGATATTAAGTCGGTCATATCTTAAGATAGATATACTGTATATTTTAAAGAAAGGTGATTTACTTTGGGTAAATTAGATAATAAAGTCGCAATTATTACTGGGGGGTCTTCAGGTATTGGAGAAGCGGTCGCAAAACGATTCGCAGCTGAAGGCGCTAAAGTTGTGATTGTGAATCGTCATAAAGAGAAAGGCGAAAAAGTGCTCAAAGCGATTGAAGACAATGGCGGCACAGGTCTAGCGTTAGGCGTAGACGTAACGTCTAAAGATTCGGTGGAAGAAGCGGTTAAAACAATCAAAGATCACTTCGGCACAATTGATATCTTATACAATGGTGCTGGTGTTCATGATGGTTATAAAGATGCTTTAGAAACAGACGAAGACACATTTGATTTGTTAATGGGTGTAAACGTGAAAGGTGCTTACCTCTTCACACACGCTGTATTACCTACATTCTTAGACAATAATAGCGGTGTCATCATCAATGTAGGTTCACAAGGTTCATCTATGGCAGGTGTCGGCGGCAGTACGTATGTCACTACAAAACACGCAATTGCCGGTTTCACTAAACAACTAGCCTATGACTTCGGTCACAAAGGTATCCGCGCAAATCTCTTATCACCAGGATTTATCGAAACTCCTATGACAGAGGGTGTTGATGAACAACGTACGAAAGAGATTCCAGCTCAACGTGCAGGTAAACCAGAAGACCTCGCATCAGCTGCAGTCTTCCTTGCTTCTGATGAAGCAGCTTATGTCCAAGGCGCTGAACTTAATGTAGATGGCGGTTGGACTGTAGGAAGATAAAATAATGAATTAAGAAAATAAGCTTTAAAAGCACTGTATAACTGATTTAATCAGCCTTATACAGTGCTTTCTTACTATATAAGCAAAAAAATGCAAGTATATTATTGTTTATTTTTATTTATTTGTACCACTAAGAAAGTTGTTTCATCTAATTAATATGATAACATTAAATAAGAAAATGATTTTTAAAATGGAGGAGATTAACTTTGAGCAGAGTTCGTGTAAGGAACTTGACCAAAGTCTTTGGCAGAAATAGCCAAAAGGCACTTAAAATGGTTAAAAACGGAGATTCCAAGCAAGAAATTTTGGAAAAAACAGGAGCGACCGTTGGTGTATACGATGCAAGCTTTGATGTAGAGGACGGAGAAATATTTGTGATTATGGGACTCTCCGGTAGTGGTAAGTCTACATTAGTCCGCTTGATTAATCGTTTGATTGAACCTACTTCAGGAAGCGTGTACATAAATGAAGATGATGTATCAAAGATGTCTAAAAATGAGTTGCGCGAAGTACGTCGAACTAAAGTTAATATGGTTTTCCAAAATTTTGGTTTATTCCCAAAACGTACTGTATTAGAAAATGCAGAATATGGATTAGAAATACGTGGTGTAGAAAAAGAAGCACGCCGTAAACAAGCTGAAAAAGCTCTAGAAGATACTGGATTACTTTCATTTAAAGATCAATATCCTAATCAACTTTCTGGCGGAATGCAGCAACGTGTAGGTCTAGCACGCGCACTCGCAAATGATTCTGAAATTTTATTAATGGATGAAGCCTTCTCAGCACTTGATCCTCTTATCCGTCGAGATATGCAAAATGATTTACTCGAACTACAACGAAAAGTAAAGAAAATTATTATCTTTATTACCCATGATTTGAATGAAGCTTTACGCATTGGTGACCGTATTGCTTTAATGCGCGATGGAAAAATTATGCAAATTGGTACGGGCGAAGAAATTTTAACGAATCCTGCTAATGATTTCGTTAAAGAATTTACGGAAGATGTTGACCGTTCTAAAGTACTGACTGCAGAAAATATTATGGAACCACCACTTACGATTAATGTCGAAACAGAAGGCCCTAACGTAGCCATGCAACGTATGCGTCAAGAAGAAGTCAGCATGCTGCTAGCCATTGATCGTAACCGTAAACTAAAAGGTAGTATCTCTGCTGAAAGTGCATTAGAAGCCAGAGAGAAAGGTCTATCTTTAAAGGATGTTACGAATGATAACGTTCAAAAAATTAATAAAGACATGTTCGTTAGCGATATTTTCAATATTATTTATAACTCCCCTGCACCGCTTGCAGTAGTAAGTAAAGAGAATGAACGTGTGATTGGTGTCGTGGTCAGAGGTAGTGTTATTGGGGCAATGAGCACTAAAAATATCACTGTGGGAACAGATACTTCTTCTGATTCTGAGAAAGAAGAGGTGAATGCAGATGCTTAACTTTTCAATGAAACAATTACCTTTTGCAGAATGGATTGACGCTATCGTAGATTGGCTGACTGATCATCTGTCAGGTTTATTTACAATATTAAGGATTGCTGGAGAAGCAGTGATGAACTTCATGACTATGATTCTAACAGCTATTCCTCCTTTTGTTATGATGGCTATCTTAGTCATCGCAGCTTTCTTTGTATTCAAACGTAAGTGGGGCTTTGCCGCATTCACTTTAGTCGGCTTACTGTTTATTTATAACCAAGATATGTGGACCGATTTAATGAACACAATCACTTTGGTCATTATTTCCAGTTTAGTCGCTGTTATTATCGGAGTACCTTTAGGTATCCTGATGTCTAAAAGTGATACAGTAGAAAAAATTATCAAACCTATATTAGACCTTATGCAGACAATGCCTGGGTTTGTATACCTCATCCCTGCTGTCGCATTCTTTGGTATCGGTATGGTACCAGGGGTTTTCGCATCTGTTATCTTCGCATTGCCACCAACGGTCAGAATGACGAACTTAGGGATTCGTTCTATCTCTACAGAGTTAGTGGAAACATCTAATTCATTCGGTTCTACTGCTTGGCAAAGATTATTTAAACTTGATTTACCTATGGCAAAAGAAAACATATTCGCAGGTATTAACCAAACGATTATGTTAACACTTTCTATGGTAGTTATTGCTTCTATGATTGGGACACCTGGACTTGGGCAAGGTGTTTTAGCTGCTGTACAACGTTCAGAAGTCGGTAACGGTTTTGTGTTCGGTATTGGAATTGTAGTCCTTGCTATTATTATCGACCGCTTCACTCAAGCTTTAAATCGTCCTAAAAACACTAGAATGAGTAACAAGAAAAAATGGATTATCACAGGCATTATTGCACTTATTGCTTTAATTGTTATTTTGCTTTCTATTTTCTTCTCACCAACTAAATCTTCAAACAAAGGTACAATCACGTTAGCTTATGCGCAACAAGATGATCAAATTGTTTCAACAAACGTGATGAAACAAGTGCTAGAAGAAGAAGGTTACACAGTTAATACAACATCTTTAGATATCCCTGTGGTTTGGGAAGCTGTAGCTAAAGGAGAAGCGGATGCTATGACTGGACCATGGCTTCCTGTCACACATGAAGCACAATATAAAGAATTCAAAGACGATTTAGATGACTTAGGGCCACATATTGACGGTAAAGCTAAGCTTGGACTTGTCGTTCCTTCATACATGGATGTAGACTCTATAGAAGATTTAGACAATCAAGCTAAGAAAAAAATAACAGGTATAGAACCAGGTGCCGGGATTGTTAAGGCCACAGACAAAACAATCAAATCATACCCTAACTTAAAAGGTTGGGAACAAGTCATCTCTTCTACAGGTGCAATGAACGCACAATTAAAACGAGCTGTTCAAAATAAAGATGAAATCGTGATTACAGGTTGGAGTCCATACTGGATTTTCCAACGTTACGACTTAAAATATCTAGATGATCCAAAAGGAACTATGGGTAGAGCTGAAAGCATCCATACGATGACACGTAAAGGATTAAAAAAAGATATGCCAGAAGCCTATAAAATCCTAGACAATTTCAAATGGGATGTAAAAGATATGGAATCTATTATGTTAGAAATTGAAGATGGTAAAGATCCAGAAAAAGCAACAAGCGAATGGATTGAAAACAATCGAGATAAAGTAGACAAATGGAAAGAGAAATAAGATTGTATAGTCATAAACTTTAAAGCTATACACATAATAAAACTCTGCAGCATCACTGACTTAACCAGTGTACTGCAGAGTTTTTTCTTTCAAAATATCAATATCTCAAAAAATAATAAATACCAAATGCTACAAGATAAATAACTAAGAATATCACAAAGTTCAACACTATCTTTACAGGCCATGATTTTGAGCCAAAACATTGATTAGTTATTGTAGAGCTAATCAACGTTGCGAAGAATACGGTAATACCTATAAAGATTATTAGTGAAATGTCTTCCATATACAGAGAACACCTTTCTTGTTTCCCTTAATAATTATCCTAATTTAACTTTAACATAATATAAGAAGATAATATTATGATGGTTTTCAAACATTATCGACTGTGGCTTTCTCATTATTCATATAGCCTTCTATTAACTTCTCTTCTAATTTATTTAAATCGCTCTTAAGAAACTTATCGAACGCTTGTTTAACTTTTTCTAGCACTTCTTCATGACTCATTACGCCTTCATTAGAATGTGTATAAAAATTCTTAGAGTAAATTGTGTGATGTTTACGTGTTAATTTTTTTCTGAAGACTTTAAATACCTTACTATGTTGAAGTGCAATATTAAGCATATCTGTCCTTACTTCATTTTCTCCTGGACCAATCAATAAAGTAACCCCTGTGAAATGACTATTATTCTTAATCTCAAACAGAAGGATTCTACCACTATCAGTCCAAGGGATTTCAGTATTATTTTTAGGCATAATACGTTCTAAATTTTTAGTTGTAAATCTGATATAACCTTTGCTACTTTGATCTAAGATTAAGTTTTCATGTTCAGGTATATATGTCTGCAACATTTTAGAGATTTCACTTAATGTATCTGGTTTATATTCATAGATTAAATCCAATGCTCTCTTATGTTTGGCATAAATCTCACCACAAATTTTTTCTAATGCTTCGTCTCCCACGATATGCCTCCTTAAAATATCAATATACTGTTCAATAAAATCTACTGCTTGTGGATGCATCATTGCTTTTTTATTCACCATAGTTTCATCGATACATTCAATGATTTGGTTATAAGAGATATTGGACCATACCTCAACATTACTAGCTTCTTCACCATGCGGTGTTAAGAATATAAATAATTTCTCATAACCGCTATAGGATTGTTCCACCTTATCTTGATACTTCTTCAATTGATGCTTAGATTCTTTACTCCGTATCTTGTTTTCAATCACAATAAGCGTTTGATTTTGTTCTGACACGACTAATAAATCAATGTTATTCCACTCTCGTAACACTTTCGCATCGTCAAAGTCATTTAATAATAACTTAAAGATTGTTTGTTGATCTTTTTTGGATTCTGAGCATTCAATATAAGCTCGAATTAAACTTTTAATAAAGGCATCATCAAGCCCATGAATCTCATTTGGATTCAATAACCAAGCCAACATATTACTGTGACGTATTTCGGTGTTCACAACACCAAGTATTTCAAACAAATTAAACTGGTTGGAATACTTTTCAATTTCTTTTAAAGAATCAATGTCTTTCAGAAATTCCATTAATGCTTGTTCATCATTATTCATTCAGCTGCTCCTTGATGTTTTCTTTATCTATATTTAAAGCTTCCTTTAGTTAGCTATGCCATTTATAAGCACAACTTCTAATTTATTCATTTATTATATCATCAATACTTTCAATTTAAGTATCGCTTTTCCTAAGTTATTTAAGCGGATTTATCCACTTATTTCCATACATCTTAATAAAGAGAAACATCTACTTTATTAGTTATTTCAATTTAGCAACTCTAACTTTATTACATAAAACTAAAAGGTTCTCTATTTATTAAAAAAGTTCTATGAAAGGTTTGTTAAATAGATTATTCTATTAATAACAACGTTAAAGATGGGAGATAGTGTATTGAAAAAGATTTTTGTTAGTTTAGGAATTATAGCACTTGTAGCTGCATTAGGCATTGCGATTGTCTTTGCGTATGGCAGTTATAAAGATTTGGAACTGAAAAAAGAAGAAACTAAAATAGCTGAAGAAAAAGAGAAAAAAGCAAAAGAGAAACAAAAGAAAAAAGAACAAGAAGACGACGAAAATAACACTGAAGCAGTGAATAGTGAAGAAAGTAATACACGAGAAGCATATGACCAAACACAAAACGATACTACCGCTTCCCAAGCACCTCAAGCACCTGTAAAAGAAACTCAACCTGCGCAAGATCAAAACAATGATAGCCAAGCATCTTCTAAAAACACATCAGACAGCTCTTACGACGCAGATGCTGAGTATGCAAAACAAAAAGAAATGTATGAAAAAGCTGCCAGAGGAGAAATTCCTGAGCCAGGTGCACAACTTTCTGGTGATAATTCAAAATTAATGGAACGTGATCCAAGCACACTGACAAATGATGAACTTAACCAACGACAAAGAAGATTAGAAGCTATGGAAGCTGAAGGACAATAAAGTCATTAAGGAGAACTCTAACAAATGAATAAGATTTTAGTAATTTTATCCGTCGTATTAGTACTTGGAATCATAGGTGCTGTGGGTTTCTTTGGATACAATAAATATCAAGAAGTCGAATTAGAGAAAAAGAAATTAGAAGCACAATTAAAAGAAGACGAAGAAAATGAGGATAGCGTAAATGCTGAATCAGAAACTGAGTCTAATAATACTGAGAACATAGGTCAGTCAGGTGAAACAACAAGTAATCAACAAGAAGTACAAGCTACTGACGGAAGTGAAACTGTTAAAATTAGTGGCGGTTCAGGTAGTGGTACTGCTAATAAAGAAGAATTCTCTGATTTACAAGTGAACAGAGATAATGTCTTCGATTATCTAATCGCTGCCATTAATCAAAGTGAAGGCGGAGACGCTTCAAAAATTAAGTTTCAACAACCAGAACTAATTATGCAAGATGGCGGAATGTGGAAAATTCCTGCGAATAATAAATCAGGACATGGCTCTTATACTTTCATAGTTAATCAAAATGGTACAGTAGAATTTTGGGATGGCATGATGAATGATAAGTTCGATGAAATACATGTGACTTTACCTTAATAAACGAGGATTGAGTGTGATTGCTCAATCCTTTTTTATTTTACCTTCCTTTATTACAACTAATGCATAAGTTTGACGTTATAAACTCTATGACTGAGAATAGATATGATTCAAAAGTGATAAAGAGATTGTTTTAAATGGCTAAAATAAGGAGGATTCATAATAAATGGGCGTTTTTGATGTAGATTATAATAAGATTAACATTTTGAAAGATATGCCTTATAAGGTCGAAATCACACATCATACATGGATTACCATGTCAGATGGCACAAAACTTTCAGCTAAAATTTGGTCACCTGTTATGGAAGGTGTGAATAAAGGAACGGTATTAGAATATTTACCATACAGAAAAGATGATTTCACTGCTTTAAGAGATGAAATTAGGCATAAATACTTCGCAGGACATGGTTATACTGCAATCAGAGTAGATATTAGAGGGACTGGAGATTCAGAAGGTATCATTGAGGATGAGTATCCAAAAATCGAACAAGATGATGGTGTAGAAGTCATTGAATGGATTGCGAAACAACCTTGGTCTAATGGTTCTGTCGCGATGATTGGTAAATCATGGGGCGGTTTCAATGGTTTGCAGATTGCCGCAAGACAACCCGAAGCCTTAAAGACTATCATCACATTATGTTCGACAGATGACAGGTACGCAGATGATGTTCATTATCGCGGCGGCACAATGATGGCTTCAGACATGTTGTGGTGGGCGTCTACGATGTTTGCGTATAATGCTCGTCCTCCATTCCCTAAATTTGTCGGTGATAGATGGTATGATATGTGGCTAGATAGATTAGAAAATACACCGCCATTTGTAGAAAAATGGGTAGAACATCAAACAAGAGACAGTTACTGGAAACATGGTTCAGTCAATGAGAATTACTCTGATATTCAAATTCCAGTTCTTACAATGAGCGGTTGGGCAGATGCATATCCAAACGCTGTCTTTCGTTTAATGAATAACTTAAATGTACCTAAAAAGGCCATTGTCGGTCCTTGGGCACACGAGTTCCCTGATCTTGCGATACCTGGCCCTCAAATAGGTTATCTTCAAGAAGTATTAGAATGGTTAGATAAATGGATGGGCTCAACTAAAGATACAACACATCAAGATGAATTCTTAGTATATCTTCAAGATTCAGTAGAACCTCAAACCTCTTATTCATACCGTGATGGTAAATGGTTAGATTTACTACAAGAACAAGTGAATCATCAAGATATCTTACATGATTTAGAAGGCTCAGTCAGATTATTAAACCGCCAACATCACGGCCTTTATTCAGGCGTCTTTTGTCCATTTGGTCAAGAAGGCGATCTACCGGATGATCAAACAATTGATAATGCTTTGGCTACAACAGTACTACTTAATCATCTCGATAACGATATCAATATCATTGGCATGCCTATCGCAAAATTACGTGTGAAATCAGATAAACCACAAGCCAATATTCATGTCAGATTGTCAGATGTACATCCTAACGGTAAGAAGACTTTAATTACAAGAGGACAGTTCAACATCAATCATCATAAGAGTCATGAGTTCCCTGAAGCCTTACCTATTGATGAATATGTAGATGTTGAGTTCCCATTAGATGTAATCGGTTATCATTTACCGAAAGGACATCAACTAGAAGTTTCAATGGCACCAACATATTGGCCTCAAGTTTGGCCTTCTGCAGAAATTGCAAACTTAGATGTTGATTTAACAAACTCAAAAATCGAAGTGCCTTATGTGAATGACTTCAAAGCAGTTACTTTAAATTATCCACATTCAGAAACAGCCGAACCACTAGAAAAAGAAGTTATCAGAGAAGGCAGCAGAACAAGAAATATTATTAAAGCATTAACAGAAGACAAGTGGGTGTTAGCCGATTACTCAGATGAGGGCTTAAGAAACCTACCACATTTAAACATTACGTATGGTACAGAAAACTATAATGACTTTGTGATTGTAGAAGATGATCCATTATCTGCTTATGTTAAATGTACATGGGATGTCATTGTTAAAGATGATGATATCGATACAAGAGTTGAAACAATCAGTGAGATGTGGTGTGATGAAACATACTTCTATCTCTACAATAAAGTCATTGCTTATAACAACGATGAACACTGCTTTGAAAAAGAATGGCACAAAAAGTATAAACGTAACTTTGTATAAAGTTAAGAGGGTGAGACAAGACGTCCCACCCTCTTTTTCTGGTTTAATATAAAAGGTTCGACATGAACTTTTCACAACTGCTTACATTAAGCCTTTTAACATACCAGTACATTCTTGGTAGTATATCTTTCTTCAAGATATACATACTTCTACGTTCTTTGGCTTGGTTAAATGGCATCGTTTCTCTTGGTTTTTTATTATAATCAAACTCAGCTAACATCATCGTATTATAACTTGTCACGATTGGACATGATGTATAACCATCATAATGATGTGTCAGCATTTCTTGATTCATCACTTGTAGTAAGTTATTCACAACAACTGGTGCTTGTTTTCTAATTGCGGCACCTGTTTTAGATGTTGGTGAGTTAGAAGCGTCACCTAACGAGAAGACATTGTTGTACGTCTTGTGCTGCATTGTCGTAGGGTCAATATCTACCCAGCCTTCATCATCTGCTAGTGCACTGTTTTTAACGACATCTAAAGGTCCCATGGGCGGTGTGACATGTAACATCTCATAATCTAATGTTTTAGTCTCACCTGTTTGTAAGTTTTCAAAAGTTGCTTTTCTTTGTTCGCCATCAATTGCGATTAAGTGGTGTTGATAATCTACATTAATGCCTCTTTCTTCAACAATACGTTCTAAAGGCTTTTTATATTTATCCACTTCGAACATCGCAGGTTTTGCGGTCTCAAAGATAACATTCGCTTGATTGCGCATATTATGTTTTCTGAAGTAATCCTCAGCTAAAAACATAATTTTCATAGGTGCCCCACCACATTTAACCGCTGTATTCGGATGGGTGAATATCGCATTTCCGCCTTTAAAATTAGACAATTGATTCCATGTTTCTTTCGCATATTGTGGTGCATAGTTAGAGCACACACCATTTTTGCCGATATTTTCTTTAAGTCCTTTCACATCAGACCAATTCACTTGTAAGCCTGGACATACCACTAAATAGTCATAACTGACTCGTTTCTCATTATCTAGTTGGATGCGATTCTCTTTTGGATTAAATTGCTGAACAGCTTGTTTAATCCAATCAACACCCTTAGGAAGTACTTGTTTCATACTTTTACGTGTGGATTCTAATTTTGATGCCCCTGCGCCTACTAACGTCCATAAAGGTTGATAATAATGATCTGACGCAGGATCAACAATTGCGATTTGTCCTTTTAAATCTTTTCTCTGTCTTAAAAGTCGCGCTGCCACTGTGATACCAGCTGTACCACCACCTATAATGACCACTTTATAATGTTGAGCCATCTTTACCACGTTCCTTTATTTTATGATTGATGACTGTTCTAGATTATCTTCTCAAAAATACCTCTAGGGGTATATTAAAAGATACATCGATATAAGTCAAATGCCCCTAAGGGTATTTATTTGTATATCAATGATGTATAAATAATAGTTCCATTTAATCCCCTTAAAAATAATCCTATTATATATTTTACCCTCACAGTTACACGAAACACTTAATAGACCCCGTATTTTTCATAAATTCTTTGTTTATAGTAAAAACTACATAACTGGCATCATTAAAAATAAAAAAACGACTATTCATTATTAAAACAATCGCTAATATTGTCTAATAAGTGAATAGCCATTTATGACAAACCTATTTATTTAATGTTCTTGATAACTTCCTGACGTAGTTTACCTCTTAATTCTGCCATCGTATTAAGGTTATATTTTTGATATTCTCCAGAAGCAATTCTGAAAGCATGTACACCTAATACTTCATTTTTACTGTTTAATACTGCCCCACCTGAAGAGCCAGGTTCAGCCATCATCTGATAATAACCAATAGGATTCACATTACGTGCCATCATAGAGTATTTACCAGTTGAATGATACATCGTACCCATTGGATCATTTTTAAATTTTCCAGCTGGTAAACCATAATGATACATATGGATAGGTGTATTCGCTTTGATTTTCGTAATTGAGGCTTCTGGTGCGATTTTACGTACGGTCATATATTGAGATAAATCTTCTTTCGTATACAACAAAGCAACGTCTCCATATTGAAGCATCTTAACACCTGTAACGGTAACAGTACGCGCTACTTTCGAACCTTCTCGCAATAAATCTATTCTCAAGTTTTGTACTTTTGAAGGTGTCATCGGTTTACGTGCTTGTGAATCGTTGACCACATGATTCGCAGTTAGAATTGTGTGTTTTCCAATTGCGGCACCTGTGCCATAAGTCAATTTCTTAGTCGTTGGATTGTAGTTAAATATCGTCGCAATATTAGCTGCTTTAGCTGTTGTATGATTAATCGTTACCCCTTTATTACCAGAGGCTTTCATAATTTTTAATGCATCATTAATACCTGAGGCATAGGTAGTCTGCCCGAAGTCTCGAACATTCTCACTACCAGGTATCCCTTTTGGCCAAAGTTTTGGTGCTTGGTTATAATAATTGCTTACCGGAGCTTTCGGCTTAGGCGCAACCTTCGGTACTGGCTTTGGAGCTGCTTTAGGTTTCGTTGTGACTACTACTGTTTTCTTTTTAACAGGTGCTTTCTTTACTGTTGTAGATAACAATTGAACTTTTTTCTTTGGCACTGCTGATGCTTTCTTCTTAGAAACAACCGGTGTCTTCTTCTTACTTACTGTTTTTGTTTTTGTTTTTATTTTTGCTTTTGACTTCGCTTTCACTACTTTAGATTTTAACACCACTTTAGATTTCTTAGTTACAGGTGCTTTTTTAGCAACTTTTTTAACAGCTGGTTTAGTTTTTTTAGCTGAGCTTGATAAATGTTGTGGTTTAATCCCTTTCGGACTCGTAAAAGTTGTTTTAGCCTTTGGTTGTTTAACGTTTGAAGATACTGCTTTTATTGGTTTAACTGGTTGCGTTTTAACTGGAGCTGCTTTTTTAATACTTTTAACTGGTGGCAATACTTTAGTATTCTGTTTTGTGATCACATTAGATGTTTTTTGAAGTGGTTTATTAGGTACAATCGGAGGTGTTTGTACCGCTTCAGTTGATACAACTTGAGGTTGTTTTAACTCTGTCTGTTGCTTTGACATTACTGGAGAATGTGTAGCTTCAACGCTATTTTGTGTAGAAAGTTGTGGCTCATTCTGTGAGTGGTTTGTAACCTGTTCTTCGCTTCCTATAGCCGCTTCTTTATCAGTTGTAACAGCTGATCTCTGATCAACTTGTCTCTCGACCTCTTGGTTCGTTTCTGATGCATATGCGCTATTATTTTGAAGCACTAATACGCAACCTATCAACATTAGAATTAATAAAAAACTGTATACATATTTACCCATTGAGAATCCTTGATTCATAAGACCTCATCCCCTTATTTCTATCTATGAAATGGGCACACCCTTATTCCTCATAAGCATATCCTTTTTAACTAGGTATAGCAATATATTTTTAAAGTTTTAATTGACTATTTTTAGTAGTTAAAATAAGTCAGCGATATCGGATATAATTAAAAAATTCGATTGAGAAATAACCGTTAGGTTATCTCGTCAACCGAATTTATGAGGTTTCTATTCATTATTATGAAATAGTAATTGAGTCATTATTTTATTTATAACGTCACTGCTTTGTCTCATGTCCTTTTTGATCTACCACGTAGTCTTGACGTGGCATCATTGATTCTAAGGCATGTTCTTCTATATCTACTTTTGGAAGGATACGTTTCAACCATTTTGGTAAGTACCATGATGCTTTACCAAAGAGTACTGTAAGTGCTGGAATAATCTTTAATCTAACAACAAATTCATCAAACAATACACCAAACGCTAACGCAATACCCATTGTTTTAATCATGACATCTTCTTGCATTACGAATGCCATAAATACACTGAACATAATAAGTGCAGCTGCGATGATAACTGGACCACTTTCTTTAATACCTGCTTTGATTGAATGCAAAACTTAAACTTGGGCATATATAACTACCTCCTAAATTATGATATATTTACCATCATTAAATAGGATTTCAATTAAAGTTTTCTATATTTTTCAAGTTCATTTTTCAAAATTATCATTGTTTTAATTTTGGTAATGATATCATCCTTCTCCATATCATCTAAATGATAAATAGAATGAACTTTTTTAGTATTGTTTTTAATACTTTGTTTAATCCAATAAAAGTTATCTTTTACATAGTCTTCAAACCATTCCCGTTCTTTTTCAGTTTCGAAAATTAAAATACATTCTAAAAACTTATCTCTGGCACTGGTTTGTTCCATTACTTCTCTATCATACATAAAAAAATGAAGATTGTACAAAATGCTCCCTTTAATAAAATATCGGTAATCAAGAGTATCATATGGAGTACAATTTGAACTGATTGCACCAAATTCTGGTACAGGTGTTAGATATTGACCTGAATCTAATGCTATACACTGTGAACCAAAAAGAACAGTACTATTATATCTGCACTCATAATATGTATAAACTGAATTGTTGCTTGTTTGCAAATATGCATAAAATGGAGGAATTAATTTTTCATAGTTTTGTTCTTCTTCAATAACACTGTTAGAGCAGACTATATACTCTGGTGAGTTATTATAAAAATAACCTTCATTATTATCTATCCATTCATCAGGTAATAAAAGATATTTTTTCAATTTTTCTATTGGTGACGGATACAAACCAAAATGAATTTTCCATAATAATTCAGTATCTAAAGGGTTAGCTGTTTTATCAATATCTGTATTCTTATCTCCTGTGCGTGTATAAATACTCCCAGCATTTATAATTCTTTTTTTCCCGTTGTTATCCTCATAAGATTTACTTAAATAATACGGGGCATAACCTTTTGGATTAATTATAATTACATCAATTTCTTTATCGCAATAGGTAATAGTTAAAAGCTTGATATGAGGATATCGCTCTCCTGCAAATTCTTTTCCTCTAATAAACGATATGAGTTGTTCTTGGTTTCGTCTATTAGGATCATCTTTTACTCCCTTTACATATCCATTATCTGCAATACCAATAATCAAATATGCTTCTCGATTTTCTAAATTATTAGATAAACATATAATATCATGTAAAAGATTAACTGTGTTACTCGTATATGATGCTTTAAAATCCCAATACTCTCCTTCTCTATTACTTTGTATTAAATTCAAAATCTCTTTTTCCAACAATAATATTCTCCTTA
Organism: Staphylococcus sp. HMSC072B07; assembly: GCF_001815505.1. Lineage (NCBI taxonomy): Bacteria > Bacillati > Bacillota > Bacilli > Caryophanales > Staphylococcaceae > Staphylococcus > Staphylococcus sp. HMSC072B07. The sequence continues at coordinate 23,360 of NZ_KV820902.1, read as the reverse complement.
CTTTATTGAGTCTCAAATTCTTGTTTACAAGAACGTTAGTTCTTATTCGTTAACACTTACTCTAAAATATATATTTAAGTAAAAAATTAAGAAAAGGTATTGAAGGTGTATTGTTACGTAACAAAGGAAACACTTAGTTTTGAGATGACTTCTAAATAAAACCAATAATTATTATTAAAAGTTAACTTTTAATAATAAGCTTGTTTTCATCACTTATGATAAGCTTCTCCCTATCAATGATTTTGCTAAAAATATTTTACTTAAGTTTTTAACTAATCATTGTACTATAGTTCCTCTTAATTAAAATGACTTTTTCCCCTTTATAATAGTTATTTTTTCAATGATTTTATAATTTATGAACTTCAAAACTTGCTTATTAATGTTCAATTAGATTTATTCATGTTCTGTTATACTAAATAATATACAAAATTTTATTAATCTATAATTAATTATGGAAGAAATGGAGTCATAAAAAACATATGAATTCGCTAAAAACAATAGAAATTTATAATTATAAATCTATAAAACATTTGGAACTAAACTTAAATAGAAATTTAAATATAATAGTGGGATCAAATAATTCGGGTAAATCAAATATAATTAGTGCAATATTTGAATCATTAGATGTTAAAAACTTTGATACAGCTCTCCAAAGTATAAGTAGATTAGAAAATTTTGAAAGAAAATTACCTAAAACCATACTTTCAACAAGTAATAAACAAATTATTACTCTTAATAACAAAAATAGACATTCTATTGAATATGAAGATAATAATACTAATACAATATATAATGAAAGCGCAAAAAAAGCTGTAAATAAACAAATTAAAATAGCTAAAGTAGATAATAACACATCTCTTGATCAATCAATAATAGAGATAGTTCAATTTTTTGATGACTTAGATAATAATGAAGTTGCAATTTTATTATCTAATATAAATAGAGATTTATTAGCTATAAGTAAGGACTACTATTCTCTTTTAATTTTTAATAATGAATTATATGTTGCAGATTGCTATGGCGATACAGCACCAATTAATGAAAAAAGTAATGGCGTAAAAAAATTAATAATAATGTCGTATTATATTAATAAATACAATGTAAAAAATAATAAAATGCCAGATATTATTCTCTTTGACGAGCCAGAAGTTCATTTACATATAGAAGCCCAAAGATATTTATATAAAAAGATTCAAGAAGTATTTAAAAATTCACAAATAATTATCAGTACCCACTCGACAGCTTTTATAAATGAAACTGATATAAATAATATTCTTCTAATCGAAAGAGATGTTTTACAAGGAACATATATCGATTACAATAAAAAAGATAAAGTCAAACTATTGGAAATAAATCAAATCATGGGTATAAATTTATTAGATACTTTAAGAATAAACATTAATTCGACTGTAGTGATGGTAGAAGGTAAAACCGATAAAATTGTTCATCAATACATCTATCACAGGTTATTTCCTAAAAAGAGCTTAACATTCATTGAAACAGAAGGAGCTAATAAAATTTCAGATTTTATTACTGTGTATAAAGAGGTATTTCCTAATCCACCATTAGGAGTTCTAGACTATGATAAAAAAGGATTGGAAATGGCAAAAAAAATTCAAAATAATTTTAATAGTGATTATAATAATAGGATAATTTTAAATAATAATAAATCTATCAAAGAGTCAAATTTGGATGAAAAAATCGAAGATGAATACACAATACAACTTGAAGATTTATTTGAGAAAGAATTTATTACTGAGTGTATCACTGAATTGCTAATTGAAGATGAAATTTTAGATACCTTAAAAGAAGATTTGGAAAGTTACCAGAATTTCAAGTCTTTCGAAAATGTAATTGAGAAGAAAAATATTATGAAAAAAGACTCTAAATATCATATTAATAAATATGTATTAAATCTTTTGATTATTAGAAAATTAAAAGAACTAGATGAACCAAATTTTCAAAAAACAACGTCTAAGTTCCAAGAAATATATATTACTTTAAACAAAAGAAAATAATACTTAGATTAATGTTATTATATTTAAAAATACAGGCATATAATTATTTAAATTTTGATATATTTAAATTAAAAATATTTAAGAGGTGTTATTAATGGCCACTATAGGTTTTGAAGAAAAATTATGGCAAGCTGCCGATAAATTAAGAGGAAGCATGGATGCTGCTGAATATAAAAATGTAGCATTAGGTTTAATATTTTTAAAATATGTATCGGATTCTTTTGAAGAAAAGTATGAAGAATTGAAGCAAGATCCTTATGCTGATGAAGAGGATCAAGATGAATATTTAGCAGAAAATATTTTCTGGGTGCCAAAAGAAGCAAGATGGCAATATATTAATGATAATGCGAAAAAACCAGAAATAGGACAAATTATTGATAAAGCCATGATTGCAATTGAAAATGAAAATGAATCACTCAAAGGTGTGTTACCAAAAGAATATGCGCGTCCTGCGTTAGATAAAGAAAAATTAGGCGATATTATTGATTTATTTACATTTAAAGTTGGCGACACAGAGAGTCGTAAACAAGATGTATTAGGTCGAGTGTATGAGTACTTTATTGCTAAGTTTGCAAGTGCAGAAGGTAAAAATGCCGGAGAGTTCTATACTCCATCATCAATTGTAAAGTTATTAGTTGAGATGATTGAACCTTATAAAGGACGCATTTACGATCCATGTTGTGGTTCAGGGGGCATGTTTGTACAAAGTGAACGCTTCGTTGAGAAACATCAAGGTCGATTAGACGATATTGCGATTTACGGACAAGAATCTAACCCTACGACTTGGAAATTAGCAAAAATGAACTTAGCTATCCGTGGTATTGATAATGACTTAGGTGAACGAAATGCTGATACATTCCATAACGATTTACATAAAGGATTAAAAGCAGATTACATATTAGCCAATCCTCCTTTTAATGCAAGTGATTGGGGACAAGAACGATTACTTGATGATTATCGTTGGCAATTTGGAGTACCTCCAAAAGACAATGCCAACTACGCATGGATTGAACATATGATTTCAAAATTAGCACCTAACGGGACAGCAGGGTTTGTATTAGCTAATGGATCAATGTCTACAAGTGGAAAAGACGAATTAGAAATTCGTAAAAATTTGATTGAACAAGATTTAGTGGAATGTATTGTTACTTTACCTGGACAACTCTTTTATTCAACACAAATACCTGTATGTCTTTGGTTCATTAGTAATAATAAAGGTCAAAATGGTAAAAAAGAACGTAAAAATGAAATTTTATTTATTGATGCTCGTGAAATCGGTCATATGGTATCTAGAACATTAAAAGAATTTTCAGATGAGGCTATTCAAAAAATAGCACGAACGTATCATGCGTGGAGAGGTACAAACGATAAACCTTATGAAGATATAGCTGGTTTTTGTAAAGTAGCTAATTTAGAAGAAGTTAAGAATAATGAATACATTTTAACACCCGGACGATATGTTGGTTTAGCTGACGTTGAAGAAGATGAAGAACCTTTTGAACAAAAAATGGAACGTATTACTTCTGAATTAAGTGAACAATTCGCAAAATCAAAAGAACTTGAAGACCAAATCCGTAAATCATTGGAGGGATTAGGTTATGGAGTTTAAACGATATAGAATAGAAGAAATTGGAACTGTAGTAGGTGGCGGAACGCCATCGACTAAAAATCCTAATTACTATGGAGGAAATATTCCGTGGATTACTCCTAAGGATTTAGCTAACTATGAAAAGAGATATATTCAATATGGTGAAAGAAACATAACTGATGAGGGTTTAAAACATTCGAGTGCTAAATTAGTTCCTGCAAATACTATTTTAATGACTTCAAGAGCACCTATTGGATATTTAGCAATAGCAGCTAATGAAGTTTCAACTAATCAAGGTTTTAAAAGTATAATATGTGATAAAAAAGTAGTTTCTCCTAAATTTTTATATTATTTACTTCAATACGAAATGGAAAACATTAAGTCTTTAGGCACTGGTTCTACTTTTAGTGAGATTTCTGGAAAAGTAGTCAAAAATATTGAAGTAAATCTTCCCAATATTGAAAACCAAAAAAAAATAGAAGATATTTTAGATGCAGTAGATGAAAAAATTGAAACTAATCAGCATATAATAGCAAACCTAGAGGAACTATCACAAACATTGTTTAAACGTTGGTTTGTAGATTTTGAATTCCCAGATAAAGATGGTAATCCTTATAAATCTAGTGGTGGAGAAATAAACGATACGAATAATCTACCTCCAAATTGGAAATATCAATCTGCCAAACATATATATACTATTAACATTGGAAAGACGCCACCAAGAAAATTGACCGAACTTTTTAATACAAAAAACGGAATTGATTGGGTATCTATTTCTGACATGAAAGCAAATGGTCCTTTTATTAATATAACTAAAGAGAACTTATCTGAGTCAGCAGTTAAGGAATATAGAGTAAAACTTGTTCCTAAAAATTCAGTGCTACTAAGTTTTAAATTAACCATTGGCAGAGTGAAAATAACTAACAAAGAATTAGCGACTAACGAAGCAATTGCTCATTTTGTGACTAATACAATTAATTCTATATATACTTATTTGTATTTAAAGAACTTTAATTTTGAATCATTAGGTAATACTTCATCAATAGCTAATGCAATTAACTCCAAAATAGTTAAAGAAATGCCTATTTTAGTCCCTACCAGTGAAATTTTAGAGAAATTCAAAGAAATAATAACGCCTATTTTCGAAAAGATTGAACTCCAACAAAAGGAAAATATTCTTTTAACACAACTTAGAGATACACTCCTTCCTAAACTTATGTCTGGTGAAATAGAAATACCTGATGATATTGAGGTGAATAGTGATGAACTTTCAATTTAATGAAGATGATTTAGAACAAGTCGCATTAGAATGGCTACAATCACTAGGCTATGACTATAAAAAAGGTAATGAAATGAGTATTACAGGTCTATCGCCAGAACGTAGAAATGATAAAGATGTTGTCCTTCACGAACGATTAGAAAAGTCATTAAAAAATATTAATTCTGACGTTCATCCTCGTTTTATCGAAAAAGCGATACATGAGTTAACATTAGAGAAGTCGCCTAACCTTGTAGAAAATAACCTTACCTTTCATGAAAATTTGATTAATGGTATTGAAATCGAAGACTATGATGATGAAGGACAATCGATTGTAGAAATTGTTAAAATCGTTGACTTTGAACATCCACAAAACAATGATTTTTTAGCTGTTAATCAATTGACTGTTGTTAATGGAGACTATACCAAACGTCCCGATATTGTCCTCTTTATCAATGGCTTGCCTATCGTTGTGATTGAACTTAAAAATTCAACGAATGAAACCGTGGGCGTCGAAGACGGTTATCATCAATTAGAAACGTATAAGATGCGTATTCCACAATTATTTACGTTTAACGAAGTGCTGATTACAAGTGATGGTATTAATACAAAAGTTGGTTCACTAACTGCGAACTATGATCGTTTTATGACTTGGCGTTCTAAAGATGGAGAAACTGAATCATCCTCAAGTTTAGCTAGTTTAGATGTGCTGATTCATGGGATGTTAAATCCTGAAACACTACTTGATTTAATTCGATATTTTGTTTTATTTCAAGATGATGAAAAAGGACATATCAGTAAAATTCTAGCAGCGTATCATCAATATTATGCCGTTAATAAAGCCGTTGACAGAGTTTTATTAGCTTCATCTGAGCAAGGTGATGGTAAAGGCGGCGTTATTTGGCATACCCAAGGGTCTGGTAAAAGTTTGACCATGGTCTTTTTCTCTGGAAAATTAATTCAAATGCTTAATAATCCAACCTTAGTCGTTGTAACAGATCGTAATGATTTAGATAACCAACTGTACAGTACATTTGTTAAATCAAAAGGACGGTCTGGTAAAGGATTATTAAGACAAACGCCAAAACAAGCTGAAACACGTAAAGAATTAAAATCGTTATTATCTGTTGAGTCGGGCGGTATTGTATTTACAACGATGCAAAAATTTGAACCTGAACAAAATGAAACGACCTTGGCTGCCCTAACAGAACGTAAAAATGTGATTGTTATGGCAGATGAAGCGCATCGTACACAATATGGTTTTAATGCAAAATACGATGATAAAGGGGAAGGCATTAAATATGGTTATGCGAAGTATTTAAGAGATGCTTTAGCGAATGCGACGTTTGTAGGATTTACGGGCACGCCCGTAGCTTCAACGGATAAAAATACGCAAATGGTCTTTGGGAACTATATCGATGTTTATGATATGACACAAGCCGTAGCTGATGGAAGTACAGTTAAAATTTACTATGAAAGTCGCGTAATCCCATTAAATTTACCTCAAAATTTAGACTTAGACGAAGCATATAATAACATTACAGAAGATCAAGAAGAGGATGTAAAACAGCATTTAAAATCAAAATGGTCACGAATTGAAGCCTTAGCAGGCGCAAAACCTCGTGTAGAAGCCTTAGCCAAAGACATTATCCAACATTTTGAAACACGCCAGCAAGCGATGAAAGGTAAAGGAATGATCGTAACGATGAGTCGTCGAATTGCTGTTGATTTATACGATGAAATCATTCGTCTAAAACCGGAATGGCATTCGGATGATGATGATAAAGGTGTTATTAAAGTAGTAATGACAGGCTCATCTAGTGATCCTGCTTCTTTCCAAAGACATATTGGTCCTAAAAAACGTCGTAATTTATTAGAAAAACGTATGAAAGATGTGAATGATGAATTACAACTCGTGATTGTTCGAGATATGTGGCTGACAGGGTTTGATGTTCCTTCTATGCATACCATGTATATTGATAAACCAATGAAAGGGCATAATTTAATGCAAGCAATTGCTCGAGTTAATCGAGTGTTTAAAGATAAGCCAGGTGGATTGATTGTCGATTATGTGGGTATTGCCGAAAGTTTGAAAGAGGCACTTAAAGAATATACAGAATCTGATCAAGCACAAACAGCGATAGATACAGATAAAGCGGTTGAATTGATGTTATTGAAGTATGATGTGATTCAAGATATGTTATATAATCTTGATTATTCTAAATTTAATTCAGAGAAAAAATCTGAACGTTATTATACAATATCGAATACGATGGATTATGTAATTGGTTTAGGTGAAGATGAACGTCAACGTTTTATTAAAACGGTCACAGAGTTAGGTAAAGCCTTTGCTCTTTGTGCGACTGAACCTACAGCTCAAGAACTCAATGATGAAATTGCCTTCTTTAAAGCGGTTAAAGCAGGACTTGTTAAATTATTACAACCATCAAAAGAAGGAAAAACACGTAAAACATCTGCAGAAGTTGAAGCAGAGATTAATCAATTGGTGTCACAATCTGTTGTGACAGAAGATGTGATTGATGTTTATCAAACGCTAGGTCTTGAGCAACCCGACTTATCAATCCTATCTGATGACTTTTTAAAAGATGTCGAAGGATTGAAACAGAAAAATGTGGCGGTAGAATTATTAAATCGATTACTCAAAGGACAAGTCAAATCATTAATGAAAACGAATGCGACGGTATCTAAACGTTTCTCTGAAATGTTAGGAAATTCGATTAATAAATATAATAGCCGTTCCATTGAAACATCAAAAGTGATTGAAGAACTCATTCAACTCGCTAAAGATATTAAACAAGAACAACAACGAGGAAATGAATTAGGTCTAAATTCGGATGAGATTGCGTTTTACGATGCTTTAGTTTCACATGAAACAGCAAAAAAAGCGATGGAAGATAAAGAACTACGTGCGATTGCTCATGAGCTAACTAAAACAGTGAAAGAAAACATGGGTGTTGATTGGTCTAAACGTGATAGCGCAAAAGCTAAAATGCGCGTAGCTGTGAGACGATTGCTTAAAAAATATGGCTATCCACCAGATTTACAAAAAATGGCTGTAGAGCAGGTTGTAGAGCAAGCAGAACTTATGGCGAGTAATCAATAAAAAATAAACTAAAAGAGCATCCCTCACCGTAAAGTGAAGGATGCTCTATTTACTTATAAATAATAATCATACATTAATTCCGAATAAGTGTCAGATAAATTTTCACCGTGATACTTAATATAATCAATGATATTAGTAATATAATTGTCTTCAATTTTTATTTTTTGAGGGATTGCTTCTAAACAATAGTCTGAAGAATTTCTATATGGTTTAGAAAGGTCAATCACATCATACGAGGATAGATCTTCTGAATTTGAATAAACAAAATAGTTTAATTTCATTTGGTCTATAAATCGATTGAAAGATCCAAAGGACAGAAGCCAATCTCGAGTATTTTTTTGTTCATAAGCTTTCTGTAATCTTAAATTAGTTTCATGATTATAAAAAGATTTGATATCAAAAAGTGTGTAATCAATTCTATCTTTTAGTAAGTTACCTCTAAGTTGATTAATAGAATTTTTTTGAACTGGAAAAGCTAAGTGTCCCATTCTACTGCCTCTAATAAGTGCTAAATCCTTTAGCCATATTTCTTCTCCTTTATGATATTGAAAGAGTGTCTTCCAACCAATGATAGCATCAAGACTACATTTATGATTATTAATACTAAGATAATAGGGCTTATTTATATATTGAGTTTCTTGCATTTCATTATAGAAATCTTGCATTTCGGCTACAAGTGCTTTATCTACAGCATCAGGATCTATATATATAACATTAATTAGAGATTTAAGTTTACTTAAAGAATTATCTTTTTTTAATTTATTATTACGCTTATAATACTTCGCTTCTTCTTTCAAAGTCGTCCAAAAATCACTAGCATATAAAGACTTTATTAAATTAATGTTATTTTCATATACATATCTTTTCATCAATTAACCTCTACTTATGAAATTTTATTTTATTGTATCATTCTAATTGAGTAATAACTTCAACTAATGATAATAAATTAATCAGTTTTAATAAACGGATTAAAGATAAACAAAAAAATAAATAGATAGCATCCTTCACCGTTAAGTGAAAGATGCTCTAGTTTTATTGTAAGTAGTATGATATTCATTTTGATAGGTATTGGTTAATAATCATCTGTAAATCATTGTTAAGCACCGTTGTTATAGAGTCATCATTCATAAAATCATCATAGATTTTATCAAGAATTTCTTCATCTTCAATTGCTGCGAAATGATATACTAGTCCTTTTACGATAGATATATAATTTTGTGATGCTAAACAATTAGCAACTGTTCGCCAATCTGATTGTTTTGATTCATGGTTCATAGATAATCCTCCTTTTATTTTAATGTCCATTTTTGACGTGCTTTAGGATTGAGTGGATGCATAATTTCATTTGTTGCTGGGTTTATGAGCTTTTTGACTTTCTTTTTATGAGGTTTTAACATTTCCATCACTTGCTCAACACGTTCGACGACAACAGGCCGCTTCGCGTAGGCACCATAAGCAAGAATCACTGTGTCACTTTCACTTATCGCTTTCATCAAGTGAATATCAGTGTGCTCATCATATGGATTTTTGATGTGTTTAAGATTTTCTGGACTTTTAATATTAGAGAATAGATTTACAAGATATACAGCGCCATATTGTTTAGAATTAGCTAATTGGTTGAGGATAAGAACAGTTGTGAGATCGAGTGATAATACACCATCTAAATGAGGGTACATCGTTATCACTGTACAAGCTGGTTTCTTTTCATCCCATGTTTTCTTGAGTAAGTAGCGGTGTTGTTCATCGTCACTGAAGATAGCTTCAGTTTCTATAATACTTGTAATTGCGTTCATGCTCGTCTCTCCTTTTTAGTATTCTTCTGGTAAAAGCATCACATAATAAAAAACGTCTACATCATCTTCTCGGATGACATAGACTTTCTTAGGTAATGCATTTTGATTTTTTACATAGTTTGTATAGTGATATTCCAATTTATATGCGGGTTGTTCTTGTTCATGTGTGATTGAGAGTATATTCTCATCTTCTTGCAGTCTAAAAATGTGTAGGTAATCTGTATGAGGTTGATTATCTCTTTCTTTTACCATATTCCAAAGTAAGATTTGAAGGTCTAGAGATAGGTGTTCACTAATGCCTCTTGTGATGTATCGATTGATGTTCATACTATTTTCCTCCATTCTGCTTTTCTTTCATGATGTCAATCACTTCGTTAATGACTGTAACAGATAGTTGAGCAACCTTGATCCAGTTCATAATTACTCGCCCCCTTTTTGTAACAAGTAGCGTTCATCAATAATAATTTGATGAGTGTCATTTAAAAATATAAAGTCTAAATCAAAATTATCTAAATAACCTATTGCTACTAATTCCTTATCTAGATAACATAAAAAAGGATAAATGCTGATTTCATGTAATTCATCATTGTAATAGGTAAAAGTATTTAAAATTTTATGTTCAAGTGGACTATTTTTAATATATTTTTCAGGTAATACATCTTCAGCCACCGCGTCTACGGTTTCACAAGCCCAAGTTTCTTGATAATTTAATTTAAATCGTTCAGTAATATAAGTTTTAAGTTGTTTGCTTAGCGTCATTATAATGACCTCCTTAATTAATAATGTGTACTCCATAAATAAAATATATATTTATAAAATGTTTCAAAATTTCTTCACTTTTGTCACTCTATAAAAGTGGTAAAAGTGATAAATTTTCAATTCTATTTTTCTTTGTGACATTTATCACAAAGTTAAATTTAGGCATAAAAAAATTCCCACAATCCTTTTTAATGGATTGTGGGAGAAGAGATTCATCTATTTTATATTTAATCAGTTTAACTTGTTTATCGGTCGTAATTTCTATAGAATCGATCAACATATGCATTAATTTATTTTTTGCTTCGGGATTTGCTTTTTTCATGTAGCCTGTAAACCGGTATAGCATCACGTATAATTGACCTTTTATTTTCTTATAATTAGGTATGGCTATATCTTGAGATGCTTCATTCATGACCTCAGCTTGCTTTAACTGTTCATCTATTTTTTCCAGTTGTACATTAAATTTATCTTGTTTGGTTTGCATCGTTTCTTTATCTATTTCTTCATCTAAATATAAATCAATCAATCGCTCTTTTCTTTTTTGTAACTTTTTCTTTTGATTCTCTAATGAATTTGTATCAATACTCATTGGCGTTTGGTTTGTCCTTTTCTTTTCCATAGCATCGATAACCTGTGTTGCAATCGTTTCGACCACATGAGGTTGAGATAGGATACGTCTTAAATGAAAATATACCACACGTTCGACTACTTCTGCCTTAATCGCATTACTATGACAAGCTGCACTACCTGCACGATTGAATAATGAACAAATGTAATAACGTTTAATCGTTCTCTTATTTGATTTCTTTGTATTGTAATATGTTCGTCTACACACCATATTATTTCCACACTCAGGACATTTGATTAACCCTCTCAACCAGAAATCGCCACCAATTGGTCGACCAGGTTTAAAACTTTTAGCAGCTAACTTCTCATGTGTTTTATCGAAAATCTCTTCATCAATAATCGCTTTGTGCTTACCTTGAACTAATATCACTTTACTTTTATCATTTTTACCACTTCGTCGTTCCACTGCCCAATTCTGATAATTATTAAAACGTACGTAACCTTTATATACGGGATTATTTAGAATATATTTCACACCATATACACTAAATGGTTTTTTATTTATTGTATGATAGCCCTGTTTATTTAAATAGTTCGCAATTGCTTTTAACCCTTTATTTTGATTTAAATATAGGTCAAAAATTTGTCTGACTATGTTGGCTTCAAATTCGTCAATGACAAGTTCATTTTTTCCCGTTAAAGGATTAGGTCTTAAAACATAACCTAATACTCTGCCCGTAATAGCTTCACCTTGTTTCGCTTTTGCATTCATTCCCATTTTCACATTACTGACAATGGTTTCTCGTTCTATTTGTGCGACTAACCCAAATGCTCCTATCATCATTTCGCCATTTTGTGTTGATGTATCAATATTTTCTGAAATAGAGATATAATAAGCGCCGCCTCTTCTAAATTCATAAATAATATTTTGTATATCTCGATTAGAACGTGAAAGACGATTAAGTTTCCAACTCATCACAACCTTAATTTGTCGGTTTTCTATATCTTCTAATAATCTTTTCATTCCCGGTCTTGCTTCGATATTCTTACCAGAGATACCTTCATCGCTATAAATTTCATATTCATCATCCGGAAATATTTGCTTTACTTTTTTAATCAGTAAGTCTGCTTGTTGTTGAATAGAATAGCCTTGTTTCAATTGCTCTTTGGTACTCACCCTTGTGTAAATAGCTATCTTCCGCTTCATATTACATCATCCCTTACTTTTTATTTCAAGGTCTTGCTCAACCTCAACGTTATAATATAAATTTATTTTCTTTTTCATTACATTTTTTTATCACTTTTATCACTTTGAGAAAGAGATAGGTTCAAAAATGAACCTATCATTCAAAGTGCCTTCACTCACTTTTATGACTTCAATCTTTCTTCTATCATAGGCAATAAAATTTCTACAAAAGCATCAAGTTGTTCTTCATTCATAGCTCGTCATCCTCCTCTGGAAGCCAATCATCTTGATCATCTTCATAAATCGACTCACTGATTTCTTTATCATTCGGGATAATATTGTTTTCTTCTTGGATCGTTTTCCAATCTAAGCCAACCCAACATTCATATCCATTATTAAGTACGGTATCAGTATCAAAATTTAACTTCACGAGTTGTTTGATATTTTGGCTACTTAAACTCATCTTTTTCTTTATTTGATTATTTAAATCAGATACTTTAAGTCGGCTACTTTCTTTTTTAATTATTGTATTTCTAAGTAATTTAATACATTCTTTTTGCTTAGTTCTTGATATATTAGACTTATCCATGAATATATAACCGAAATTAAGCCAATCATGAGTCAATTCCGTTACTTTTTCATTTTCAATTCTGCCAATATCATCAATCATCATTTGTTTATATACATACATTAAATATAAAAAGATATCTTTCTTCTCACTTTTTAATTTGTCATTTAAATTAATATCAGCTTTTTCTACGTAATAATCACAAGGTATAACAGCAATTCTTCGCTCCAAAGCTTTCGCATGTTCTGGAGGGAAATTCAGTACAGCATTTGTATTAAACAAAAGTTTTAAATCTAATGTTACTTCTACTTGTGTGAGCCCTTTACGATCAACATGTATGGGTTCTACTGATAATAATTTTTTGAAATCATTAACGGTTTTTTCGTCAATTCTTGCTTTCCCAATTTCATCACTTGCCATCAATCGCTTACCAATTAAACTTTCTTTATCAAATCTTCCACCCAGTTCGTTTAACGTCTTAGAAACGACATCTTGCCGATAGAAGAATGATCTCATTAACTTGATATATACAGATTTGCCATTATTTGCTGTACCATAAAAAATTAGTCCTCGTCGTAATTTACGATTTGATGTGAGTAATACAGCCGTATGACGAATTAAAAATTGTTGTAAATTAGCATCAAAATTAGCTAATTCTGATATATATTTATCAAAATGAGGAGGTATAGATGAAGTGATACTGTCACTTTTATCTAGTTCTACATCTAATCGTGTTTTCGGAAAGATATCGATTGAGTTATTAGTGACTTGAAACTGTTCTAAATCGAATAAATAGCGATGACAACCTATATATCGTTCATCTTCTACCAATTTATCTATATCTGCGGATTCTTTCATGCCATCTATGACACTCTTCAATTCACTTTGGGTAGGCGTATAATCAATTAATATAACCTGAATAGTTTTCCTAACTATACTTCTTAATTCACTATCATCTAGCTTTTGCCATCCTTCTTTTGAAAACATAAATAATTTTGACTCAAAACGTTTAACATTCAAAATTTGTGTAGCCATTTGAACAAGGTCAGTATCTTTAGGTTTATTTTTTATACCGTAATAACCGTAAATATTTGAACGATAATTAATATCAGTGCTTATTTCAAAGTTCAATTCTTCAATCAATAAGTTATATATTGCTTTAGCTTGGGGCAAATCTTCCTCATTATCGCTTGTATTTTGTGATTCAAGAAGTGCAATCAGACCATTACGGTCGATTGCCTCCTTATTTTCACTTAATAATTGTTTTGCTAATTTCATCGTATTATTCATTTACTTTATCCTCCATCATATTTTCTAATGGTGCTACATCACGTACAAAATAACTACCTTCGTATTCATCAACAAGTATTAAATGTTCATGATCTATATAAGAACCATATTTAGTATGACTAGGACTATAATTACTATGGCGTTCTAGCCACTGAAAAATAGAAAGTTGATTATCACTAGGGTTTAAAGCAATACTTCTTCGAATATTATATATTTGACCATGTAGAACTACTTCATAAGTAAATACATGCTTGTCCTCTTCATAATTTGATGGTTCAACAGAATACAATTTTGCAACGTAAATATTATCTTTAACTAGCGCTGATGATGGTATTGCTAAATTTTGTCCTCTATTATTTATCATTATGATTTCCTCCCATTTGTTCAATTGTGGTATGAGCAAAGTTATCTCCAAACAAGTGATTGGCACTTGTTTCCATTAACTGTCTAACACGCTCTGCAACTTCATCTGTATTACACTCAATCATAATAGCATCGTGAATTGGGAGCATAATTCTGAAATCTTTTTGATCACACTGATGCTGATATACTTCCTCTAAGATATTCTTAAAGATATAACTAGAAGCTGTTTGAATATATAGCCCCATAATACTGCTTCCATGGCAATGCTTCATATCGTGAGTAATACCATAAGGCATCTTCATTATCTTTTTATTATCAATTTGTTCTTTTAGCTTGATTACATTGCTAAACTTGCTCATTGCTTTATTCCATTCATCTTCTGATATATATTGATTCAATTTAAATTTGTCGTTCATGTAATTTCCACCAAACAAGAATGAACCTATGAATGCACGTTTCACAAGCTTACGATGAGTTGCTGGAAGAGATAGGTTATTGAGTAATGTGTCATATAAACCTTGACTGCCATTTAGATACTCTTTTAAATGATTATCATCCGCCAAATAAGCTACGACAGAAGGTTCAAATGATTTAAAATCAATGATGAACACTTTTTTAAAATGATTAGGTAGTATGAGTTGTTGAACCTTTTTTGGTAAACCTTGAACGTTAAATTGCTTAGTTGTAATACGATGAGTCCGTGTACCAATTAAAGAAATTTTAGTATCCAACTTTTGGTTACCATCAATGGCTGATTCTAGTGCATTGAAGTTTTTATCTAATTTTTCCCGATGACTACCACTTTTAGCTTTATTTAAAAATTGAGTTTTTACTTTAGACAGCATTTGAGTGTTTAATTTAAATCCATTAGCTTCTATATCTTGTTTTAGAGGAGCTAGTTCCTGATGAATATGAACATATTTGTCTAACTCAGTTTTATCCTCTGGAGCAAGATCGTTACACTTTTCTGCTGAAGAACGAATAAACTGCTCCTTTAATTTCAAACATTCTAATTGATCTGATTTAAATTTAATCAACCACTCTTGCGTTTTAGTACTTTCTGGTAAAAGCACTATTTTCATTTTAAAATTTTCTGAATTTTTACTTTTACTATTATTCATCATCCTGATACATTCTCCTTCTTTTATCTATTTAATAATTTAATTTTAATAAGATGGTCTCAATGCTATTATTAAGCATTGAGACATGTAATTTTTATCTTTTAAATATTTTATATTTAATGTTGTCCTCCTCACCTAACTCATACAAAGAGCATCGACATTCAAAATACAAATCAAAAAGATGATTAATTACAAAAATTTCCTCGTCGTAAATATCTGAATAAACATCGTCACCAATTTCATCTAATATACTATTGCAAGAAAAATATGATCCTCTTGGTAGCATAAGCCCTGTACCAATCATTAAAGTAAGAAGTGAATTAGCACGCTCACTTAATTGGAATACAATATTAGAGCTAAATCCATCGGGAAAAACAATCTGACCTTCAAATTTATGTTCACTTTTACTTTCACCATACTGGTGAGTTAATCTAACTTCTTTACACATTAGGCAACTCTCCTATATCAAAATTAATTTAATTCAATTCCCGGGAATTGATATAAGCAACGTTGCTCGGTTATTATCATAATCCATATTTTTTTATTAATCAGGAGCATATCCAAAAGTCATAATTAGGGGGGAGCGATTAGATAAATTTAATTTTTTAACAAAAAAAGACAAACCTTGTAACAAGATTTGTCTCATACTTAATTTTAATCAGTATATTTACTGCTATTATATAATTCTTTTTTTATTTTTAAATACATTAATTCTTTTACTAGCTCGCTTATTCTATCTGTGAATATATTAGTATTTTTAAGTTTATAATTATAAATTTCATTAGTTACTAGTGGTTTTCCATTAATATTATCTCTATTAAATATACTTATTTGTCGTTTCATACTTCTAAGTTCTTTAAGAAATGGATGAGTATAAGACGTATATTGATTATGATTATGTATATCTTTTTTTAAGAGTTGTAAACCAAGATGATCGATAGCTTGATTTAGATGATTTATTCCTTCTTGAATTTCTCTGTCAGGAGTAAAAGATTGAGTACTGCTAATAATATTTTCCAAAGAAGACTGTGCAAAATATTCCTTTGAATAAAGATTTTTAGCATCTAAAAATTTTTTATTATCTGATTGAAGGGTTTTTAGTAAAATTTGATCAATAAAAGGTATCTTGAAATTATATTTATCAATAAGTACTTCTTTTGTATTAATAGAAGTATTTGATGATGTATTTATTGAATCAGTATCTTCTTCGATTATTTCATGTTCATGAGCTATACTAGAGTAATTAATAAATTCATCATATAAGGCATTAAAATCATCACTTTTACCACTCAAAATTAATTCTTTCAATGAATGATACCCAGATACTATATTATTATCACAAGTGATAATCGAATCATCATTACTTCTCAAACTATTAATAAATTTATTATAATTTTCTTTTTCATCTTGATGCTCAAATAGCACCTTCTCAATAGCACTACTTAATTTCTGATATAAAATAACATTTTCATAAAAGTTACTTTCTTTCACTGCATTAAAAAATGTAATTAGTTTTTTTTCTAGAATATCACTTTCTACCGCTAAACGTTTCATAGTTTGAAAAGAAAAATCTGTATCTAATACTTTTTTTAGTTTTCTGAATTCTATATCCTTTACTTCTTTTATTCCTAATTTAAAAAAATCTTCGAATTCTTGTGCATTACTTTTTGACATAGATTCATTAATAGCATCAATATAATCTATATTATTAGGGGTAGTAGGTAAGGGATATTTTTTTAATAGTTTTATAAGACTACTTAATATTTGATATTCCAAGGAGTTAAAATTGTAATTGAACTGATTATTTTCTGCCTTACCATGATAATTATCCGGTTGATATTTTGAAATGTCTATACCAAATATCTTGTAAAGTAGCTTCATTTGGTTGGTCATAGTTTTTTCAGATAAGCCAACTTTTTCACGAACATGTAATTTTTTAAATTCCATATCATCACTTTTATTACTTAAATAAAAATAACCGACATTGGTTCCCTCATTTTGATTTATATTTATATAAAGTTTTATATATATAATAGATACAAGTTGATGAGCTTTCTTTTTCGTTTTATAATTTTTAAATAACTTTTCCAATTCATTAAATAGTTCATTCTTTTATTCATCATTTAAACTAGTTTTCTTTAAATCTAATAAAATTAATTCTTTAATATTAAGAACTTCCTCAATCTTAGTTTGCATTTCATTAAGTTCTTTACTTTTGAGTTTTATCTTTATTTTTTCATTATCAATACTTAATTTTTCATATTGAATAATAAAATTATTGTATTTTCCAACTTCCCTTTGTAACCTTCCTAACTCATTAGTGGTAAATTTCGAGGTAAGATTAAATTCTGTTCGTTCTAATTTAATATTATAATCCCTTAAAATATTATTTATATTGGTGATAATTTGCTCATCAATTGGTACTACAAATTGAAAACCTCTTTCTTCCTTGTCTGAATTAGCTGAATTTGATATTTTAGAATTTTGCTTATTTAATGTCCTTTCTTTTTTACCCATTTAGCTTTCTCCTTAATTAATCTATTTTATATATTCAATTAAAAAACTACTTAATTTAATACTATGATTTCTCTTTTATTAAATATAATGTATAAAATTATATTAAAAAATAATATATGTAAATAGTACCATATATTGACTATCAAAAAATGAATGTTGAAAATAGAAATGTCTTGCTGACTAAGATAATTCAACATTTTACTTATAGGCGATAAAACAAATGAAAGGTTCTGTTGCAAAGTTAAAAATCATGTAATATTTATACTGAAAAACGAAAAATAATTAATACTAACAAAACTCTTTACTGTTAAAACAATATTTGCTTTTATAGTTTTGTATAGATGTGCATATAATTTTAACTTTGCAACAGAACCTTTTCTTATATATCCCCTTAATACACGCTATTTTAACCGACAATTTTTCCAAAGTGTTGCATTTTCCAACGACGTAAAACTTTTAATGGTACCGAACGTGGGTATAACTTGTTACATTATCAAATGTAACATTTTAAATATGCTTAATTTGAGGTATCGATTTAATGTAATTGCTCACAAATCATCAACACACTACCCATACTTTAAGCGATATAAATTAATGAAATAGGGGGAAATGTCTTGGCAAAGCTATTATACAAACTAGGAAAATTTATAGCTAAGAACAAATGGCTAAGTGTTATAGGATGGCTTGTTATACTAGGTGTCATTATCACGCCATTAATGATAAACTCACCGAAGTTTGACAGTGACATCACTATGAACGGCCTTAAGTCATTAGACACAAACGATAAAATTAGTAAAGAATTTCATCAGGACAGTGAGAAGGCCTCGATGAAAATAGTCTTCCATTCTAATAAGAATGATGGACTCAATAATAAAGATACTAAGAAAGATATTGAAGATGCTTTAGACAATATCAGACAAAATGATGATTATATCCAAAATATCTCTAATCCATATGACAGTGGACAAGTTAATGATGAAGGCGATACTGCTATCGCTAATGTAAGTTATGTAGTTCCACAAACTGGATTAAAAGATTCTTCTAAACATATCATCGACAAAGAATTAAAAGATGTAACTGACAACCACAATGTGCAAATTGAAAAAACTCAAGGTGGCGCTATGAATGCTGAACCTGGTGGTACATCAGAAATTGTCGGTATTGTCGTAGCATTCGTAATCTTACTTATTACCTTTGGTTCACTTATCGCAGCTGGTATGCCAATTATTAGTGCAATCATCGGTTTAGGTTCAAGTGTTGGTATCATCGCATTATTAACATATATCTTTGATATTCCAAACTTCACTCTTACACTAGCTGTAATGATAGGTTTAGCTGTTGGTATTGACTACTCACTCTTTATTCTATTTAGATTTAAAGAACTTAAGAAAAAAGGTGTCGATACTGTAGAAGCTATCGCAACAGCAGTGGGTACAGCAGGTAGTGCTGTAATATTCGCTGGTCTTACAGTTATGATTGCTGTTTGTGGTTTATCACTTGTAGGAATCGACTTCTTAGCGGTTATGGGATTCGCTTCAGCGATTAGTGTGTTATTTGCGGTATTAGCAGCATTAACACTATTACCTGCCCTAATCAGTATCTTCCATAAAAGTATTAAAATTAAAGATAAACCATCTAAAAGTAAAGACCCTAAAGATCATCCTTGGGCAAAATTTATTGTTGGTAAGCCAGTTATCGCTGTTATTGTAAGTTTAATTATTTTAATTTTAGCTGCTATACCAGTCAGTGGCATGCGTTTAGGTATTCCAGATGATAGTTTAAAACCAACTGACTCATCAGAATACAAAGCCTATAAATTAATCTCAGATAATTTTGGCGAAGGTTATAACGGACAAATTGTCATGTTAGTAAATACAAAAGATGGTGGAAGTAAAAGCACTATCGAACGTGACTTAAATAATATGCGTAGCGATTTAGAAGACATTGATAATGTTGATACAGTTTCAAAAGCACAACTAACCGACAACAACAATTACGCATTATTCACAATCATTCCTGAAAAAGGACCGAACTCACAGTCAACAGAAAATCTAGTATATGATTTACGTGATTATCATAGCCAAGCGCAAGAAAAATATGACTATGGCACTGAAATTTCAGGACAAAGTGTTATTAACATCGATATGTCAGAAAAACTAAACAACGCTATTCCAGTATTTGCAGGCGTTATCGTTGTATTAGCATTCTTCTTATTAATGATTGTATTCCGTTCAATCTTAGTTCCATTAAAAGCAGTACTAGGCTTTATCCTTTCATTAATGGCTACACTAGGTTTCACAACATTAGTCATTCAACATGGCTTTATGGGTAGCTTATTTGGTATTGAAAACACAGGACCATTACTTGCATTCCTTCCAGTAATCACAATTGGATTGTTATTCGGACTTGCCATCGACTACGAGCTCTTCTTAATGACACGTGTACATGAAGAATACAGTAAGACTGGCGACAATGATCATTCAATCCGTGTAGGTATCAAAGAAAGTGGACCTGTTATCGTAGCTGCTGCACTTATTATGTTCAGTGTATTCATCGCATTCGTCTTCCAAGATGACAGTGCAATTAAGTCAATGGGTATCGCATTAGGTTTCGGTGTGTTATTCGACGCATTCGTCGTACGTATGACATTAATTCCAGCATTGACGAAACTCTTTGGTAAAGCTTCATGGTACCTTCCTAAATGGTTAGGTGCAGTATTGCCAAACGTTGACGTTGAAGGTAAAGCTTTAGAAGAAGATAAACATCACGACACATCTTCTGAAAAAGGTCATGTCAACGATAAAAATAATGAATACGCTAGACAAGACAAAGATAACTATGTTTATCAAAATGACAAACGTAACCACAATCGCAATTATAATGACGAAGATTATAACCGTTCTGTGCATTTAGATAATCATCATGACCAGCATCATCGCCAACATCATTATGATAATCAACGTGATGATATCGACTATGAATCACTTTATACTCAAGATGGCGACCATACTCATCATGATGAACGTAATTATAATGATCGACACTATCAAGACAATTACGATAGTAACGATGATTATCGTCATAACAATCATGATCATCAAAATGATAACCATGATTATCATGATTCAAATTTCGATAAAACAACAAACTTATACAAAGAATTAACTGATAGCAATATTGATCAAGATGTATTGTTCAAAGCATTAATGTTATACGCTCGTGAAAACAACAAAGGTGTTTACGATAGATATAACCGATCATCTCAACATCGTCATGATGACGAGCTTAGAGACTAATATTAAAAAGGAGGAAACACGTTATGTTAAAACGACGTAGTTCGAAATTCTTAGGACTACTAGCTACACTAGCCTTAGCCATAGTGCTAAGTGCTTGTGGTAATAGTGGTAGCAGTAGTGGTTCATCAGACGATAGTCAAACATCACTTGGTAATAAAGAAATCGAAATACCTTATATCGCGAGTGATAATTCAACACCACGTTCACTAGTTATAGCAGAAGTATTGAAAAAAGCAGGTTATGATGTAACAACTACACCAGTAACAGCAAGTGGCCCGTTATATGCTGCTGTATCAGAGAACTCTGATTCATTCCATGAATCAGGTATCTTCCCTACTACTGATAAAAGTTACTATGATAAGTTCAAAAGTAAATTAACAATTTATGATGATAAACATTTAATTGATAACGCAAAAGTAGGTTTAGCCGTGCCTAAGTACGTGCAAGATGTCGACTCAATTAGTGACTTAAAAAACAGTGACTTCGGAAAATCTGTAGATTGGACAATTCAAGGCACAGACGCACGTAATGGCGTTATGCAAGAAACTAAAGATGAACTTGATAGTGACAACTTGGATAAATATAGCTTGAAAGAAAGTTCTGACCAAGACCAATTCAAGAAAATTCAATCTGCTTTTAAACAACAAGAACCTATCGTCTTCACAGCAATGGAACCTAGCTGGTTCTCTAAAGAATTAGACGTTAAAATGTTGAAAGATCCAGACAACATTTATGGTAATAATAATCAACATATTGACTTAGTATTTAACAAAGACTTTAAAGAAGCACATCCAGCTGCATACACAATTGCAACACGTATGGCAGATGATTGGAGTAAATCTGACGAAGACAAATTAGCTAAAAAAATCTTTGTTGATAACAAAAATCCAGAACAAGTAGCTAAAGACTATGTAGATGATAATGATAATAAAGTAGATGAATGGTTAGAAGGTATTGAGACTAACTAATTACAAAGTTAAGAAAGACAAATAAAGAATATGCTCGTTTGGTGTAGCATATTTAAAACTCATAATGCAAATTTACAGTAGCAAATCGAGTTGAGAAGGCGCTTAAGACAAACTCTTCTCAATCGTAGCTATTATTGCGAGGGGGTGAAACTAAACTCAGTTTCGCTCCCACTTTTTTATATCGCTCCTATAGTATTAAACGTTTCAAATAACTTATTTACTCTTTTTTTATAAACAAATTTAAACGTAGTATCAGTTATTATGTTTGGAAAAATCAACTTTATTGTGATAAATTACTCTTATTACGTCAGGCTATCTGACTAGATTAAATAAATAGGAGAATCAGATAATGCCGTCAGCAAATCAAAAGCGCATGATTAAACATATTCATGAAACAGTGTTTATACTTTTACATGATTATCATTTTGATGAAATCACGGTTCAAAAAATATGTGATATTGCAGAAATCAACCGCAGTACGTTCTACAGATACTTCCAAGATAAATATGAATTACTCTACACTTTACCTGACTTTATTACACAACAAATTATAGCTAAAGGTGACACATCAGCAGACATTACAACCCCTGAATCATTTGAAGACTTTATCTATTACATTGGTAATAATAAAAAGATTTTTAAGCATCTATTAGTTTCGTCTCGACAGGCAGATGTATTTAGAAGTTTAACGAATGTGAGTCGCGAAATGATGTTAAATAACTCAACTCGTAAGCGTAACCCCTTAGCGCAAAAGATTAGAGAAAGTAAACATCCTGAAATTGTAGCTGACTTTTACAGTAGTGGTGTAATAGAAGTACTACGACGTTGGGTAGAAAATGACTATAACTATACAGTTGAAGAAGTGTTTGAAACATTAAATAATGTGCTTGAAACGGTTCTGTTGCAAAGTAAAAAATATAGCTAACCACTAATTTATCATGTCA
>NZ_KV820901.1:0-143044 GCF_001815505.1 Staphylococcus sp. HMSC072B07 | reverse complement strand
CGACAAGTCCGTAGGACTTTGTCGACAGTCTGACAGCAATTGGATAACCAATTGCTGTTAAAGTTATAATTTAACTTTTCGTGGGTATTAAGATTATTTAGTTGCAGCGTTGTATAGCTCGTCAACTTTTTCCCAGTTAACAACGTTCCAGAATGCATTGATATAGTCTGGACGTTTGTTTTGATATTTAAGATAGTAAGCATGTTCCCAAACGTCTAAGCCTAGGATAGGAGTTTTGCCTTCAGTAATTGGGTTGTCTTGGTTTGCTGTAGTAACGATTTCTAATTTACCGTCTTTATCTACTACTAGCCAAGCCCAACCTGAACCAAATTGTCCAGCAGCTTTTTTAGCAAATTCGTCTTTGAATTCGTCTAAAGAACCCCATTGTTCTTTAATTTTATCAACTACTGTACCTTTCTCTTCAGAGTTAGGTGAAAGGATTTGCCAGAATAATGAGTGGTTTAAGTGTCCACCACCATTATTACGGACTGCAGTTTGGATGTCAGATGGTACACTATCTAAGTTAGCAACAATTTCTTCGATTGATTTGTTTTCTAAATCAGTTCCTTCGATTGCTGCGTTTAATTTTGTAACATAAGTGTTATGGTGTTTGTCATGGTGAATTTCCATCGTTTCTTTATCGATGTGTGGTTCCAATGCATCAAACTCATATGGTAAATTTGGTAATTCAAAAGCCATAAATAATCATCCTCCTAAATTGTTTTCATATTTACTATATCAAGTCGTTAGATACCTTACAATTTTTATGCTTATAAAATAATGAAGTATCTAATTAATATGAACTCTTTCCTCTATATGTTTATCCTGAAAGTAAGGAGTTAAACATTATAAACTGATATAGTTACTAAATTTAATGGTTACTGACATTTTTCACAAATGCCATAAACTTCAAGCTTGTGTGTGTGAATTGTAACATTAGGAAGTTGTTTCCTAATTGCGTCCATCGGACAGTAGTCAATTACTTTCGTGTCTTCGCAAATTTCACAAATGAAATGATGATGATGGTGATGTGTACAAGCAATTCTAAATTTCATTTCACCATCTAGTTCAGTATTTTCGATAATTCCTAAATCTTTAAACAAATACAAATTTCTATAAATTGTATCGAAAGATATTCCAGGATATGCAGTATCCATAGTTTGTTGGATTGTTTTCGCACTTACATATTTGTTTTCCTTCACGAAAATATCGATAATCTTTTTTCGTTTATCTGTATATTTATGACCGTTATCTTTTAATAATTTGATAGCATCAGTCGTATTCATTTAACTATCTCCTTTTTTTACCCTAGTACGTAAAGTCTGAGTGAACATTGTAGCTACTAAAATAAGTACTAATAATACTACAATAACCCCACCTGGTGATAAATTTAAATAAAAAGCAATTACTAAACCACCAATAACAGATACTTCTCCAATGATAATACTATAGAGGATTAATTGTTTAAATCCTTTTGTCATTCTCATTGCTATGGCCACTGGTAAAGTCATCAATGCACTTACAAGTAAAATACCAACTACGCGCATAGATGCTGAAATAACCATGGCTACAATGATAATGAATAAGAATTGAATCCATCTTGGTATACCAATAACTTTACTATATTCTTCATCAAATGAAAGGATAAAGAGTTCTTTATAAAATAACATAATGAAAAGTGTTACAAGTACAGCAATGGTCAAAACAGTAATCATATCACTTAAAGATACAGCACTGATTGATCCAAATAATAAACCTACTAACTCTTGGTTAAATCCGTCTGCAAGTGAAATAAAAATGGCACTTAAGCCAATACCTGCACTCATAATAATCGGTATCGCAATTTCTTGATAGTTTTGATAAGATGTTCTTAATTTTTCTATTAAAAGTGCACCGACTACCGCAAACAATATGCCACCCCACATAGGATTTATAAAGATAAATATCGGTGATAATGTGGTTAAAAACATTCCGAAAGAAATACCGCCTAAAGTTACATGACTTAATGCGTCAGCAATCAAAGAGAGTCTGCGTACTACGATAAATGCACCAATAAATGGTGCAATAAACCCAATCAAGATACCACTTAAAAGAGAATAGCGCATAAAATCGAAATTCATTAATGCTTCAATCATTAGTTACAGCACTCCCTTTCATGTTGATGGTCAACAAATTTAATTGGATAGCCGTAAATTTTTGATATTTCAACTTGATCTAGCGACTTAAACTCTTGTGCAGGACCATGGAAATGTAAATGTCTATTTAAGCAAGCAACTTTTGTTGCAGTATCCACGACAACTCCGATATCGTGTGTAACTAAAATAATAGTGACACCTTCATTTTTTAATTGCTCTAGAGTTTGATAAAACTCACTGACATGTTTAGCATCAATACCATTAGTAGGTTCGTCTAAAATAAGTACTGATGGGTCTGAAATCAATGCTCTTGCGATTAACACGCGTTGTTGTTGTCCACCTGATAATTCAGCAATGTTTTTGTTTAATAAGTGTTCAATATTTAAGCGTTTTAGGATGTTTTTAACTTTTTGTACATCCTTTTTATTAAACCATTGAAAAAGGTGTTTTTGTTTTGTTAATCCACTTAAAACAACTTCTTTTACACTAGCAGGAAAACCTGAATTAAATGCTCTTGCTTTTTGAGATACATAGCTGATTTTCAACTCTGATAATTTTCGTTGGTATTTCTGGCCATCAATATACATCTCACCGCTTTGAAGTGGAAATAAACCTAGCATAATTTTTAATAATGTAGATTTACCTGCCCCATTCGGTCCGACAATTGCCAAGAAATCACCTTTATATATTTTAATGTTTATGTTTTCCAGTACTTGTTTGTTTCCAAAATAGTAATTTATATTTTTTAATTCAAAAACTGGGGTAGACATATCTTCACCTCGCTATAAATATAACCTTGAATAAATAATATGTAAATTGTAATGCTTACGATTGAGCATGTAAAATTAAAAGACAAAGTAAGCTTTGTCTTTTAATTACATAATTACTCTAATAGAATTATTCACTCATAATGATATTCTTCATATCAGGATTGAAAGTTTGACTTTCCAACATTTCAATTTCATGTTTATATGGTGGTTTTTTATTTTTCTTATCTTCGCCTACAAAAGGTGTTTCTAAAATTTTTGGAATGTTTTCGAATACTTCATGATGAACAATATAATTCAATGCATCAAATCCGATATGACCAAAACCGATGTTTTCGTGACGGTCTTTATGTGCACCGACTTCATTTTTACTATCATTAACATGAAGTACTTTAATTCTGTCTAATCCAATTATTTTATCAAATTCCTCAAGTACACCGTCGAAATCATTTTTGACATCATATCCTGCGTCATGTGTGTGGCAGGTATCAAAGCAAATTGATAGTCGTTCGTTATGATTTACGCCATCTATAATTTGTGCTAATTCTTCAAATGTACGACCTACTTCAGATCCTTTACCGGCCATAGTTTCTAATGCAATTCTGACATCATTTTCATTTGTTAGAACTTCATTTAAACCTTCAATAATTTTTTTAATGCCAGCTTCAGAACCAGCTCCTACGTGTGAACCTGGGTGTAAGACGATGTCTTTTGCACCGATTGCTTCGGTACGTTCAATTTCTTTTTGTAAAAATTCAACACCTAAATCAAAGACATGGGATTTTTGTGTATTTGCAATATTAATAATATAAGGTGCATGTACAACGATATTAGAAAGACCATATTCTTTCATTGCTTCGTGTCCGGCTTCAATATTTAGTTCTGAGATATCTTTTCTTCTTGTGTTTTGAGGTGCACCTGTATAAATCATAAATGTTTTTTCGCCTAATCTATGTGCTTCTTCTGCTGAACCCAGCAGCATTTTTTTACCATTCATCGGAACATGAGAACCAATTAACAATCTGTCCACCTAACCTTTACTTATTTTTTCTTTGTTGTCTGTTTTGACGTTTACTGTATTTCTTACGTTCTTGACGTTTTAAATTTTCTAATTCTCTCTTGAACTTTTTCTTATACCCTGGCTTTACTTTTTTCTTATTACCGCGCTTAACTTGTTGTTTCACTTGAGTAGTTAAGTGATCATCTTTGTTTTTACGTGTTTGTCTTGTATTATGCGCTTTGATTTCTTTTAGTTCACCATTTTTTATATCAACATCTTGGAATTTATAACCTTTTTTCTCAATCTCAGCAATTAAATATTCTTCATCGGGCGTATATAAAGTAAATGCTTCACCTTTATATTGGCCTCTACCAGTTCTGCCGACACGATGAGTGAAGAAATCGATGTCTTTAGGAACATCATAGTTAATTACATGACTGACACCTTCGATATCAATACCTCTTGATGCTAAATCACTTGCGATTACAAACTGAAAGTCTAAGTTGCGGATGCGTTTCATTTGTTGTTTTCTTTCTCTAGGACTTAATCCGCCATGAATCATACCAATTTTTAAGCCTTCTGCAGTTAATGATTCTGCTAATTCATCAGCATTTTCTCTGCTGTTACAGAAAATAAGGCATAGATATGGATTGATAATATCAATCAAAGCTTTAGTTTTATCTAATTTTGATGAACCTTTTGTCGGTATTAAGTAAAAATCAATATTTTTCTTGTTTTGTGTTTTACTATCTACTTCAATAAGTTCTGGTTGATTTAAATATTTATTTAAGAACGGATGTAGAGATTTTGGAATCGTAGCGCTGAATACAGCGATATGTGCACTGTCATCTAAACGTGCTGCGATATGGTCGACGTCTTCAATTAAACCTAAATCAATCATTAAGTCAGCTTCATCTACAACTAAATACTGAGCTAAATGTGCATGTAATGTGCCGTCCTTTGATAAATCATTGATACGTGTTGGTGTTCCAATGACTAATTGAGGTTGCACGTTACAACGTTGTTTGTCACGTGCAAAATCAGTTCCCCCAATAAATAAAGTAACTTTAACTTCATCTTTAAATTGTGCTAAATGATGTGCTGCATTATAAAGTTGTTGTGCTAATTCTCTAGTTGGTGCAACGACAATAGCTTGGGGTTCTTGAATTGAAGTATCAATTTTTTCTATTAATGGTAATAAGAAAGCATGAGACTTCCCAGTACCCGTTTGTGATTGCCCGATAATATTTTGACCTTTGATAATTTTAGGGATTACTCTTTGTTGGATTTCAGTTGGCTGATTAAAATTCAAGTCAGCTACAGCATCTATAAGTTGTGGACTTAAATCAAATTGTTCAAATGGGTGTTGTGTGGCCATTAAAATCCCTCCTTTTTAGTTTTTTATACATAATTAAATGGATCTGTATTTAAAGTTGAAGCTTCAATAGTAAGGTTATCATTACTAATCCATTCTTTAAGTAATGATTTTAAACCTTCTTTCATAACATATTCACTATAATGATTGATATCGATTAAGTTATATCCTTCTGTTTCAGCATCTAATGCGTCATGATGTTTAATATCACCAGTGATAAATACATCTGCACCTTTTTGATGTGCGAATTTTTCATAACCAATACCAGAGCCACCAATAATTGCTGCTTTTGAGATTACTGTGTCTGGATTCCCAGTGAAACGGACGCTTGGTATATCTAATTGTTTTTTAATAATCGTAGCTAATGATTTTAAAGTTGTTTGTTCTGGTAATTGTCCTATCATGCCTAAACCCCGTTTTACCGTTTTAGTTAATGGAATAAAATCATACACCGGTGTTTCATATGGATGTAGTACATTAATACAATCCTCTGCTTTTGTACGTTCGTACTCTTGAATCATGAATTCAACTTTTACTTCTTCTACTGTTTCGATTTGATTCAACTCACCGATATGAGGATGTGCATTCTCGACAGGTTTAAATTGACCAGCACCTTTAGTAGAAAAGAAACAGTATTCATAATCACCTTCAGATGCAAAACCTTCATCATTCATTTTATTTTTAAATGTCTCTACATTTTCTTCAGGAATAAACACTTGGACTTTATAATAATTTGTTTGTTGAGTTTCTAAAATTTCAGTATGTGTAAGTCCAATTTGCTTTGATAGCATCGCATTGACACCAAAACGATATACATCTAAGTTTGTATGCAAGGCAATTAATTGGATATTGTTTTGTATCAAACGACGAATAATAGCGCCATAACCTTGTTCATTGATGCTTTTAACACCTTTAAAGATAAGTGGATGATGTGCAACAATTGTATTAATGTCTTTTTCTATTGCTTCATTTACCACTTCCATTGTACAATCTAACGCCGTCAGTATACCTGTGATTTCTTGTTGTTTGTCCCCGATTAATAAGCCAACATTGTCCCAACTTTCAGCAGAAGAAAAAGGAACATGCTGATTTAAAATATTTAGTAACTCTGAAGTTTTCATGATAACACCTCTTGAATTAATTTGATCTCATGATTAATCTCTTCTAAGCGGCTTTGATGCTTGTTCTTATCCAAGTGAGATTGGATGTTTTTTAAAGCTTCTAATTCTCTATTCCATTTTTTAATGAATAAAGCTGATTTAGAATTCATTAAAATCGGACCGAATTTCAACTCTACTTCTTTTAATTCTTTATGACCATATTCTGCAATAACTATTTCATAAATATGGCCTTTTTCTTCCATAATCTCTTCATCAATAATATGGTAATCCAATTGCATTAATGTACGTCTTAAAGTAGATGTTTGAATATTACTTTGTAACGCTAAACGTGGTTGATTCATTAGCTTTTCTTTTCCATTTTGGAGTATTTCTGCAATTAATGGGCCGCCCATTCCACATATTGTAATAGTATTAACGTTATTTGTTTTTTCTAGGACATTTAATCCATCTCCCAGTTTAACATCAATCCTATTTTGCATGCTATATTTTTTAACGTTATCTAAAGCAGCTTGATATGGTCCTTTTACCACTTCTCCAGCAATAGCAGAAGTACATAATTCGTTTTCTATCGCATAGATTGGCAAATATGCATGGTCTGAACCAATATCTGCCAATACATCACCAGTTATATATTTACTCACTGCAGTAAGTCGTTGGTTTAAAATCATCACTTTGGCTCCTCTAATAAAAGAGCGAGACAATAAGCAAGATATTCGATTGACTGTAGGTCTTTACATGATTCCTTGCCTTCGTCAGCCAAACATTATCAGCTCATTGTCTCGCTATTTTTACTTAATTAATCCATAAAGTCTTTAAGGCGTTTGCTACGGCTTGGATGTCTTAGCTTTCTAAGTGCTTTAGCTTCGATTTGACGAATTCGTTCTCTTGTAACACCGAATACTTTACCAACTTCTTCAAGTGTTCTTGTACGTCCATCATCAAGACCGAAACGTAATCTTAATACGTTTTCTTCTCTATCAGTTAGTGTATCTAAAACATCTTCTAATTGTTCTTTCAATAACTCGTACGCTGCGTGATCAGATGGACTTTGTACTTCTTGGTCTTCGATGAAATCTCCTAAGTGACTGTCATCTTCTTCACCAATTGGTGTTTCTAAAGAAACAGGCTCTTGTGCAATTTTTAAGATTTCACGTACTTTTTCTGGTGGTAAATCCATCTCTTCACCAATTTCTTCTGGTGCTGGATCACGACCTAAATCTTGTAGTAATTGACGTTGAACACGAATCAATTTATTAATTGTTTCGACCATGTGTACTGGAATTCTGATTGTACGTGCTTGGTCAGCAATAGCACGTGTAATTGCTTGACGAATCCACCATGTTGCATACGTAGAAAATTTGAATCCTTTACTGAAGTCGAATTTTTCTACCGCTTTAATTAAGCCCATATTTCCTTCTTGGATAAGGTCTAAGAACAACATACCGCGTCCTACGTATCTTTTAGCAATGCTGACAACTAAACGTAAGTTTGCTTCTGCTAATCTTGCTTTAGCTACTTCATCACCTTGTTCGATACGTTTTGCAAGTTCAATTTCTTCTTGGGCGTTTAATAAATCAACACGACCGATTTCTTTTAAATACATACGTACAGGGTCGTTGATTTTAACACCTGGAGGTGCACTTAAATCATTAGGATTAAGTTTTTCGTCTGTATCAGAACTGTCTTTTTCATTAATAAGATTTATATCATTATCATTTAATTGTTCAAAGAACTCGTCCATTTGATCAGAGTCCATATCGAAGTTTTGCAGTTTTTCTGCTACTTCTTCATGGCTTAAATGACCTTCTTTTTTCCCTTTATCTAATAATTGTTTTTTTACATCTTCCAAAGTTAATGTCGGATCGATGGTTTGTTTTTTTACTACTTTCACTTGGTTTTCAGACATAAAAAGGCCTCCCGAAATTAATATAAGCACACAATGCGTTACTTAAATAAAACTCTTTAAATATATATTAACAATTTTAATACATTCGTTTTTGATTTAAAGCGACAATCTTTTGCAAATAATACTTTTGCAGTTCTGAATCACCAATACGTGTAGCCTCTCGTAACTTCTGGTTTAATGACTCAGAGGTCTCTTCATCTCTACTGCTAACAATAATTTGAATATACTCATCAATCTCATGTTCATATGGATTGTTATTGAGTAAAAGATTGTCTAATGCAATTAAAGTTTCTCTATCTATTTCTTCATCACTATATAATAATGCAGTACTCAGATTATAATATTCATTTTCAGCATAGTAGTCGTGCAAAATATTAAATATACGCTTAAATTGCTGATTTGTAAAGTCATCTGCTTCTACACGCTGACTATGTTCAAGAAAAATGTCTTTATTAAACATAAAATGTTTTAATAGTTTACGTTCAGCATCTTCTTGTTTTGAATATTTTTTTTGATTAACTTCTGGAACTGCAGCAGATATTTGTTGAAATGAATGTTGGTTATGTCTTGACACTTCATTATTTAGACTATCAAAACTTACTTTAAACAATTCAGAAACGTCTTGCAATACTTTTTTCTGTAAAATCCCTGATTGCATTAATGAAACATCGTTCGTTATCTCTTTAAGGTATTGTTCATAAGCCATGTCGTTATTTTCGATTTCGTCTTTATATAAATTGACTTTATACAATACAAAAGCACGTTTTTCATGTTCCACGTATTTTTTAAAAGCATCTTCCCCATATTTATTAATATACTCATCTGGATCCATTTTAGAAGGAAGTTGAATAACAAAAACATTCAGACCTTGCTCTAGTAAGTGCTGCCCAGTTTTAAGTGTAGCTTCTTGTCCTGCAAAATCGCCATCAAATAGTAATGTGACATTTGATGTTAGTTTTTTGATGAACGCTATGTGTTCTTGGGAAATTTGTGTTCCCATACTTGCCACAACCTGTTTAACCCCAGCATTGTCAGCTTTAATAACATCCATAAACCCTTCTAATAGTATAATTTCATTTTTTTGACGTATAATACGTCTTGCTTTGTCAACGTTGTATAAAAGTCGTCTCTTTTGAAATATAGGTGTTTCCGAACTGTTTAAATATTTAGGCTCTTGATTTTTGTATGTTCTTCCCGAATAACCTACAGTTCGTCCTTGTGCATTATGCAAAGGAAACATAATTCTATCTCTAAATCGATCATAATAACTAAAGTTTTCTTCATTGCGAGATAATAAACCGGCTTCATACGCTAGCTCAATATCATAACCTTTCTTTTGCAAGAAATCATGACAAAAGTGAGAGTTGTCGGGTGCAAAACCGATTTTTCTGTCTTTTAACAGTTCTTCAGTGAAACCTCTAGACTTCAAATATTTTAAAGGCTCTTCCCCTTCCACTGTTTTCATCAGTACATAATGATAATATTCTTGCATAAGTTCATGCATTTTAATCATCATTAAGTCATCAGAAGCGATTTGGTTTTGTTCATTATTTTGTCCAACATCTACTTTTATATTTACCCTTTCTCCAAGGGCTTTAACAGCATCGACAAACGAAATACCTTCTATCTCTTGAGTAAATTGAAAAACATTACCGCCTTTTTTACAACCGAAACAATGACAAATTTGTTTGTCCTCCGAAACAGTAAACGAAGGTGTTTTTTCATCATGAAAAGGACACAAACCAATATAATTGCGCCCTCTTTTCTCTAATTTCACGTATTCACTTACAAGGTCAAGAATATCTGTTTTATCTTTTATTTCATTTATTACTGATTGCTCTATTCTCACCATAACCACCTGTATACATTAGTCTTATTATTATATCATTTTCTATAAAAAATAAAAGTTATTAGCTCAATAAGAAATACGCTGAGTTTAAAACACCAGCGTATTGTATTAGGCTTACTTATTCATTTTATTTTGTTCAATTATATACATGATATCATTCGCTGTTTCTTCTATAGCTTTGTCTGAAACATCAATCAAAGGACAGCCTATTCGATCAACTATTTTATCAAAGTAATCCAATTCTTCTTGAATACGTTGCCCTGTAGCATAACGTGCTGAATCTCCAAGCCCGAGTTGTTTCAATCTTTCTTTACGGATTTTATTCAACTTTTCTTCACTGATTTTTAATGCAATACATTTTTTTGGATCTACTTCAAATAACCCTTCAGGCGGATTGATTTCAGGAACGATTGGGATATTCATAACCTTATAACGCTTATGTGCTAAAAACTGTGATAAAGGTGTTTTTGAAGTACGTGAAATACCAATTAATATAATATCAGCTTTAGGTAAACCTTTCGGATCTTTACCATCATCATATTTAACTGCAAATTCAATCGCTTCAATTTTTTTGAAGTATGCTTCATCTAGTTTATGCACTATACCTGGTTCATAGTATGGTTTTTCATCGATTTCATCAATTAAAATATTCATTAATGGTCCCATGATATCGACATGTTTTATATTTTTTTCGGCTAATTGCTGTTCCATATATTCTTTAATGTCAGGTTTTACAAGCGTGAAAACAACAATATTCATTTCGTTTTCTTTCGCAACTTCCATAACTTCATCAACATTCTCTAACGTTTCAATATATGGATAACGTACAATCTGACTTTGGAAATTTTTCGAGTTAAATTGAGAAACACAAGCTTTTGCAACTTGTTCGGCTGTTTCTCCCACCGAATCAGATGCAATTATTATTTTTATCTTTTGCATTAAATCCTACTCCTACTCATCGAAAATTGATACAAATAATTTTGTTATCGTGGTTTTTGAAATGCGCCCGATGACTTCCAACTTACCATTATCTTTACCACGAACTATCGGCAGAGAATCAATTTCTTTTTCAATCATAAGCTGTGCAGCTAGTACGACCAAATCATTTTCTAAAACGTGTGTTAAATTCGGCATACGTGTCATGATAACACTGACTGGCATCGTATGTATATCCTCGCCAATCATGGATGCTCTGAGTAAGTCTTTTCTTGAACAAACTCCAACAAAATCATTATTTGTATTCACAATAAATAACGTGCTGACGTCTTCAAGAAAAATTGTACATATTGCCTCATAAACAGAAGTATCGCCTTTTAAGACAATCGGCAAAGATTGATAGTCTTTAACAACATATTGACGTAATTTTTCTGTTAATAATTGATTTGTTGATTTACCAGAATAAAAGTATCCTACTCTAGGTCTAGCTTCGAGAAACCCAGACATTGTCAAAATAGCTAAATCAGGTCTAAGTGTCGCTCTAGTTAAACTTAGTTGTTCGGCAATCTTTTCACCGGTAATCGGCCCATTTTGCTTTACTATTTCGATAATTTCACTTTGCCTACTACTCAGTTCTATATGTCTTCACCCCTTCACACTTACAATTTATATTATAACTGTAATTGTTTTGGTCTACAAATCTATATAAACACTTGCCTTTAATTTTCGGATGCATTAGAATTAGGTTTGAAGCGAGTTAAGGATGGTGCGAGCTTAACAATTAAATTGGCCTAACAACTTTTATAATCTAAGCGAGTGTCTACACTAATTTGGGTGGAACCGCGGGTTATTACGAATTTCAATGAGAAATGAGATAACTCGTCCCAAGATTTCGAAATGTTTATTTCGTTATCTTGGGGCGTTTTTTTATTATTAAAGAGGAGTGTTATTTATGGCAAAAGATATGGAATCAGTAGTTCAGCTAGCAAAACACAGAGGTTTTGTATTTCCAGGCAGTGAGATTTACGGTGGTTTATCAAACACTTGGGATTATGGTCCATTAGGTGTTGAATTAAAAAATAATATTAAACGTGCATGGTGGAAAAAATTTATTTCACAATCACCTTATAACGTTGGCTTAGACGCAGCAATTTTGATGAACCCTAAAGTATGGGAAGCATCAGGTCACTTAGGTAACTTTAATGACCCTATGATCGACAACAAAGATAGTAAAATTCGTTACCGTGCAGATAAATTAATTGAAGAATATATGCAAAATGAAAAAGGTGACGAAAACTTTATCGCAGATGGTTTAAGTTTTGATGAAATGAAACGTATTATTGAAGAAGAAGGTATTAAATGCCCAGTAAGCGGTACTGCTAACTGGACTGATATCCGTCAATTCAACTTGATGTTCAAAACTTTCCAAGGTGTAACTGAAGATTCAACTAACGAAATTTTCTTACGTCCTGAAACTGCACAAGGTATCTTTGTCAACTACAAAAACGTCCAACGTTCAATGCGTAAAAAATTACCATTTGGTATTGGTCAAATCGGTAAATCATTCCGTAATGAAATTACACCAGGTAACTTCATTTTCAGAACACGTGAATTCGAACAAATGGAATTAGAATTCTTCTGCCGTCCTGGTGAAGAAATCGAATGGCAAAATTATTGGAAAACATTTGCTGAAAAATGGTTATTAGACTTAGGTCTTCAAAATGAAAATATTCGTTTAAGAGATCATGACCAAGATGAGTTATCTCACTACTCTAATGCAACTACAGACATTGAATATAAATTCCCATTTGGTTGGGGCGAATTATGGGGTATTGCAAGCCGTACAGACTACGACTTGAAAAAACATAGTGAATATTCTGGTGAAGATTTCAGATACCATGATCCAGAAACAAATGAAAAATTCATCCCATACTGTGTTGAACCTTCTTTAGGTGCTGACCGTGTGACATTAGCATTCTTATGTGATGCTTATGACCGTGAAGGTGTTGAAGGTAGTAAAGATGAACGTACAGTATTGCACTTCCACCCTGCTCTAGCACCGTATAAAGCAGCAATTTTACCATTAAGCAAAAAATTATCTGAAGAAGCAATTAAAGTTTACGAACAATTAAGCGAAAACTTTACAGTTGATTTTGACGAATCACAATCAATTGGTAAACGTTACCGTCGTCAAGATGAAATTGGTACACCATATTGTATTACATTTGACTTCGATTCATTAGAAGATCAACAAGTCACAGTACGTGAACGTGATACTATGGAACAAGTTCGTATGCCAATCTCTGAATTAAACGATTTCTTAGCTGAAAAAGTTAAATTCTAATATTAAATAAATAAGGGTATATCGCGAAATTGCGATATACCCTTATTTTTCTATCATTTTTTCTGGTTATTGGACTCTAAACGATGCAATTGATTTATTAATTTTTGACTTCTGAAAAACACACCCGCATATTCCCGGTATAACATGATAAGCAAATCAGACATCTCATCTACTATATCCTGATGAATATTAACTGAATTCATTTTATCTATAGGCAGTTTTTGAAGTACATCCAATAAATAAAGTGTTTTATTAGATATAGGAACTGCTCGTTCATCTCTATACAAATTCTCCTGAGCAATCACACCATGATATTTAAAACTGTAGCCACATAAATTTGCTTGGTTTGTATCGCCTGAGATAATATCTTGATTGAATGCGATAGTAAAACCAAAGTCAGGCATTTTTTTTAATAAAACAATAACGGACATCAGTTGGGCACTGTAACCTTTTTCAACTCTGTTCAAGCAAAAGTGTAAGAGTTGATAATTAAATTTAGAAATTTGTTCTTCGTCCATAGATTTGTCAATGACTTCAGCACAAAGTGCAGCATAACTGCTCTCATAAATATCTAAACGAAGTTGATAATTTTGACTGATAACATCAACTGAATTAAGTATGCCTAAACCACGTAATTTAGCATAGATAAACAGGCCATATACAAATAATTGTGTATTAGCCTGCATACCTGTTCTACTTTTTTTAGCACGTTTGACCATCAAAGGAATCTTCGCGCCACTTTCGCTTAGGATGGTAATAATTTTATCTGATTCGCCATAATCTACTGTTTTAATAATGATTCCTTTTTGTTTTACTAACATAAAAGGTACCACCGACCTTCTAGTTTAATCTTGATCCTCTATATAGCCCATTTGGCGAATAAAGTTGATTTTATTACGCCAATCTTTTTGTACTTTTACCCATAAATCGAGATACACTTTTGAACCTAATAGGTTTTCGATATCCAATCTCGCACGTTTTCCAATTTCTTTTAACTTTTTGCCGCCTTTGCCGATGACAATTCCTTTTTGTGAATCTCTTTCAACAAAAATTGTAGCTTCTATACGAACTTTATCTTCAGATTGTTTAACCATTCTATCAACGTTAACCTCTATTGAATGTGGAATTTCTTCGCTCGTTAAGTGAAGAATTTTTTCTCTTATTAATTCACCTACCACAAATTGTTCAGGGTGGTCAGAAATTTGACCATCTGGATAATATTGAGGGCCTTCTGGTAAATATGATTTAAGTACTTCGATAAAGTGTTCAACATTTAAACCTTCTAATGCTGACATTGGAACAGTTTCAGAGAAGTCCATATATTTTTGATATGATTCAATAATAGGCATGATTTCATCAGGGTGTACTAAGTCAATTTTATTGATAACAAGGAATACTGGAGTTTTGACATTTTTCAGCATTTCCATAATATATTCATCACCGCGACCAATCTTTTCATCAGCGTTAACCATGAAAATGACTGCATCTACTTCTGATAAAGTATTTTTAGCAACTTTCATCATATAGTCGCCTAATTTATGTTTGGGCTTGTGAATACCTGGTGTATCAACAAAGATAATTTGTGCATCATCTTCAGTCATAACACCTTGTATTTTATTTCTAGTTGTTTGTGCTTTGTCTGACATAATTGCGATTTTATGCCCAAGTACTCTATTCATAAACGTAGATTTACCTACGTTAGGTCGGCCTATAATTGAAACAAAGCCTGATTTATGTTCTGTCATATATTCAAATCCTTTCCTGAAAAACCTAGCGGCAGTAATTCGGCGACAGTCGTTTCAATCATATCGCCTTTATGGTTTGTTAAATAAATCGGCATGTCGTCATCACATAGTTCATTAATAACTTGACGACATGAACCACATGGTGATGAAGGCTTATCAGCATCTACTGTGACTGTTAAAGATTCAAAGTCACCTGGTCTATAACCTTGACTAATTGCTGCAACTAAACTTGAACGCTCTCCACAAATTGCTTCGCCATACGCAGCATTTTCCACATTTGCGCCGAAAAATTCTTTGCCATCCTTAGTTCTTAAATAAGCACCCACCTTAAAGTTGCTGTAAGGTGAATAAGAACGTTTTTGTGCTTCTCTTACTTTTTCATAATGTTCTTGAGTATAAGCCATTTTTATCTCTCTCCTTTATAATAAGTTAACGATGTAAGGGATAAAGATAATTAGACCTATAATTACTGCTGCGATAGATATTAAAAGCACACTTAGTGCTGCGATATCTTTAGCATATTTAGCAAAAAGTTTATAATCATCCGTTACAAGGTCAACTACATATTCAATTGCGGTGTTAATTGCTTCAAATGCTAACACTAGAAAAATTGTTAAAATAACCGCAATCCATTCCATGCGGGTAATATTGAAGTAAAAAGACGCGCCAATGATTAAAAAGCCAATTGCGATATGCCATAAAAAGTTACGATCTTTTTGTAGTATGGTCAACAACCCTTGAATGGGATACTTAAAACGATTCATAGACTATTCTCTTGTTAAGCCATAAGCATCTAAAATAGATTTTTGTCTTCCAAACATTTCTTTTTCGTCGGCTTCATTCATATGATCATAGCCAAGTAAATGTAAGAAGCCATGCAAACTTAAAAAGCCGAGTTCTCTCTCAAAGGAATGTCCATACTCTGCAGCTTGTTCTTTTGCAACATCTGCGCAAATGATAATGTCACCTAGTACACGAGGGATATCTAAACCCTCAATTTCAGGTTCATCTTCTTCTAACGCAAATGAAATGACATCAGTAACTTTATCTTTATCTCTATAGTCTCTATTAATTTGTTGAATTTCTTCTTTATCAACAAATGTCACTGAAAGTTCTGCATCTTCTTCAATATTCTCTTGTTCTTTCGCAAAGTTTAATAACTTTTCAATCTGGTCATACCATTCTTCTTTTACTTCATCCGTATGATTTGAAAAATCAATCGTGAACATGGCGTTTATTCATCTCCTTCAT
This sequence comes from Staphylococcus sp. HMSC072B07, assembly GCF_001815505.1. Classification (NCBI taxonomy): domain Bacteria; kingdom Bacillati; phylum Bacillota; class Bacilli; order Caryophanales; family Staphylococcaceae; genus Staphylococcus; species Staphylococcus sp. HMSC072B07. Next base: position 126,615 of record NZ_KV820901.1, on the reverse strand, counting down.
AACGGCTGATAATTTTACTTACTAATGGATGACGTACAACATCACTTTGATCTAATGTTTGTACACTAATGCCTTTAACGCCTGATAAGCGTTTAACAGCTTGTTTTAATCCGCTATTAATACCTCTCGGCAAGTCTACTTGAGTCATATCACCCGTTACGACCATTTTTGATCCAAATCCTAAACGTGTTAAGAACATTTTCATTTGGGCATGCGTCGTATTTTGCGCTTCATCTAAAATAACAAATGCATCGTCAAGTGTACGTCCTCTCATATAGGCTAATGGTGCAACTTCAATGATACCTCTTTCAATAAAACGCGCTGTTTGCTCAGGTCCCAGTACCGTATGAAGACCATCGTATAAAGGTCTTAAATAAGGGTCTACCTTTTCTTTTAAGTCGCCTGGTAAGAAACCTAATGATTCGCCTGCTTCTACAGCGGGACGAGTCAGCACTATTCTTTTTACGTTACCTTGACGCAATTCTTTAGCAGCATAAACAACAGCTAAGAAAGTTTTACCAGTACCAGCTGGTCCAATACCAAAGACTAAATCATTATGCTTCATCGCATTCAGATATAAACGTTGACCCATTGTTTTTGCACGAATTGTTTTACCATAAGCATCTTTAGTAATTGCTTCATCGTATAAATCAACGAGGTGTTGGATAGATCCTTTCTCTGCCATTTTAATTGCTGCTTCTACATCTTTAAGATTAATTGATACGCCTTGATCAATTACTTTTAAAAGGTTTTTTATTACAGCTTCTGCTTTTACAATTTCTTCTTGTTGTTGCCCTTTTACAGCTATTTCTTGCCCCCTAGCATGAACAATAACATTGAAAGCTTCTTCTATTGCTTGTAAGTGTTCATCGTTATTACCTATTAGTGCTTGGGCTTGATTGATATCGTCAATAACTATTATTCCTGGCATACATTAACTCCTTTTCATTATTATCGCTTTTCAGCATATTTTTTAATAAGATGCAGAATATAATGGTTAACGGAAACTACGGACTTAGTTAATAATTTCCACATATTCATACAATCATTATATCATGTTCTCGCTGTTTATTAATCCAATAAAGTTTAGCTTGCATAAAAGAAAAATGGATTGGATGACATAAAATTATGTCCATCCAATCCATTAAATTTATTGTAACTGTTTCGGCTTTTTAAGTACTTCTGACCAAACAAAACCATTTAGTATTTCATCTTCATCAAAGCGTAAATCTTCATTAGTTCGTGTGCTTGTTTGATTAAACTTATTAGCGAATAGTTGTTTGAGTCTTTCTTTTTTAGCATGTTCTGAAAGATATTTATCACTAATGATTGCTTGAGCACGACGTTCTAATATCTCAATTTGCTTTTGTTTCTCTAAATCCATTTGAGAGCGTAAATCATGTAACTCATTATTTAAAGAATCATTCAGTTGTTTTGTCAATACTTGCTCTTTTTGATTTGAATCGAGTCTTGGTTGAGATGATTGCTCGCGCGTTTGTCTCGGTTGAGATGTACGACGGTTCGGACGTGTAGTTTCTTCTGGTTTAGGTGTGTGATCAGGTTGAGAAGATGGCGGCGTACCTTCTAATTCTTTTTGCATTTCCTCAAACTTTTCACCTAATTGTTCAAGAAACCCTTTTTGTTGTTTACGCTCAGTCGTAGGTTGTCTTCTAGGTTGTGATGATTTTGGTTGATTTTGTTGTCTCTTTTTATAATTTTTATCGTTAATTGCTGATATTAATGAGATAACAACACTAACGACAAATATTATTAGACCGATATTCATTTAATCACCTCGTTTACTTGTCTGGTGACTCGTTATCATTTGGTTGCGTACGTTTATTGATAGACTCACGCATACCTGTATCAGCTTCTATGTTTTTCAAATTATAGTAATCTTTAACTCCGATATTACCTTTTCTTAGAGCTTCAGACATTGCAAGTGGAACTTCAGATTCTGCTTCCACAACTTTCGCACGCATTTCTTGTACACGTGCTTTCATTTCTTGTTCAGATGCAACTGCCATTGCACGACGTTCTTCTGCTTTAGCTTGAGCAATATTTTTATCTGCTAATGCTTGTTCAGTTTGTAAGTCTGCACCGATGTTTTTACCGATATCCACATCTGCGATATCAATAGATAAAATTTCAAAGGCTGTTCCTGAATCTAGACCTTTACTTAATACAGTTTTTGAAATATTGTCTGGATTTTCTAAAACAACAGTATGATGTTCACTTGAACCGATTGTTGAAACAATCCCCTCACCGACACGTGCAATAATAGTCTCTTCACCAGCACCGCCGACTAAACGAGAAATGTTTGCACGAACTGTGATTCTAGCTTTAGCTTTTACTTCAATACCGTTCATAGCAACACCTGTAATAAATGGCGTTTCAATAACTTTAGGGTTTACAGACATTTGGACAGCTTCTAAAACGTCACGGCCTGCTAGGTCAATCGCTGCGCCACGTTCAAAAGGTAAGTTGATGTCAGCACGTTGTGCAGCAATATTTGCATCTACAACGCGGTCTACATTACCACCTGCTAAGTAGTGTGATTCTAGTTGGTTAGTTGTAAGGTTTAAACCAGCTTTATGTGCCTTAATTAATGGCGCGATAACTTTACGTGGTGAAACACGTCTTAAACGCATTCCGATAAGTGTGCCAATGTTTACTTTGACACCAGCTGCAATTGCAGAAATCCATAAACCGATTGGTACAAATGAAAATAAGATTAATAGAGCAATGACTGCAATAATAACAATGATTATTAACGGTACTAACATAGTAAGTGCCTCCTAGTATTATGTGTTTTTTGGAATCTCTCTGACAACTACTCTCGATCCTTCAACTTCAGTTACTTTGACTTCTACATCTCTTTGTATAAATGTTCCATCTGATACTGCATCTATGCGTTCATCATTTAATGAAATCATTCCTGCAGGTCGTAATTCTGTTAAAGTGATTGCAGTTTGTCCTACTAGATTAGAGCGGTCATCGTGTGAAGTATAGCCAGCTTCAGACGTTGTCGAATCTCTGAGTATAACTTTTTCAAATAACGAAATCTTTTTGTTATATCCTTTCACTAATATCACCCATTCTATAATAGTCAGTATTAAAGCGATTATAACATTGACTAACATCCAAAGAATGTTTTCACCAAGCATAATCATACTTACTGTGATGAGAATCATGCCTATAATGCCGATTACTGCACCGATAACAAACAATTCAATGACGAGCAGTATCACACCTATAGAAAATAATCCAACAGAAATTAAGGAAACTTCTCCTTGTATCAAATAGCCTAAAAATAGTATTAATAAGGCTAGTGCAGCAAGAATGCCTGGAAAGTTAATACGCTTGGAATAGAGTTGATAAAGAAAACCTAAAAAGATAATACAGGTTAAAATTAATGAAATAAATGGACTTGTTATAAAATCGCTGATTTGATGTAGTGTGGAATTTGAACTTGCCTGAAATACCGAAATATTATGTAGGATTTCAGCTTGGTATGACATAGATTCACCTCGCTCTCAAGGTTCATTATACATGATTACTTAGTGTAATTATAGGATTATCGTTTTATTTTAACATCAATAGAAAAATTATATTATGTAGCATCAAAACATAAGAAAAAACCCTAAGTTTTACATAATTGTAAAACTTAGGGCTGTTTAAACTGCATTATATAATAATTAATTGTTTGTTGAGGGAGTCAACAGACTTAATAATTATTTGAATTTACGTTTACGTGCAGCTTCTGATTTCTTTTTACGTTTAACACTTGGTTTTTCGTAAAATTCACGTTTACGTACTTCTTGAATTGTACCGCTTTTAGAAACTGAGCGTTTGAAACGGCGTAATGCATCTTCAAGTGATTCGTTTTTACGGACTACTGTTTTAGACATCTGTATTTCCCTCCCTCCAAATAACAACGGAACTTTAAAATTCGTTTGCATAGTTTTTTATAAACCATGCAATGCTAATTATAATATATGTGGTTGATGCGGTCAATTAGAATAATTAATTTTTTGAACCTTACACAATAGCTGTAAATTCACTGCTATTTGTTGCATGATCAATCACACGAGTAACATAACCTTTATTTAAAGGATAACCTGCTTCTGTGATTTTCACACGTACAAGTTCTCCGATAAGCGAATCATCGCCTTCAAATTCAACTTTCATGTAGTTATCTGCATAACCCACTAATGTACCTGGTTTTTCACCGTGCTCTTCTGGAATTACTTCTAATACTTTTTGATCAAAGTGAGAAGCATATTCTTTCGCTAATTGGTTACTTAATTCAATTAGTTTATGAACACGTTCATTTTTTACACTTTCATCAATTTGATCATCCATTCTAGCTGCTGGTGTCCCTGTTCGAGCTGAATATGGGAAAACGTGTAATTCTGAGAAGTGATGATCTAAAATAAAGTCATATGTTTCTTGGAATTCTTCCTCAGTTTCACCTGGGAATCCTACAATCACGTCACTAGTGACTGCTAAACCTGGTAAAGCATCATGTAACTTCATCAATCGTTCTGAGAAGTGTGCCATTGAATATTTACGTCTCATGCGTTTTAATACTGTATCTGAACCAGATTGTAATGGCACGTGTAAGTGACGTACGACTTTATTTGAATTTTTGATTACATCAATGACTTCATCAGTTAATTGACTAGCTTCGATTGATGAAATACGAATTCTTTCTAATCCATCTACTGATTCTAAATCACGTAATAATTGTGCTAGGTTATAATCTTTCAAGTCTTGACCGTAACCACCTGTATGAATACCAGTCAACACAATTTCTTTATAACCAGAATTTACTAATGTTGTTGCTTGTTCTACTACTTTCTCAGGATCTCTTGAACGCATTAAACCACGTGCCCATGGAATAATACAGAAAGTACAGAAGTTGTTGCAACCTTCTTGGATTTTTAAAGAAGCACGTGTTCTATCAGTGAAATATGGTACATCTAATTCTTCATATGTACGATTTTTCATGATATTGCCTACACCGTTAATTGGTTGACGTTCAGCTTTGAACTCTTCAATATAACCTAACAACTTCGTTCTATCCTGTGTACCGACTACAACGTCTACTCCAGGGATATCCATGATTTCTGCTGACGATGTTTGTGCATAACATCCTGTAACACAAACGACTGCATCTGGATTTTTTCTGATAGCACGTCGGATGACTTGTCTACTCTTCTTATCTCCTGTATTTGTAACTGTACATGTATTTATAACAAAGACATCGGCATTTGTATCAAATTCAACTCGATCATAGCCGGCATCTTTAAATAATTGCCAAATTGCTTCAGTTTCATAATGGTTTACTTTACAACCTAAAGTATGAAAAGCTACTGTTGACATTTATTTCACCCCATTAATTCTTTTTCATAACTAATTGCACTAAGCGCATAAAGCGGAGCCGTCTCTGCTCTCAAGATTCGATGACCTAGGCCGACTATGTAACTATTATTTTTGAACATTTCAATTTCATCAGGACTTAAACCGCCTTCTGGTCCAAAAATAATTAATACACGATCTCCTTTGCTGAATTGTTCGAGTGCGCGTTTAAACTCACTCATCTCGCCCTCTTTTGCTGCATCTTCATAAGCGATTAGTACATAATCATATTTATCTATATTAACATATACTTTCTTTAAATTCGATACAAATTCAATAGTTGGGATTACAAGACGATAACTTTGTTCAGCTGCTTCTTTGACAATTTTATTCCATCGTATCAATTTTTTATCTGCTTTACTTTGATTTAGTTTTACAACAGAACGTTCCATTTGTACTGCAATAAAGTGAGAAGCACCTAATTCCGTAGATTTTTGCAGCAACCACTCATATTTATCTGCTTTAATTAATCCACTGCATATTGTTACTTCTATAGGTAATTCAGTATCATTTGGTTGTTCTTCTAATAATTTAAATTCAACGCCTTCATTATTTATAGTTGTAATCTCACAGAGATAAACCTTTAAGTCCTCGAAGGTTACGATAATTTTAGCCCCGACTTGACGACGCATGACATTTGAAATGTGATGTATATCGTCTTTGTCAGTAATAAAAAAACGCTGACTTTCATCAGCGTTTTGATTTATAAAATATCTTTGCATATTATTTGCTCTCTTTCTCTCCAACGATACAAACCCAACCGTTGTCGTGATTAATTGAAATGATATTAAAACCAGTACGCTTCATATGTTCTATAATTTCATTGCTCTTCTCTTCAATGATACCAGATGTTATAAATAAACCATCTTCATTTAGAGTATTATAAGCGTCATCTATCATTTCTTCAATAATATGCGCCAATATATTTGCGATTACAATATCATATTTATCTGTTTCGCCTTGTAATAAATTACCGGTTGTTGTTTCAATTGAATCAGCACAAGCATTTTTTATGAAATTTTCTTTTGCTACTTTTATAGCTAGTTCATCCAGATCTAAAGCTTTGATACGCTTAACACCTAATAATGAGCAAGCAATACTTAAGATACCTGATCCAGTACCAACGTCAATCACAGTATGTTCTGGTTTTACATATGTTTCAATCGCTTTTAAACACATGCTAGTTGTAGGATGATCTCCTGTACCAAAAGCCATACCTGGATCTAGTTCAATACATAATTCTTCATTATTTTCTTTATCATATTCTTCCCAACTTGGCACAATAGTAAAGCGTTCTGAAGCTCTGAATGGATGGAAATAATTTTTCCACTCATTCTCCCAATCTTGTTCTTGAAGTGATTGTTCAGAATAGCTAAAGATATTTTCATTTAAAGTATCAATCTTCTTGATAGCACTTAAAATATCTTTTTTTAGTTCATCTGAGTATTCTAATTCGTTGAAATATGCTTTAATTCTTACACCACGTTCAGGATAATCACTAGGATTCAATTCATATATTTCGCCAAATTTATCCTCTAAGTTTCCTTTTAAATCTTCTGAGTCTTCTATCACTACACCGTTTGAACCCAAGTCTTCTAAAATGTTTGTACTTGCATCTTGTGCTTCATGATTTACTACAATTGAAAGTTCCACCCAGTTCATTATTGTTATTCTCCTTTAAAGAATCTACGTGCGCGTTCTTTGAAATTAGAAGGTTGTTCTTCAATTTCTTCACCGCTAAGTTCCGCAAATTCTCGCATTAATGATTTTTGTTTTTCACTTAATTTAGTTGGAGTCACCACATTAATGTTCACAAACAAGTCACCATATCCATAGCCATGAACGTTTTTAACACCTTTTTCTTTCATACGGAATTGTTTTCCGTCTTGAGTACCTTCTGGAACTGTTAAAATAACTTCACCATCTAATGTAGGCACTTTAACTTCATCACCTAGAGCTGCTTGTGGGAAGCTGATTTTCAAGTTATAGAAGATATCATCACCTTCACGTATGAATTTATCAGATGGTTTAACTCTGAATACAACATATAAGTCACCTTGTGGTCCACCGTTATGTCCTGGAGCGCCTTCACCGGCTAAACGAATTTGTTGATCAGTGTCTACACCTTTTGGTACTTTGACTTTGATTTTAACGTTTTTAGTTTGTGTGCCTTTACCGTGACAAGTTGGACATGGTTCTTCAATTTCTTCACCTGTACCATTACATACTGGACAAACTTTTTCAGTTCTTACACGACCAAGTATTGTATTTTGTTCTACAGATACGTGTCCTGCTCCATTACAATAGTGACAAGTTTTCTTTTTAGAACCTGGTTTTGCACCTGAGCCGTCACAAGTTTCACATTTTACTTCCTTACGAATTGAAATTTCTTTTTCAGCACCAAAGACTGCTTCTTCGAATGAAATAGTCATAGTGTATTGTAAGTCGTCCCCTTTACGTGGTGCATTTGGATCACGTTGTGCACCACCGCCTCCGAAGAACGTACTGAATATGTCTTCGAAACCGCCTCCGAAGCCACTGAAGTCTTGACCGCCGAATCCTTGGCCGCCAAAGCCGCCTTGTGGTCCGTTATGACCAAATTGATCATAGTTTGCGCGTTTATTCTCATCACTTAGCACTTCATAAGCTTCAGTAATTTCTTTGAACTTTTCATCTGCGCCTTCTTCTTTATTAATATCTGGGTGATATTTTTTGGATAATTTACGGTAGGCTTTTTTTATCTCGTCCTTTGACGCATCTTTACTGACACCTAAGACTTCATAATAGTCTCTTTTTGCCACTGTAATCTCTCCTTATCTTTCTGCTAGTTTAGAATCATTATACCTTTTAAAGTATAGTTGGTTAAATAATAAAAAGTCAAAGCCAATGTACAATTGACTTTGACTTAAATTTTTAAGAAGCCGCTTTTTTCTTTATTTAGTTAAAGCTGCTCTTTTGAGAAAGCATGCACTTATTTATTATCTTTGTTGTCGTCGTCTTTAACTTCAGTGAAATCTGCATCTTCAACATCACTGTTGTTAGAAGCATCTCCACCTTGTTGTTGTTCTTGAGCTTGTTGTGCTTGTTGGTAAACTTTCATTGATAAATCTTGAACGACTTTTTCAAGTTCTTCTTTTTTAGCTTTGATATCTTCTAAATCGTCGCCTTCAAGTGCTTTTTTCAATTCTTCTTTTTTGTCTTCAGCTTGTTTTTTATCGTCTTCGCCGATATTGTCAGCTAAGTCTTTTAATGTTTTTTCAACTTGGAATACTAAGCTGTCAGCTTCGTTACGTAAGTCACTTTCTTCACGACGTTTTTTATCTGCTTCTGCGTTTTGTTCAGCATCTTTAACCATTTGATCGATTTCATCATCTGAAAGTGCAGAGCTTGATTCGATTGTGATATTTTGCTCTTTGTTTGTACCTAAGTCTTTAGCAGTAACGTTTACAATACCGTTTTTATCGATATCAAATGTTACTTCGATTTGTGGTACACCACGTGGAGCTGGTGGAATATCAGTTAATGAGAAGCGTCCTAATGTTTTGTTATCTGAAGCCATTGGACGTTCACCTTGTAATACGTGAATGTCTACTGCTGGTTGGTTATCTGCTGCTGTTGAATAAACTTGTGATTTTGATGTTGGGATAGTAGTGTTACGTTCGATTAATGTGTTCATACGACCACCCATAATTTCGATACCTAATGATAATGGTGTAACGTCTAATAATACAACATCTTTAACATCACCAGAGATAACGCCACCTTGGATAGCTGCACCCATAGCTACAACTTCATCAGGGTTAACACTTTTGTTTGGTTCTTTGCCGATTTCTTTTTTAACTGCTTCTTGAACAGCTGGAATACGAGTAGAACCACCAACAAGGATTACTTCATCGATATCTTTGCTTGTTAAGCCAGCATCTTTTAGTGCTTGACGAGTAGGTTCCATTGTACGACGAACTAAATCATCTGAAAGTTCTTCGAATTTAGAACGAGTTAGAGTTAATTCTAAGTGTAATGGACCACTTTCTCCTGCAGAGATGAATGGTAATGAAATTTGAGTTTGTGATACACCAGATAAGTCTTTTTTAGCTTTTTCAGCTGCATCTTTCAAACGTTGTAATGCCATTTTATCTTGTGATAAATCAATGCCATTTTCTTTTTTGAATTCTGAAACTAGGTAGTCAATGATTACTTGGTCAAAGTCGTCACCACCAAGTTTGTTGTCACCTGCTGTTGATAATACTTCGAACACGCCATCGCCTAATTCAAGGATTGAAACGTCGAAAGTACCGCCACCAAGGTCGAATACTAACACTTTTTCGTCTTGATCAGTTTTATCTAAACCGTAAGCTAAAGCAGCTGCAGTTGGTTCGTTGATAATACGTTCAACTTCTAAACCAGCAATTTTACCAGCATCTTTAGTAGCTTGACGTTCAGCGTCATTGAAGTAAGCTGGAACAGTAATAACTGCTTTATCTACTTTATCTCCTAGATAGCTTTCTGCAGTACTTTTTAAGTTTTGAAGAATCATTGCAGAAATTTCTTGTGGAGTGTATGATTTTCCATCAACGTCTACTTTGTGGTCTGTACCCATTTCACGTTTGATTGATTGAATAGTATTAGGGTTTGTGATTGCTTGTCGTTTAGCAACTTCACCTACTTGAGTTTCACCATTTTTGAAAGCTACAACAGATGGTGTTGTACGTGCACCTTCTGGATTTTGGATTACTTTTGGTTCGTCGCCTTCTAAAACAGACACGCATGAATTTGTTGTACCTAAGTCAATTCCGATAATTTTACCCATAACTAATAATTCCTCCTAATAACATTTGTTGTATATTTCATCAGTTATATTTATTGATTTACTTTAACCATTGAAGGGCGTAATACACGATCCTTCAATTTATAACCAGTTTGAAGCTCTTGTGTAACTTCGCCTGATTCATATGAATCATCACTATCTTGCATAACAGCTTGATGGAAGTTTGGATCAAATTGTTGTCCTAAAGCTTCTATTTTCTCAAGACCGTTTTCTTCTAGTGCGCGTAATAAGCTTTCATAAACCATTTGTACCCCTTTTTGCAGAGATTTAAATGATTCGTCTTCACCTTCTATTTGTAACGCACGTTCAATGTTATCAATAGTCGGCAAGATATCCGTTAAAACACTTTGAGCTTGATATGTTTTTAATGTTTGATTTTCTTTTTGAATACGTCTCTTATAGTTTTCAAACTCTGCATACAGACGTAAATATTTTTCTTCTTGTTCTTTTAACTCATCTTTTAGTTGTTGGATTTCATTCTCTTCTTGATTCTCTTCAGAACCATTTTGAACGTTTTCGGTATTCTCAGTTGATTGAGTATCTTCTTCAGTATTTGAATTTACAGTTGCATCTTCGTTCTCAGCAACTTCTTCATTGTTAACTGATTGATCTTTTTCTGCCATTTTCTGTCCTCCAATACATTTCAAAACTATATTTTATATAGTAATTGAATTACATTTTGATAACGCATAGCGGTCGGTCCAATAACAGCTATGTGTCCTTTAAGATGTTCATCAATATGATAATCACTCATCACAATTGAGATGTCCTCTAGGTCATTATCAATTTCTTTTCCTATTTTAACATCGATTCCAGAATGATTATCTTTTTCGAACAGTTTCAATATCTTATTGGACTCTAAATATTGAAGAATTTGTTGTATTGAATTCACATTCTGCTCATTCAATGTATCAATTAAATTTGATTTACCACCAAGGTAGATGTCTTTCTTGCTATCATTAACTCTTTGATAAAGTAAATCTGTTAATTGATGAATTGTTGTGATGTCGCTCGAATGTTCCATTGCTTCATCAACAAAACTTTTATTGTTATAAAGTTCTTTGATGTAATTCGCTATTTGAATTAAACGCGCTTTAGAAATCTTTTCGTCTACTGCTAATTGAATATGTTCAACATTTCCTGTTTCGAACACAATTACCATAATAACCAAATTAGCGGTTGCGTTAAACAAATGAACATCGCTGATTAAATCTTTTGATTGATTTGGTTTCATTACCAACGTAGTATACTGTGTAAATAATGACAATTCATTCGCATACACACTTAGTGCAGCAGATAAATTAAAGTTATATTCCATTAACAGTTTATTTAAACGTTGGTTATTCGTTTCTTTTAGAGGAGAAGTATTTTCCAACAGTTGGTCTACATAATATCTAAAACCCTTTAATGAAGGTGACCTTCCTGATGATGCATGAGATTTTTCTACTAAACCAAATGATTCTAATTGTTTCATTTCATTTCTTATAGTAGCTGGACTCACATCAACATTATGTCTCTCAATAATTGTTTTAGAACCGACAGGTAGACCATAATCCACATAATCTTCAACAATGGCATTTAAAATGCTCAATTGTCTATCTGTAATCATGTTTCCACCTCATTAGCACTCTCTTCTTCCAAGTGCTAATTATAATTTATCAAATTGGTCAAAGTAAGTCAATGTTAAAGCCTTGACCTCTTAAAATTAATCTAATAAGAATGCTTCAAAGACTTCATTGCCAATAACCTTACCTCGATCAGTCAATTTAACAGCGTTATTGTCATTAATAATTAAGCCCTTTTTACTTAGGTCAGTAAGTGCCTCAGCATAGATTTGATCAATGTTTTCATTGAATTTATGATTGAACACAGATTTATTTACCCCTCGATTCATTCTTAAACCTAAAAACATCTGTTCTTCCATTTGTTCGCGATGAGTGGGTGTGGTTTGATGTAAAATAGGACGTTCGCCGTTTCTAATCTTCTTAATATAGTGATTAACAGGATTGACATTTGAGTACCTTATTCCATGAACGTATCCACTGGCACCTGCTCCGAAGCCATAATAACCTTCGTTCATCCAATACACTTTGTTGTGTTCAGATTCATGACCAGGTTGACCAAAATTCGAAATTTCATATTGATGCATTGAAGATTGATTAATTTTATCAAGTAATAGCTCATACATTTCTTCCCCTACATCTTCGTTTGGAAGTTTTAACTTTCCTTTTCTATATAAATTATAAAATTGAGTTTTAGGTTCAAGAATTAGACCGTAACTTGAGATATGATTAATATCCATTGATAACGCAATATCTAAACTGTCTTCAAATTGTTTAAGTGTTTGACCAGGAAGATGATACATCAAATCAAGACTGATAGAGTTAATCTGGTATTGATTAGCGAGCTCGACAGCATTGTATATATCTGCCGTATTATGTGTACGCCCAAGTACTTTTAATAAATCTTGGTCAAATGTTTGAACACCCATTGAAATGCGATTGACGCCGTAGTCTTTTAAAAGTTTAATCTTTGATGGTGTAAGTTCATCTGGATTTGCTTCAAAAGTATATTCTCCTGAAATAGTAAAGTGCTCATTGATAGCTTTTAACAAACGCTCTAATTGTGACTCATTTAACGCTGTAGGTGTGCCTCCTCCTACAAACATTGTTTTTAATGTGCGATTGTCAGCTGTTTTAAATTCTTCAATTAAGCAATCTAAATACTCATCAACTGGTTGATTTTGTATAAAGTATTTATTGAAATCACAGTAAGTACAAATTCTGACACAAAATGGAATATGAATATATGCACTTTTAACTTTCATATTTTCGCCTCGCTTTTAGGACAAAATTCAAAATAAAAAGCTGGGACATTAGAGTCCCAACCTTATTATTAATCTTCATCCATTTTTAATACTGCTAAGAAAGCGTCTTGAGGTATTTCAACATTACCTACTGCTTTCATTTTTGCTTTACCTGCTTTTTGCTTTTCTAATAATTTACGTTTACGGCTGATATCCCCACCATAACATTTCGCAAGTACATTTTTACCCATTGATTTAATATTTGTACGGGCAATGATTTTATGGCCAACTGCAGCTTGTACGGGTACTTCGAATTGTTGTCTAGGGATTAACGTTTTTAACCTTTCAACAAGCGCTTTACCGCGTTCATATGCAAATTCTTTATGAACAATAAAACTTAAAGCATCTACTTTTTCGCCGTTTAATAAGATATCCATTTTAACTAAATCACTTTCTTTATAGCCGATAAGTTCATAATCAAATGAAGCATAGCCTTTTGTATTTGATTTAAGTTGGTCGAAGAAATCAAATACTACTTCTGAAAGTGGAATTTCATAAATAATATTGACACGAATATCATCTAAATAGTCCATATTGATAAATTGTCCACGCTTACGTTGGCATAATTCCATAACAGCACCTACATAATCATTCGGCACCATCATTGTTGCTCTAACGTAAGGCTCATAAATTTCATCAATTTGATCTCTCTCAGGCATTTGTGCTGGATTATCAACGATTTTTTTCTCTCCATTTTTTAGAATACATTCATAAATTACAGATGGAGCTGTCGCTATTAATTCGATTCCAAATTCTCGTTCGATACGTTCCTGAATAATTTCCATATGCAGCATGCCTAAGAATCCTGTACGGAAACCAAAGCCTAAAGCTTGAGAAGTCTCAGGTTCGAATTCTAGTGATGAATCATTCAGCTGTAATTTTTCTAAGGCTTCTCTTAAATCATTATATTTTTTATTATCAATTGGGAATAAACCACAGAACACCATTGGATTCATTTTTTTATAACCTTTTAATGGTTGTGCTGCTGGGCGTTCTGCATGCGTGATAGTATCCCCTACACGTGAATCATCCACATTTTTGATGCTTGCGATGATGTAGCCAACATCTCCAACAGTTAGTTCTTCGACTGGAAGTTGTTTAGGTGTGTTAATACCAACTTCGGTTACCTCGAATTCTTTACCAGTCGCCATCATTTTGATTTTGTCCCCTGCTTTAACTACGCCATCCATAATTCGAATTGAAGAAATAACACCTCTATAAGCATCATATTCAGAGTCGAAAATTAATGCTTTTAATGGTTCAGAAGGATCCCCTTCTGGTGGTGGTACGACTTCAACGATTTTTTCTAATATTTCTTCAATACCAATATTAGATTTAGCACTTGCTAAAACTACATCATCTTGATCTAAACCAATAACATCTTCAATTTCTTGTTTAACACGTTCAGGATCTGCAGCTGGTAAATCAATCTTATTCACTACAGGAAGTAATTCTAAGTCATTATCAAGTGCAAGGTATACGTTTGCCAGTGTTTGTGCTTCGATACCTTGTGCAGCATCTACAACTAAAATAGCCCCTTCACATGCTGCTAAAGAACGAGAAACTTCATAAGTAAAATCGACATGCCCTGGTGTATCAATTAAGTGGAAAATATAATTCTTACCATCTTTAGCTTCGTATTTTAATCTAACCGCATTCAACTTAATAGTGATACCGCGTTCTCTTTCTAAATCCATTGAATCTAATAATTGTGACTGCATTTCTCGTGTTTCAACACTTTTAGTGTTTTCTAAAATTCTATCAGCCAACGTTGACTTTCCATGGTCAATATGGGCAATGATAGAAAAGTTTCTAATATTTTCTTGTCGGTTTAACCGTTCTTCATTATTCATTCTATCTACTCACTTTCATAATATTCAAATAGAGCATTATGTATGATATTCTTTGATATAATAACGTGTTTGCCCCATAATTGCAACTAATGGCAATTTCATGTACATTTTACTGACAGACTCTATTTTACTGTAAATCATCGCTTGTTAAAAGCCTCATTGAAAATAAATGATTGCAGTTTAATAGTACATTTGATAAAATGTTTCTTGTTGTAATCAAATATTTATTTGATGATCATAGATCACTTTTAGGAGGTGACATTCAATGCCAAATATTAAATCTGCTATTAAACGTGTTAAAACAACTAACAAAGCTGAAGCACAAAACATTTCTCAAAAAAATGCTATGCGTACTGCAGTTAAACGTGCGAAAACAGCTATCGCTGAAAACGCTGAAAACAAAAATGAATTAGTACGTATCGCTGTGAAAAAAGTCGACAAAGCTTCTCAAGCTAACTTAATTCACTCAAATAAAGCTGACCGCATTAAATCAAAATTAATGGTTGCAGCTAAATAATGAAAAAGTTCAAGCATCTGCTTGAACTTTTTTTATATGGATAAAATAAAGAGTTCTAATATAAGCTGTTTGTCCATATACGAAGATTTTAATTTATAATCAGTTTCAGCACATGCATTCATAATATTCATCAAGTGCTTCAAATCATACTGTCTAGATGCTCTCAATGCTAATTTCACTCTAAATGGGTGGACACTGACAGTTTTAGCGATTTGAGCTTGTGAATAACCTTTTTTAGCTAGAATTTTGCATTGATAATATAACCTGAAATTACTAGCAATCAAAGCCAACAACTTAATTGGTTCTTCTTTTAGAGTAATTAAATCATTCACTAAATGCACTGCTTCAGTTTTTTTTCCTTGTTGAATATAATCTGTTAATAAGAAAACGTTCTGCTCTAGGCTTCTATTTACAATTGTCTCAACATCTTGTTTAGTTATAGTTGGACGATCTCCTAAATATAAGATAATTTTTTCTAACTCTTGTTTAACTAAGTTAAAATTTATACCTGTTAAATCAATAAATAAGTTCAAAGCATCTTGATTAATATCCTTATATTGTTCATTTAAGGTATGCTTAATCCAATTTTTAAGCTCATCTTCAGACATTTGCTCGATTTTAACCAGTTTTGTATATTTTTTTAAGCTTTTAACAAGCTTTTTACGCTCGTCTAGCTTAGGATTATAAACTTCAAATATAACCAATGAAGGACCATCATATTTTTCAATAAATTCCTGCAGTTGCTCTATATTATGATTTAAATCTTTATTACCTCTATCACCTGTAAAGATATAAGCGTTTTTCACAATAACAGCCTTCAAGTCAGAGAAGAACGGTAAAGTTAAAGCTTCTTCAATACATACACTGATTTCAGTTTCATTTAAATTAAAACTTGCATAATTGAATTCATCTTTTTCACCTTGCAAATACTGTTGCGTAAGTTCTTGCGTTTTCTTTTCTATAAGCTCTGGAACTTCACCATAAATAGCAATAATATTATTTTCCACAACTTGCACCTCTCAAAATTAGCATACTTAAGTATTATATCATTTGTCCGATAGTCAGACCATTTATAATTATTTTTCAGTTTCCACCTCAATTTCCTTATTTAATTTGAAAGTCACTTCCCCATTGTTTTGCGTATTGTATAACTTAGTACCTACTTTTTTTAATCTATCTACTACAGATTTATTAGGTAATTTATATACGTTGTTTTGACCGCTCGATATAATACTATAAGTAGGATGAATAGTATTTAAATATACTTCACTATTACTTGTTTTACTGCCATGATGTCCTACTTTCAATATATCTATTTTCGGAAGTTTATAATTCGATAGCAACTTCTGTTCATTTTTTATTGTCGCGTCTCCAGTTGTTAATATGTTATAGGTCTTAGTTTGTATCAAAGCTATTATTGAATGATCGTTTAAATCCTTACTTTGAGTGATTGCCGTATTATAAAATTTTATTTTATTATCTCCTAGTTTAATCGAAGAAATACTATTAACATCTAATAGAGTGGTTTTATATTTATGACACAAGTCTTTCAATTGCATTAATGTGTGAGTGGGATAACTTTTAAAATTAATGATTAAGCGTTTAATGTGAACATGGCTAATTATATAATCTAATTCACCGATATGATCAGCATGTGGATGTGTAATAATGACATAATCTAACGAAGAAATACCCCTTTTACGGAGGGTTGGAAGCACATGAAACTTGCTGATAGAATGAGAAGCATTTGCATTCTTGGTACTAAAATCAAAGAGCTCATTTTCGTTTTGTGCCTTACCTCCTGTGTCTATTAATATGCGTTGTCTAGCTCCTGTTTCAAATAAAAAAGAATCTCCTTGTCCAACATTAAGTGCTGTAAATCTTAAATGTGGTAATGATGCTGAATAAGTAATAATGATACTTCCAAGTATAAAAATAACAGTAGATTTTTTTATTTTGCCATTTGTAGTTAACGTAAGCATCAATACGAGCCAAATAAGGGTACCAGCTAAAAGTAAGCTGTTCATTTCCCCTATAAACCATCTATAGCATGTTAAATGCTTGAAAATCGGAATTAAGAGCGTGTCATGTAACCAATAACTAAACGAGATTATTTGATTTAATAACAGATTTGAACCAAAAAATTGATAATAGAAAAAAGTGAAGATAGCAATGGGAAATAGAATGAATGAATAAAATGGTATAAAGATGAAGTTAGCAACAAAACCAATCCATTGAATCTGATTAAAATGAAACGCACTCACTAAAAATGATCCGATTTGTGCTATGAATGTCATTGCATACATAGATTGTATAGTTGTTAATGTTTTTAAAATTGGAGCGCATAACATAATGAAAAAAGTGATTAAGAATGAGAATTGAAATCCAATATCAAAAACGATATCAGGATTGGTAACACATAAAAAAAGGAAGACTGTTGCTAGTATGTCTAATAATGATTGATAGAATCTTTTTGGAATAATCATGACTAAGGACATACAAAGTATTGCTCTTAAAGCGCTCGGTGCAAAATTAGTATAATAAGCAAATAAAAACAATACGAAGATAATAAAAGTCTTTGTAATAAAAAGAGGAATAGAGAAACGATTAAATACAAAGTAAAATATGGATGCTATTACAACGACATGTGAACTACTTACGGCCAATAGATGATAAATGCCGATTTCTTTATCAAGTTCAATTGCACCTTTATCAATATAACTGACATCCCCTGTAATCATTGCATAAGTATTTTGCCAGTATGGAGAATTTAATTTTAAGCGAGTTAATGAAAAAGCCTTGTGTTTTTCAATTATTGAATGAACGGAATTAGACTCGATAGCAGTGCACGATTTCGTATTAAATTTATTTACCATAAGTGAAATCGTGTCGTTAAAATCCGAATCAACTTTTAGCTGCCCTTCTACAATACAATTTAAGTTTGAGGGTAACTTTTTCAATTCAATTAAATGACTTTTTTGCTTTGGAAAATAAAAAAGTTTGACTGAATGATTTTGTAATTTTGCTATCCCTTCTACATATTTTTCGTTTTTAACCTTTAATTGAGTAATTTCAATGCGATTATTCAAATGACTATGAATCTTAAACCACCTTAATTCTTGAATATTAGACTTTATATGGCTAGAAAAAATTTTATAACTTATTATAGGTTGACATAATATCAATATGGTTGATAATATTGGTAGCTTTCTTTTGTATAACATTAAAAATAATAAGCCGGCAAGAATGTATGCAAGCGGCTTATTATATATCAATAAGATGCCTTCTAAAAATGCAAGTGCGATATATATCAAATATGAATCACTTCTTCGTTAAGAATTCTGCAACTTGATCGGCATCAAATGGTATTTTTTTATATTCAATCCCTGATTGTTTCAGTAATTTTAGAGCATAATCATGGTTATGGTAATCTTTAGCATAGTAGATTTTCTTAATACCTGCTTGAATAATAGATTTCGTACAGTTCAAACATGGGAAATGTGTGACATATATCGTTGCTCCTTCAGTTGAAACACCCTGTTTTGCACACTGAAGAATCGCGTTCATTTCTGCATGTATTGTTCTTATACAATGTCCATCTTCCATTAAACAACCTTCGTCAATACAATGTACTTCACCTGCAACTGAACCATTATAGCCACCAGCTATGATTCTATTATCTTTCACTATAGTAGCCCCTACAGATAATCTTGTACATGTTGAGCGAAGAGATAACAAATGGCTTTGAGCCATAAAGTATTCTTCCCATTTAATTCTTTCCACACTTTGAACCTCCTTTGTCTTATAACAATACTATTTTATTACAAATCTTCACAGTAATAAATCAATATTGTTAAACTGTAAAATATTCTTTTAACTTCTCGAACGATTTTTCTCCGATGCCTTTAACATTTTTCAATTGATCCACACTATTAAAAGGTCCTTTTGTTTCTCTAAATTCAATGATCGCCTTTGCTTTTGAAGGTCCTAAGCCATTCACAGTAGTTAATTCATTTTCTTTGGCACTGTTAAGGTTAACTTTCGCTTGTGGTGATTTATTAGTGCTTTGTGTACCAGAGGTGCTAATGCTACTACTTGTTGTTAGATTTTGACCTTTTTCTGGTATGAAAATCATTTTTTGGTCAGTTAATTTCTCCGAAAGATTGATAGTTGTTAAATCAGCCTTGCTCGTTAGCTTTGCTTTATTTAACACATCTTTTATACGTTGATTATCTTTCATTTCATAAATATCAGGGTGTTCAACAGCCCCCTTAACATCTACCACTACTGCTTTAGTTTTTCTATTTGCTTCAGTTTCTGTGTCGGCCTCTTTGTTTGATTCTTTCTTTTTTGAAAAATTTTGTTTGTCATTATCTAAATGAGAGTTGCTCACATTTTGAGCAGTTGATTCTATTTCTTGGTTACTACTATCAGAGTGTAGTTTCATTAAAATAAAAGCAAGCACAATAACTGCAATAACCAATAACCATGAGAAATGCTTATATTGGTTATAGTAGTGTTTTAACTGTTCTAACATAAAAAATTCACTCCTTTATCTTTTAAACGTTTAAAGGAGTGATTTTTCTTCTTTTATTTTTTAACTATGAAGAATAAGCGATCGCTTTGTTCATCATGATTTTCAATATCAAAGTCATAAAATGTATGAATGTGGCTAAAACCAACTTCATTAAGCATTTCAATATATGCTTGTTCGCTGAATGTTTTTTGAAAATGCTCTTCATCAAAACGTCGATAACTTCCATCGTCTTGTTGTTCAAAGAAAGTCATATAATGCCATACACTGTCAGGTAAATCACCTTGAATTGCTTCCCATGCTAAAAAGATATGTTCAGTTTCATCAATATATGTTTGATTTGCAAATAGCGTATTCATTTTAAACTTTGAGTGGACATCAAAGATAAATGTTCCATCAGTATTTAAATGGCGATATACATGCTTAAATGTTTCAATAACATCATGTTGATCAGTAATATAATTTAATGAATCACACAATATAGTAATGACATCAAAATTTTGACCTAATTCAAAATCTGTCATGTCACCCTCAATCCATCTAACTGAATCAGACTTTTGGGAAGCAACTGCGAGCATATCACTACTTAAATCCATTCCTGTTACACTTTTAAAATCAGTTAATAACGTCGTCAAACTACCAGTACCACAACCAATATCCAATATACTAGTTCGCTTAGAAGTTGCTTGTCGTATAATTTCTAGCCATTGATTGTATGGTTGATCTTGTGTAAGCTCATCATAATATTGGCTAAAGCCTTCATACTGGCTCATTTAATAAGCTTCCTCATATGTTTTCATCGGTGCATCTCTATAAAGTTTTTCAATGTTATAATAGCCGCGTTCATCTTTATGGAAGATGTGTACGATAACACCAGATAAATCTAATAAAATCCATCTTGCTTCGTTTAAACCTTCAAACACTGAAACATTAATACCTTCTTTATCTGCAGCTTCTTTTACCGCTCTACCGATTGCTTGTACTTGACGTTCATTATTACCATGACAAATAACAAAGTAGTCTGCCATATCATGAATACCTTCTAAATTAAGTGAAATAACTTCTTCTGCTTTTTTACTTTCAACTGCTTTAATCGCTATATCTAAAATTTGTTCTACTTGCATTTAATCATCCTTTATTCTTTCATCACTGAAATTATAGTAGTTTAAACAATCAATCGTCGCTTTGTACACACTGATATCTTTACCAATTAAAAATAGCACTGTTCTTTTAGAGATTTCATAAATTGTTTGATCTAAGTTGCCTGGTTGTTCTGCCATTCCTCTAATTTCTTCAACGCCTGGTATTTCTCTTTTTGGTTCAATATAGTCCGCAATAAAAACCAATTTTTCTGTTTTTGTCATTTGTGCACGACCAGTCGTATGATAGTGAATAGCAGCTAATACTTCTTCATCAGTAATACCATACTTCTCTTTCATAATAACTGCACAGACTGGGCCATGTAAAATTTCTGAACCATAACTTAATAAATCTGGGTCTAAATTATGCTGACCTACAATTTGATACATATATCCTAAATCATCATATTTTGAAAAGTCATGTAAA
This sequence comes from Staphylococcus sp. HMSC072B07, assembly GCF_001815505.1. NCBI lineage: Bacteria > Bacillati > Bacillota > Bacilli > Caryophanales > Staphylococcaceae > Staphylococcus > Staphylococcus sp. HMSC072B07. Next base: position 105,030 of record NZ_KV820901.1, on the reverse strand, counting down.
ACACCAGCAAGTTCAGCTTTTTCCACGTCCCCTTTATGGATTTCAGCTAAATGTTTTGCTGTCTCAGCTACTCTTAATGAATGTTTATATCTTTTCTTTGGCAGTTTTTCTTCAACTAGTTTGATAGCTTCTTCAATTTTCATATAATCGCTCCCTTCTGATATATGATTCAACCTGTTTAGGAACTAGAATTTGTATTGATTCACCTGATTGTACACGGTGACGAATCAATGATGAACTGATATCAATTCTAGGTATCCTTACAGCTATCATGTCTTCTGATACTTCCTGTACTTCTTTTCCTCGATTGACAACAACAAATGTAACAATTTGTTTAAGTTCATCAATACGATACCAACGTTCTAATTGTTCGTATTGGTCTGTGCCGATAATAAAGAAAAGTCTTGAATCAGGATGTTCAGATTTAATTGCATTTAGTGTGTCGTAAGTATAACTTTGACCTTGTCGTTCAATTTCATCCAAGCATACCTCACCAAATCCTAATTCTTCTGTAGCGATCTCTAACATCTTTAGACGATGTGTTGTGTTTAATTCAGAATTATGGCTTTTAAGTGGTGACATGTAACTCGGTAAAAATAAAAAACGATCTGGTTTTAATTGATGATACACTTCACTTGCTACAGCTAAATGTGCTGTATGAATTGGATTGAATTGGCCCCCGTATAATACTATTGATTGCGTCATTAATTAAGGTAATTCAATTTGCTTATTTTCTTTTGATTCTTTATATAGAACAATCATAGACCCAATTACTTGTACCAATTCACTATTTGTTGCTTCACTTACAGCTCGTGCAAGTTCACTTTTATCATCCATATTATTTTGTAAGATATGAATTTTTATTAACTCTCTATTTTCTAAAATTTCATCTAGTTGCTCAATCATATTTTCATTTAAACCAGCTTTTCCAATTTGAAAAGTAGGGTTCACATGATGCGCTTTACTTCTTAAAAATCTCTTTTGTTTTCCTGTAAGCATTTAATTTCTCCTTTTTAATTGTTCGATTACTGCCGTTTTCATCGCCTCAGTATCAGCTGTTTGACCTGTCCAAATTTTAAAACTTTCAGCACCCTGATTAACAAACATATCCAAGCCATTATATATAGGATTACCTTTTTCTTCAGCGAGTGCTAATATCGGCGTTTTGGATGGAATATAGACGATATCACTAACAAGTGTGTGAGGTGCTAGGTTGTCTAATGATATCACTACATCTTTATTTTTATTCATTCCAGCAGGTGTAGTATTTATGACAATATCAAAACGATCCAACATTTTCTCAGCATCACTTAGCGTTAATTGTTCTACAGATAAATCCCAAGTATCGAATCTGCTCATTGTACGATTCGCAACAGCTAAAGGTGTTGTAACAATCTCATTCAATGCGGCTGCTAAACCTTTACTAGCGCCACCTGCTCCTATTAGCAATATTTTTGCATTTTCTAGTTTTGGATATACTTCTTGCAACCCTTTAACATAACCAATGCCATCAGTGTTATAACCTAACCAACGACCATTTTCAATCTTCACTGTATTAATAGCGCCAATTGTTTCGGCATGTGAATCTATTTCATCAAGGTAAGGTATAATGTTTTCCTTATGCGGAATAGTAATATTAAAACCATCCAATTGTTTTTCATTTATAATTTCTTTAATTAAATGAAAATGTTTTGGTGGAATGTTTAATGCTTCATAAGTGTCATCTCGCTTTAACGCTTTAAAGTTTGCGTCGTGCATAATTGGAGATAACGAGTGGTCTATAGGATGACCGATTACTGCAAATTTCATAACTATCACCTGCTACATGATTGAATTTCTCAATACAACATCAACTGATTTCGGAACTCTGACAATAACTTTTGCTCCAGGTCCAATTGTTATAAAACCTAACCCTGCAATCATTACGTCTCTCTTCTCTTTACCCGTTTCCAAGCGTACTGCTTTCATTTCGTCTAAATTAAAATCATCTTTATTACTTGGTGGTGCTAATAATTTACCGAGCTGAGTACGCCATAACTCATTGGCTTTTTCAGTTTTAGTCCGATGAATCGGCAAATTATTAGAAAAATAACAAACCAGTGGGCGTTTACCTCCAGAAACGTAATCGATTCTTGCTAATCCTCCAAAGAAGAGTGTTTGTTCTTCGTTTAATTGATAAACACGTTGTTTTACTTCTTTATTAGGCATAATTTGTTTAAGTTCTTTTTCAGAAACATAATGTGTCATTTGATGATCTTGTATGACACCAGGTGTATCGTACATAAATGAATGATCGTCTAATGGAATATCTATTAAATCTAAAGTTGTTCCTGGGAATCGTGAAGTTGTTACTACATTCTTTTCACCAACACTTTGTTCAATCAGTTTATTGATTAATGTAGATTTTCCAACGTTGGTTGTGCCTACGATATAAACATCTTCTTGTTTTCGGTGTTGTTGGATAGCTTCTAATAAATCTTGAATCCCGTATCCTTTTTCTGCAGAAATTAAAACAACATCTTCCGCTTCCAACCCATATTTTCGCGCGGATTTTTTCAACCAATCTTTAACACGGCGTTTATTAATTTGTTTAGGTAATAAATCAATTTTATTCGCTGCAAGAATCACTTTTTTATTCCCTACAATACGCTTTAAAGCATTTATGAAGGAACCTTCAAAATCAAAGATATCTACAACATTGACTACAAGTCCTTTTTTATCTGCAAGATGATTTAATAAGTCCAAGAAATCTTGGCTATCCATACCCACATCTTGAATCTCATTATAATTTTTTAATCTGAAACAGCGTTGACATATCACATCTTCTTTATGCAGATTGTGCGCTGGCACATAACCTGGTTTCTTTGGATCATCGGCTTGTAAAGTCGCACCGCATCCAATACATTTCGTTTCTGTCAATCAATTTTCCTCCCATTTAATATAGCCTTTTCTTTTGTATCTGTGTAATAAACGTCTTTCAATAATTCGATTGAATTTCGTGATAAATCCATCAGTTTTTTTTACAGGAACAACCATAACAGTATACATGCCACGTCTATTACCGCCAAAGACATCTGTCATCATTTGATCGCCAATAACAACAGTCTCTTCAGGTTTTAATCCCATACGTTCTGATGCATGTTTAAAGGCTTTTCCCATCGGTTTTTTAGCTTCAAAGATATAGTTGACTTTGAGTGGTTGGCAGAAACTAGATACTCTGCCTTGATGGTTATTTGAAACCACTGTCACTTTGATACCTTTTTCATTCAACATATTAAACCAATGAATGACTGCCGGTGTCGGATCAGCTTCGTCCCAACCTACTAATGTATTGTCCAAATCCGTAATAACGCCTTTGATTCCATTTTCTGCTAACTGATCAAAGTCTATTTCATGGATTGATTTAACATAAGCATTCGGCATAAAATTCCTACTTAAAATTCCCATTACATTAATCCACCTTATCTTTATAATGATTTTAACATTTGGAGTACAGTTTCACTTGATGTTTTCGCTGCTTCTCCAATGAATTCATCAAACGTAATATTTGCTTCGCCATTCGCTAAATCTGATACTGCTCTTGTAATAATAAACGGTGTGTTAAATTGATAACATGTTTGTGCAATTGCTGCAGATTCCATCTCTACAGCCATAGCTTTAGGGAAATGTTCTTTAATGTATTCACGTTGTTTAACTTCACCGATAAAACTGTCGCCGCTGACAATCATACCTAAGCGACCTGTTAAGTTTTGTTTCTCAATAACAGCTTGTGCTAATTCTGCTAAGTTATCATCCGCTTCATACGCAATCGGCATATTCGGAATTTGTCCCAATTCATAACCGAATGCCGTCGCATCCGCATCATGATACATCGCTTCTGTCCCAATTAAGACATCACCCACATTCAACGAGTAATCTAGCGCCCCTGCAGAACCTGTATTCAAAATTGCCTCTGGGGAGAATTGTTGAATAAGTAAAGCAGTGGAGATACTTGCGTTAACTTTACCGATACCGCTTAACGTCAAGACGACTGCTTTATCATTAATTTTACCTTTATAAAATTTTACATGAGCAATGGTAACTTCTTCTAAATCCTCAATATGTTCTTTTAATATCATTATTTCTTCTTCCATTGCGCCAATGATTCCTATCATTGCCATTTCCCCTTTCAAATGAACTATCAGTGATATTTTATCATAATTTGTCTAGTGCAACGACCAAAGACCATGTTCACCAAGATCATCACATAAAAAAGGTTGGCGCTTTACTTTTGTCCATTTGAAGCAAGCTTCAAACAAAAGTATCACCAACCCTTTGTTATCTATTTATCATAAAGCGATATCAGCCTTTGTGATAAATGATTATTGTGATTGAATATTAGTAATTTTCACTTTCATTTCTGCACCGTTTGGAAGTGGTACACGAACTTCGTCTTCTAGATGTTTACCGATTAAACTTTTGGCAATCGGTGATTCGTTTGAAATTTTGCCATTGAATGCATCTGCTTCTGCAGACCCAACAATTTGATACACTTCTTCATCGCCATCAGGCAGTTCAACAAATGTCACAGTTTTCCCGATTTGTACCACATTGTTATCGCCTGTATCTTCAATAATCAATGCATTGCGAATCATGTGTTCAATACGTTGGATATCTTGTTCAATGAAACCTTGTTCATCTTTCGCTGCATCATACTCAGAGTTCTCAGATAAGTCCCCGAAAGAACGTGCAACTTTGATTTTTTCTACGACTTCAGGTCGTTTGACAGTTTTTAATTCTTCAAGTTCTTGTTCTAGCTTTTCAAAACCTTCTTGGGTCATTGGATATTGTTTTTGGTTTTCCATATTTTCATCTTCCTTTACTCAAGTGTTACTGTTGATTTTGTATTAATGATTGGATTTTTGTCGTCATTATATCGATAGCAACTTTATTGCTGCCGCCTTCAGGGATAATAATATCCGCATAACGTTTAGTCGGTTCGATGAATTGATTATGCATCGGACGTACGACAGACATATATTGATCAATGACAGATTCCATAGAGCGACCTCGCTCTTTCGTATCACGCATCAAGCGTCTTAAGATACGTAAATCTGCATCGGTATCGACATAAATCTTAACATCCATTAAATCACGTAATGTTTTGTTTTCTAGTGCAAATATTCCTTCTACGATAATAACATCTTTCGGTTGAAATGCAATGGTTTCAGGGCTTCTCGTATGATTGACATAATCATACGTCGGTACCTCTACAGGTATACCATTGCGTAAATCGATTAGATTTTGAATCAATAAATCATTATCGAACGCAAACGGATGGTCATAATTCGTTTGTAAGCGTTCTTCAAATGTTAAATGTGATTGGTCTTTATAATAGTAGTCTTGTGCAATTAATGCAACACTATGACCTTCTAAATTATGCAGAATTTCGTTTGTGACTGATGTTTTACCTGATCCAGAACCGCCTGCAATGCCTATAATGGTAGTGGCTTTCATTATCCTATTTCCTTTCGCATCATGTTGTTTGGATAAATATCATGATCCACTTTAAATTGAACAATTTGAAGTGGGTGACGTGCAGCATCTAATGCATTGCCTTCTTCGTCATAAATCGCTTCGACGACTTGTGTAAAGTTATCGATTTCAGGACCGAAGAATTCAATTTCTTGTCCAGGTTTAAAGTGATTACGCTGCTGAATTGTCGCCATTTTTGTTTCTTTGTCATAGTCTAACACTAAACCGCAGAAATCATATGGTGTTTTCTTATTAGATTCATTACCGAACATTTGTTGTTGGTAACCTGGTGTGCCTTCAAAGAATGAAGAAGCAGTGTCTCTGTTAGCACATTTATCTAATTCTATTAACCACTCTGGTTTAATTTTAAAGTTGTCAGGGTCTGCTGCATACGCATCAATCACTTTACGATAGACAGAAACAACAGTCGCAATATAGTGAATTGATTTCATACGTCCTTCAATTTTAAGTGAATCAATACCGATATCCATCATGTTTGGAATAGATTCGATTAACTTCAAGTCTTTAGGACTCATCGCAAATGGAACGACTTCTTCTTCTTTATAAAACAAGTCTAAGTCGCCATCTTCATCGACTTCTAATAAGTCATAATCCCAACGACAGCTTTGGCAGCATCCGCCGCGGTTAGAGTCACGTGCTGTCATATGATTACTTAAAGTACAGCGACCGGAATATGCGATACACATTGCGCCATGGATAAAAGCTTCGATTTCGATATCTACTTTTTCTTTCATCTCTTTCATTTCCATTGCGCCTGTTTCACGTGCAAGTACAACACGATCTAAACCTTCTTCTTTCCAATACTCTACTGCTTTATAGTTACTTAGTGATTGTTGTGTTGATAAATGAATTTCAAGTTTAGGTGCGACACGTTTACATGTTTCAATAATCAATGGGTCCGCAACAATAATTCCTGTTGCGCCTGTGGCTTCTAGATTTCTTAAATAATCTTTTAAACCATCCATATTTTCATCATGCGCGATGATATTTGTTGTGACATAAATTTTTGCACCGTATTGTGATGCGAATTCAACGCCTTCTTTGATTTCTTCCATTGTGAAGTTATCAGCATTAGAACGGAGTCCATATTCTTGTCCGCCTAAAAAGACTGCGTCTGCCCCATAATGTACAGCAATTTTCAGTTTTTCCAAGTTACCTGCAGGTGCAAGCAACTCTGGCTTTTTCACTTGGCGTTTAGGTTGTGTTTTTACTTCTTTAACTTGAGTAACCAAGATTTTTCCTCCTTAATAAACGGTATGTTTGAATAAGAATCCTTCATCGAATGGTCGATGGTCTGGTTGAATGGCTTCAATCGGATCAACGAGCATGAATTTTTCATCTTCATAAGCTTCAGGGTCTTCATGATATAAATCAATGGCTTCTCTATATTGTTCTGTACATACGTTAATATATTCTTCTGTATGTAATACACCATCAATTTTCAAGCTGTCGATGCCCGCTTCAAGCAACGGCTCTAACTCTTCAATCAAGCAGATATCATTCGGTGACATAATATGTGTGCCGTTATAATCTTCAAACACAGGATATTGATTTTCGCGTTCTTCATCGTATAACAATAAATCCTTGTCTGTTTCATTACGTTTTATCTTCATTTGTCTGTCTTGGAATGTATAATAATTGCCGAGCAGCATACGTTTTGATTGGAACATACATGTCATACCATGGACTTGTACTTCAATTTCAACATCCGCATGTGCTTTAATGTTCAAGATTTCTTCTAAATTCAATTCGCGCGCAAGTACAGCACGTTTCGCACCACGTTTACCCCAGTAATTGCACTGGAAGTAGTTTGTGACTAATGCTTCAGCGTCCCAGTTCAAAGCAATCGGGTCTTGTTGTGCTTTAACATACATCACGACTGCCGGGTCACCGAAGATAATGCGATCTACTCTGATTTCGTGTAAGAAATCAATATAATCTTCTACAGCGTTTAAGTGATAGTTATGAAAAATACCGTTAACAGCCGCATATGCTTTTTTGCCATGTGCATGAATGATATCGACCGCTTCTCTCATCGCAGTACGATCAAATTCACCTGCTAAGCGTAGACCGAACTTTTGTTCGCCTATCACAAAAGCATCAGCACCTTTTTCAATTAAAGTCTCAATATGTGCGACTGATTTAGGTGTCACGAGTAATTCTGTCATTTCGAGTCTCCTTTTACGGCTATTGCTAAACCGTCTTCTATATCTAAAAAGTTTGTTTGATATGCTTCGTTATCATTTAACCATGCGTTGAACTTTTGAATCTTCTTCACCATTTGTTTAATATTTCTGCTGCGAACCACATCAATATCAGCAACAAAATCATGATATAAAATGTTATCAACAACGACTAAACCGCCTTCTCTAAGCAAGGGTGTATACAGTTCAAAGAATTTCTTTGTTTGTGCTTTTGCCGCATCGATAAATATCATATCGAACTGTGTATCAGAGACTTGGTCAAATGTTTCTCTCGCATCTCCATAAATCATATGAATTTGCGTTTGATATCCAAAGTCTTCAATGTTTTGTTCAGCTTGTTGATACATGTTTTTATCACGTTCAATCGTCCATATATGCACAGAAGGATCAACAGACGCAAAATGCATAGCGCTATAGCCAATAGCAGTACCGATTTCTAAAATACGCTTTGGCTGATGGATGCGTATCAACTGTTTGATCATATCTAATGATAAAGGATGAATAATCGGTACCTCATGATCTATCGCATAAGGTCTTAATCTTTCTAATGGATGGGAATGCTTTTGTGATAACGCAACTAAATAACTTTCATTTTTGCTCATATTTCTCTTCCTTTATCCATACAATGTACAAAAGAATAAAAATAAATCAGTCGCAGTTTGACTGATTCTTATATCGCTGTTGCACATATCATTATTTAACTTTACATATTTTACCATAAAACCTATTGAATATTAAGTACTCAGAATGAATATCTGCAAAATACTTTGTTATGAGTCAAGTGAAAATTGGATTTCGAGGCACGAAAAAAGCGGAGGATAACCTCCGCTTCATAACTGCTCATTTATTCCATTTCAGTGTTAACGATTTCTTCAATCATGTCCCACTCTTCTTCAGTTTCAACTGGTAAGAATTTACCGCCGTCACCAGACTCATCTGGGACATTGATCATCGGAATTAATTCAATCATATCATCGTCGTCTGACGCTTCGCCTTCTTCAGCTAAAATGACATATTCTTTGTCAAATTCAGGATGATAAAATTCTAATACTTTACGATAAAGGACTTCATTGCCTTCTTCATCGAATAAAGTTAATAATTCCTCATCGTTATTGATTTGTAATTCCGCTTCTTGATTTTGATTTTTCTCTGACATAAATAACGCTCCTTTTACGGTAAATTAAAGTGAATCTAAATAGCCTTGCAAGATAAACACAGCTGCCATTTTATCGATGACCTTGCTGCGTTTTTTTCTAGAAACATCTGCTTCTAACAATGACCTTTCAGCTGCCATTGTACTTAGGCGCTCATCCCACATTACCACTTTAAGATCTGGTAATGCTTCAAGGAGTGCTTCTTTGTATTTTAACGAAGCTTCGCCTCTAAATCCAATAGAATTATTCATGTTCTTCGGTAATCCTATCACGACAGTATCTGCATCCTCTTGTTTGATGATAGCTGCCAAGCGGTCTATACCTAATTCATTTTCTTCTTCATTGATTCGGAGTGTATCTAAGCCTTGAGCAGTCCAACCCATTAAGTCGCTCACAGCAACGCCGACTGTTTTGCTGCCAACATCTAATCCGATAATTTTATGTGATAACATTGATTATTCTTTATCTGATACCTTCAAATAATTAGAAACAAGTTCTTCCATGATATCATCACGATCGATACGTCTGATTTGATTTCTTGCTTCGTTATGACGTGGGATATACGCAGGATCTCCTGAAAGTAAATATCCTACAATTTGGTTTACTGGATTATAACCACGTTCTTCAAGGGTACGATACACATTAGTCAGCACGGATTTAACATCATCTTTTGGTACTTCTTCAATATTGAAACGCATTGTTTTATCAAAATTGTTCATTTTACTACACACTCCTTCTACTATAGTAGGCTGATACATCCTCTATTCTACATGAGAGTGCAAGGAGATTATAGTGATTTAATGTAGTTTTTAATGAATTGTAATGCATCTGTTATCTTACTTGGCTCGCTGCCGCCGCCTTGTGCCATATCTGGACGACCGCCTCCTTTACCGCCGACAACAGGTGCCATTTCTTTAATAATGTCGCCTGCTTTGACTTTATTTGTCTCTGATTTCGGTACCGTCGCAACTAAAGCAACTTTACCACCGACATCACTTGCTAAGATAATGACCGCATCTTGTAATTTAGATTTGAAATCATCCATAGTTTGTCTTAAGGCTTTCGCATTGTCTGCTTCTACTTGTAACGCTAATACTTTCAACCCGTTAATGTCTTCAACTTGATCATCTAAGCTGCCCATTTTTAGTGCAGTGATTTCTTGGTTACGTTGTTCTAATTGTTTGTGTAATTGTTTTTCGCTGTCAATCACGTGTGTTACTTTTTCAGCCACTTGCGTATCGTCTTTAGCTTTCACTAAGTGTTTCACTTCATTGAATTTATCTTGGATACCTTCAAGGTATAAGAATGCTGCTTTACCTGTTAAGGCTTCAATACGTCTGACACCAGCACCTGTACCTGATTCGCTGACAATTTTAAATAAACCGATTTCTGATGTGTTTTGAACATGAATACCGCCGCATAATTCAATTGAGAATGGTTTCATATCTACAACACGGACAATATCGCCATATTTTTCACCGAATAATGCCATTGCACCTGAAGCTTTGGCTTCTTCAATCGGCATTTCTTTGATTGAAACATTGATGCCGTTCCAGATTTGTTCATTGACACGACGTTCAATTTGTTCTAATTCTTCTTTAGTCACAGGACCGAAATGTGAGAAGTCAAAACGTAAACGTTCGCCTTCAACGAGTGAACCTGCTTGATTGACATGGTCACCTAACACTTCTTTCAGCGCAGCATGTAATAAGTGGGTTGCACTATGATTTTTCGTTATAGCACGACGTTCTTCTTGGTTAACTGAAGCGTCGACTTGTGCGCCTTTTGTGACTTGACCGAATTGCACGATACCTTTATGCAAGTTTTGACCATTTGGTGCTTTCGTTACTTCAGTCACTTCAATTTCGAAGTTGTCATTGCCGACTGTACCTTGGTCAGCCACTTGACCACCTGAAACAGCGTAGAATGGTGTTTGTTTTAAGATAAAGTAAACTGTCTCACCCGCATCTGCTTGTTCTACCGCTTCGCCATTATAAATTAAGTCTGTTAACTCCGTTTGATAATCTGTATGTGTATAACCGACAAATTCACTATCTGTCGTAATATTTTTCAACACTTCACTTTGAATCTGCATTGATTGTGAATTTTGACGTGCTTGACGTGCACGATCTCTTTGTTGCTGCATTTCTGTTTCGAATGTCGCCATATCGACACTTAAACCTTCGTTACCAGCGATTTCTTCAGTCAATTCAACTGGGAAACCATACGTATCATATAATTTGAACGCATCTTCACCTTTAATCATTTTATCGCCTTTTTTAGCTGTTTTGATAAATTGATTTAAAATTGCTAAGCCTTCTTCTAATGTTTCGTGGAAACGTTCTTCTTCAGATTTAATGACACGTTTAATGAAATCTGCTTTTTGTTTTACTTCTGGATAGTAAGGTTCCATAATGTCTGCCACTGTATCGACAAGTTCATACATAAATGGTTTGTTGATATCTAAAGATTGACTGAAACGAACTGCACGACGTAATAAACGGCGTAAGACATAACCGCGGCCTTCATTTGCTGGTAAAGCGCCATCACCGATTGCGAATGCGATGGTTCTGATATGATCCGCAATGACTTTGAATGCAACATCTTGCGTAGCATCTTGTTGATATTTCTTACCTGAAATTTGTTCAACTTCTTCAATGATTGGGATAAATAGGTCAGTTTCATAGTTAGTACGTACATTTTGCGCAATCGATGCCATACGTTCTAGACCCATGCCGGTATCAATGTTTTTATTTGGAAGTGGTGTATACGTATGATCAGGATTATGGTTGAATTCACTAAAGACTAAGTTCCATACTTCTAAGTAACGTTCGTTTTCGCCACCTGGATACATTTCTTCAGCTGGATCATCTTGACCATAGTCTGGACCACGGTCATAGAAGATTTCTGTGTTCGGACCTGATGGACCTTCACCGATATCCCAGAAGTTGCCTTCAATACGAATAATACGGCTTTCATCTAAACCGATGACATCGTGCCATAAATCGAAAGCTTCCATATCTTCAGGGTGAATGGTCACGTATAATTTTTCAGGTTCCATACCCATCCAACGATCACTAGTTAAGAATTCCCAAGCAAATTCAATCGCTTCACGTTTGAAATAATCACCAATAGAAAAGTTCCCTAACATTTCAAAGAAAGTATGGTGACGTGCAGTAAAACCAACGTTTTCAATATCGTTTGTACGAATCGCTTTTTGCGCGTTCACGATACGTGGTTTTTTTGGAATTTCTCGTCCATCAAAGTATTTTTTTAATGTCGCAACACCTGAGTTGATCCATAATAATGAATCGTCATCAATCGGTACTAAAGGTGCAGAAGGTTCGACCATATGTCCATTTTCTTTAAAGTAATCAATGAAATTTTGTCTGATTTCACTTGCTTTTAATCGCTTCATAAATAACTCACTCCTAATATACATATTTAAAACATTGCCGTATAGGTTCTTTCACAAAATAAAAATGCATTCATCCTCAAAGGGACGAATGCATCGCGGTACCACCCTAGTTATGCAGCAAATTATCCTGCATCACTCTTGTTCTTATACGGACTGACATAAAGTAGCGTTCAGCAAATGATGCGATACCTTACACCACCCGGTACCTCTCTTAGGCATAACGATTTGCTTACTCGGCTTTATGCGAATTAATTTTATTTTAGTCTGACAGACTTTAAAAGTCAACATATATCATACTTCACACAACACTTTATTCATGATTAAAAGTATAAGGTGTGACCTTACCCATACCAATCATCGGGTCAATTTCATAAATCGTTGCTTCTGTTAATTCTACGAGTTGTTGTGCAGGTGCTGAGGTTGTTTGATCATTTATTTGTTCATCTGCTTGTTCTTCATTTGTTTCACTCTCATGACCGAAGTAATCTCTGAGCAATTGTGCGAGTCTCGTCATACGAACTTGGCCATGGGTCTTCATACCGATGTCAAAGGCTTGGCTGTCACCAAGAAAAACTAAAGATTGTTTGGCACGTGTAAGTCCTGTATAGATAATCGGACGCTGCAACATGCGATAATATTGTTTTACAATCGGCATAATAACAATTGGAAACTCTGAACCTTGTGCTTTATGAATGGAAGTACAATAAGCATGTGTTAACTCCATCATATCTTGTTTGGTAAATGTAATTTCATTGCCTTCGAAATCAACGACAAGTATATCTTTATTTAATTCGTTTTCACGTGCCCAGAAGATACCGACAATCACACCGATATCACCATTGAAAATATTATCATTAGGACGATTCACAAGTTGTAAGACTTTGTCGCCCTTTCTAAAGACCGCTTCTCCGAACTCAATCTCTCTTGCATCTTCAGCTTTAGGATTCAAGATATCTTGTAATACTTTATTTAAACGCTTAATGCCGGCACTGCCGCGATACATCGGAGCCAAGACTTGAATATCGCTCATATCGTAGCCTTTTTTAACAGCAGAACTCACCACTTTATTGACTACATCTGGTATTTGTTCAGCTGTACAAGGAATAAAGCTGCGATCGTGGAATCGCTCAGTAATGTCTATCGGCTGACCTAATTTCATTTTATGTGCGAGTTCAATGATACTAGAACCATCTTGTTGACGGTAGACTTCAGTTAAATTAACACGTGGAATGACTTTCGCATCAATTAAATCTTTAAAGACTTGTCCTGGGCCGACTGATGGTAATTGGTCTTCATCTCCGACTAAAATGATTTGTGCATCAATCGGTACTGCATTCAAGAACTGATGAAACAACCATGTATCTACCATTGACATTTCATCAATAATGATGAGCTTAGCAGTAATTTCATTTTCTAAGACATCTTCAGGCTTGGTATCTTGACTCCAGCCGATTAAACGGTGGATAGTCATTGCTTCAAGTCCAGTTGATTCTTGTAAACGTTTGGCTGCACGTCCTGTAGGTGCAGCAAGCGCTATCGGATAATCATCTTCTTGGTAATCGTCATAGGATAAGGATAAACCTTGCGTTTCCGCATAGAGTTCAACGATGCCTTTGATAACCGTTGTTTTACCTGTACCTGGACCACCTGTCAACAGCATGACTTTTGAATTAATCGCTGTTTCAAGTGCTTCTTTTTGAGAAGATGCGTAGTTGACTCCATTCATTTCCTCGATTTCACCAATATTGATTTGTAAGTCAGATTGTTCGATATTCTCTAATTTAGCTTGATGTGACGCAATACGATACAGGTTCTGCACACTTTTGACTTCTGAATAATATAAGCTTGGGATAGAAAGTGTTTCATCCGCTTCCACCAACTTACTTTCTTCTGTCAATTCAAGTATCATTTTTTCTAACATACTGGCATCTATCGTTTGGTCATATCCCTTGCTTAACATCTCTAACGAAGTTTCTAATACATAATCTTTAGGTAAAAATGTATGACCTTGTTTAATACACTCTTCTTCTATCGTATAAAGCAGACCTGCTTTTAAGCGTTCAGGGGCGTTATATTCTATGCCTAAATTCTTAGCTAAAGTATCTGCTTTATGGAAACCGACACCACGTACATCATAGACAAGATCATACGGGTTTTTCTCAATCGTTTGTAAGGTATCACTTTGATAAACTTGATAGATGCTCATCGCTAATTTCGGACCGAAGCCTAAATCATGAAGTCTGATCATAATTTTTTCTACTTCTTGATTACTGTAGATTTGATCTGCGATTTGGCTTTGTTTCTTTTTAGATAAATTCGGTACTTCTTCTAGGACTGAACGATCATCTAAAATTTTATTGATGGTATTTTCACCAAGTGTATTTACGATATTTTCAGCCGTTTTCTTACCGACACCTTTAAACAAATCACTTGATAAGTAACTGATAATCGCATCTTTTGTTTGCGGTACTTCTTTTTCGAAAGTTTCAGCTTTTAATTGTTTGCCGTATCTAGGGTGTGTCACAGCTTGACCTTTGAAGGTATAAACATCGCCTTCAGCAATTTCAGGAAAGAACCCCACAATTGTAGGCATATTATCAAAATCTTCATTGGTTTCAATCGGATCTACTTTTAATACGGTATAGAAATTATCTTTATTTTGAAATAAGATTGCTTCTACTGTTCCTTTGACCATCGAATAGTCAAACAATGTAGGGTTCTCCAAATTTATTCCTCCTCTGCATCAAATTGGGTGAATGTTTTAAGTGCATGCTGACTTAATAAATGTTCTGGATCAATCTCTATTGCTTTTTCAAAGTATGGGATTGCTTCATAGATTTCTTCAGTAAACATATAACCCGCTAAACCACGGTTATATAATGCGTCTGTATGTTTGGGATTTATATTTAACACGGTATCTAACTGTTTGACAGCTTGGTCAAACAATTCCAAATGACATAGGACTAAACCGTATTGGAATTGAATTTCTTCATCTTTATTTTGATCTAATTCTGCAGCACGCATAAGGAAAGGTAATGCAGATTTATAGTCACCTAAGTTATTAAATGACATCCCTATCATATAATTGGTATCCGCTTCATCGACACCTGTTTTGAGTGCTTGTTGATAAAGTTTAATCGCATCATTAAAACTTTCTGCATTATAATAAACATTAGCTAAATTATAATAAATCGCACCGTTGTTCGGATCGATAGTTAAAGCTTTTTGGAAAAATTTCTCAGCTTTTTCAATTTCACCTGCTTCCGCAAGCAGAATACCTGAATTAATGTAGTTTTCAATGTCTTCAGGATGTGCATCAATATTTTCAAACAGTGCTTTTAACGCTGTTTCAAATTGACCTTCTTTAATTAACTGATAAATTTCTTCTTGTTTCATGCTTAGTCCTCATTTCTTTCTTATTCAACTCTTTATTTTATCAGAAAAACTTGAAACTATGTAAAAAAGAGACTAGGAAAGTCCTAGTCCCTGATTAAAATTTAGACAACATATGTGAGTTGACCTTCATTTTTATAAACATCATCAATTGTTGCGCCACCTAAGCAAACGTCGCCATCATATAATACAACGGCTTGTCCAGGTGTGATTGCACGTACTGGTTCATCAAAATCAACACGGATTTGATCATCACCGATTTGTGTCACTGTCACCCCTGTATCTTTTTGACGATATCTAAATTTTGCGGTACAACGATAACCTTGTGATAAGTCGATATCGTTCACAAGTGAAACGTCAGAAGCGATCAAATAATCACTGTACAATGCATCATGATGGAAACCTTGTTCTACATATAACACATTATCTTCAAGGTTTTTACCTACAACAAACCATGGATCTCCATCGCCGCCGATACCTAGACCATGACGTTGACCGATTGTGTAATACATTAAACCGCCGTGTGTTCCCATTTTTTTACCGTTTAATGTGCGCATATCACCAGATTGCGCTGGTAAATAATTAGATAAGAAATCTTTGAAGTTTCGTTCGCCGATAAAGCAGATTCCTGTCGAATCTTTTTTCTTCGCAGTTGCTAAATCTTGTGCTAACGCGATTTCTCTGACTTCTGATTTCTCCATGCCGCCAAGTGGAAACATTACTTTTGATAGTTGTTCATGTGTCAGTTGATTTAAGAAATATGTTTGGTCTTTATTATTATCCACACCACGCAGCATTTCTACTGTGCCATCTTCATTGCGTCTTACTTGTGCATAATGGCCTGTCGCCACATAATCTGCACCGAGTTTCATAGCATGGTTTAAAAATGCTTTGAACTTAATTTCTTTATTACACATCACATCAGGATTTGGTGTGCGTCCTTTTTTATATTCATCTAGGAAGTAAGTAAAGACTTTATCCCAGTATTCTTTTTCGAAGTTTACCGCATAATACGGTATACCGATTTGGTTACAAACAGCAATCACGTCATTGTAGTCTTCTGTCGCGGTACAAACGCCATTTTCATCAGTGTCATCCCAGTTTTTCATGAAAATACCGATGACGTCATAGCCTTGTTCTTTTAAAAGATAGGCAGTCACTGAGCTGTCTACGCCGCCAGACATTCCTACTACAACACGAGTATCTTGGTTGCTCACGCTTATTCCTCCTTAAATTTCAAATAAATTTTCTGTATTTCTGCTACGATATATTTAATGTCACGTTCAGTTGTTAATTCGTTAAAACTGAAGCGGATAGATTGTTTTGTTCTAGGGTCGTCATCACCATACATGGCTGCTAAGACATGTGATGGTGTAGTTGAACCTGCAGTACATGCAGAGCCTGATGAGACTGCAATATTCGCTAAATCAAGCAAAGTTAACATCGTTTCCACATCGATGAATGGGAAGTACAAGTTCAAGATATGTCCTGTTGTATCGGTCATTGAACCGTTCACTTCAAATGGAATACTGCGTTCTTGTAAGTTGACTAAAAATGTTTCTTTAAGATTCATTAAATGAATGTTGTTTTCATCACGATGTTCTGTAGCTAACTTTAATGCTTCAGCCATTCCCGCAATTTGCGGTACATTTTCTGTTCCTGCACGACGTTTTGTTTCTTGTTCACCGCCAAGTTGTGAAAATTGAATAGGTGTCTTCGGTTTAACTAACAATGCACCGACACCTTTAGGGCCACCGAATTTATGTGCTGTTATACTCATTGTATCGAATTTAAAATCATCAAATTCAATCGGCAGATGTTCAACTGCTTGTACAGCATCCACATGTAAATAAGCATCATGTGCTTTAACGATGTCTTCTATATCATACATCGGCTGTACGGTACCTACTTCATTGTTCACAAACATGATAGAAACAAGAATAGTTTCATCACTCATAGCTGCCTTTAATTGTTCTAAATCGATGATACCTTCACGATCAACATCTAAATACGTAACGTGAAAGCCTTCACGCTCTAGTTGTTCAAATACATGCAAGACAGAATGATGTTCAATTTTTGATGTAATTAAATGCTTTCCTTTATGTTGATTAGCATATGCTAACCCTTTAATCGCAGTATTATTAGATTCAGTTGCCCCACTAGTGAAAATCACTTCATTAGGCGTTGCGCTTAATAATGACGCAATTTCTCTACGTGATGCATCTAAATATTGTCTGGCATCTCTACCTACACGATGAATGGATGAAGGATTGCCATAATGCTTCGCATACAATTCCATCATCTTATCAATTACTTCTTCTTTTACTGGAGTTGTTGCTGCATAATCTGCATATACTTCCATTTGTCAGACACTTCCTCACAATTTTATCAATGTTCCAATTCTAGCACCAACACTACAATTTTTCTAGTACTCTGTTCCACAAATATTATAACATGCAAAGCACATGCTTTAAGCAATAAAATTCTTTCTAATATTTGTTCTTGTTATAATTAATATATCATTCAAAACGAGGAGGTCTTTATGTGAGTGAAATTAAAGTTTCTGCACTCAATTTAGTACCTGTTAAATCAGGTGAAGATGAGAAGCAAGCCATCGATAATATGGTGGACTTAGCTCAACATCTAGATGAATTAGGATATGAACGATATTGGATTGCAGAACATCATAACGCTCCGAATTTAGTGAGTTCTGCGACAGCGTTATTGATTCAACACACATTAGAGCATACGAAAAACATCCGTGTCGGTTCAGGCGGTATTATGTTGCCAAACCATGCACCATTAGTCGTAGCTGAACAATTCGGTACATTAGAAACAATGTTTAAAAACCGAGTCGATTTAGGCTTAGGTCGTGCACCGGGTACAGATATGATGACAGCGAGCGCATTACGCAGAGATCAACATAATGGTGTTTATGCGTTCCCTGAAGAAGTTGCACAACTACAAAAATACTTCGGACCGGAAAACCAACAAGGCTACGTACGTGCATATCCTGCTGTTGATAAAAACGTTCCATTATATATTTTAGGTTCTTCTACAGACTCTGCACATCTCGCTGCAAGAATGGGCTTACCTTATGTATTTGCTGGTCACTTTGCACCGCAACAAATGAGAGAAGCTATGTCCATTTATAAAGAATTATTCGAACCATCTGAAGTATTAGACAAACCATATATGATTGTATGCTTGAATGCGATTGTTGCTGAAACAGATGAAGAAGCTGAAAAATTAGCAACAACATTAGCACAAGTTACAGTGAGCATTACACGCGGCAGAATGGAACCGCTGCAACCACCAATTGATAATTTAGCAGATGTGCTTACTCCTGCAGAATTACAAATGGCAAAAGGTCGCTTAGGTGTTTCATTAGTAGGTTCAGAAGAAACTGTTAAACAACAAATCGAAAAATTCATGGATATCTACGGCGAGTTTGATGAATTGATGGCAATCAGTTATATCTATGATCAAGAAAAACAAAAAGAATCATTCGAACGCTTACAACGTGTTATGAAACAAGTTCGTAAATAAATATATATACGTTGATCAGTATTTTGGTTAAAACACAAATAACGGGCAGAACCTTAAATGATTCTGCCCGTTATTTCTATTTATTGATTGATAATTATTTATCTTTATTGAATTTATCTTTTAATTTGCCAGCTGCATCTTTTGCTTTGTCTGCAGCATCATTGATTTTTTCATCAACTTTACCTGAAGCTTTATCTGCTTTACCTTCATTTTCTAATTTCTTATTATCAGTAGCATTACCTACTGTTTCTTTAACGTTGCCTTTTGCTTGTTCTAATTTGTCTTCACCTTTATTTGCCATAATCGATTCCTCCAATTATTTCAAATCTAGTTATATTATATGAATACCACATGTGAATTTGAATAAACATATCCATATTACGCATTAAAAAATGCAGTCCAACAACCTGTAGTTGAACTGCAATACTTATTAAATATAGAACATGTAATTATCGCGTTTATCAGTATCGTTAAAGTCTGCTAAATATTTTAACGTTGTGCCATCTAATACTTCTCTGACTGCGTCTCTCATGCGCAACCAAAGTTCTTGTTGTGCTGGCGGCTCTGAATCTATACTTTCAACGAATGAAATCGGACCTTCAAGCAGGCGAATAATATCTCCGGCTTTAATTTCATCAGCTGGGACACGGAGTTGGTATCCACCTTTAGCACCGCGTACACTACGAATCAATCCGGCATTTCTTAAAGGTCCTACTAATTGTTCTAGGTATAGATCACTTAATTTATTTTCTTCTGCAATAGTTTTTAACGATACGCAACCTTGACCTTCCCTCTTAGCAAGAGAAATCATTAAGGTTAAGCCATATCTCCCTTTTGTTGAAATTTTCATTTTATTACCTCGCTTAATCCGATTTTATTTTATTCAATTCTAGCATTTTTTACGTTAATATAGTAATAGAAAGGTGTGACTCTATCTTGACTAACGAACCTTTAGCATCTAGAATGCGTCCGCAAAACCTAGATGAAATCATATCACAACAACACTTAGTTGGTCCAAAAGGTATCATTAGAAGAATGGTTGAATCCAAACGACTGACTTCAATGATTTTTTATGGACCTCCTGGTATTGGAAAAACCAGTATTGCGAAAGCCATCGCAGGTTCTACACAGTTTAAGTTCAGACAATTAAACGCTGTGACAAATACCAAAAAAGACATGCAAATGGTGGTTGAAGAAGCGAAAATGTCTGGTCAAGTCATTTTACTGCTTGATGAAATCCATCGTTTAGATAAAGCTAAACAAGATTTCCTGTTACCTCACTTAGAGAACGGAAAAATTGTACTTATTGGTGCGACAACATCCAATCCGTACCATGCGATTAATCCTGCTATTCGTTCACGAGCACAGATATTTGAACTCTATCCTCTGACAGAAGAAGATGTTGCTGTAGCATTAGAACGCGCTTTAGCTGATGAAGAACGCGGTCTTGCTACCTATCATGCAACAGTTGATCATGATGCAATGCAATACTTCTCTACTCAAAGTCACGGTGATGTGCGCAGTGCTTTAAACGCCTTAGAACTTTCAGTACTAAGTGCTAAACCTGATGAGAATGACAAAATTCACGTTTCTTTAGAAGATGCCAAAGATTGTATGCAAAAAGGCAGCTTTGTCAGTGATAAAGATGGTGACATGCACTATGATGTCATGAGTGCTTTCCAAAAATCAATTCGAGGCAGTGATACTGATGCCGCATTACATTATCTTGCACGACTGATTGAAGCAGGAGATCTCCCAACCATCGCGAGAAGATTACTAGTGATCAGCTATGAAGATATCGGTTTAGCATCCCCTGGTGCCGGGCAACGTACACTCGCTGCCATTGAATCTGCAGAACGTTTAGGATTTCCAGAAGCACGCATTCCGCTCAGTCAAGCAGTTATTGAATTATGCTTATCACCTAAATCAAATTCAGGTATCAAAGCCATTGACGCTGCTTTATCTGATATTAGAAAAGGTTATGTCGGCCAAGTGCCTAATCATCTTAAAGATGGTCATTATAAAGGCGCTAAAGAATTAGGTCATGCAATTGGTTATCAATATCCGCATGATTCTGAGAATGGCTTTATACCACAGCAATATCTGCCGGATAAACTTAAAAACAGACATTATTACCATCCTAAAACAACATCTAAAACTGAACAGCAACTTAAACAAATCTATGACAATATTACTAAGCAGCAAAACAAGCGTTAATTAAGGTTGATAGAAGAATCGTAGTCAGTCTACGATTCTACATCAGCCTTTTTTTTTTGGTTTTTATCTTTGATTCTAGTCACAGGTATATCTTTTAAGACATCGTTGATGACATAACTTGCACAAATTAAGCCTACTACACTTGGCACAAATGCATTTGAAGATGGTGGCATTTGACCTTTACGCGTTGCCGCATTTTTATCGCCGACTGTTTCTTTAACATCTTCTCTGATGACGATTGGACTTTCATCTGAAAAAACAACTGGAATCCCTTTTTTAATACCTTCTTTTTTCAATTTTTGTCTAATTATTTTTGCGATAGGATCTGTATTCGTTTTAGAAATATCGGCAATTTGGAAACGTGTTGGATCTGTTTTATTTGCAGCACCCATACTAGAAATGATTTTAATGCCGCGTTTCAAACATTCTTTCATCAAATGCACTTTATAAATAATTGTGTCGCTCGCATCAATAATGTAATCAATATCATAATCATTGAACAGTTGTTCATACGTTTCTTCGGTATAGAACATATGTAAAGAAGTTACTTTACAATCAGGATTGATTAATTTGATACGTTCTTCCATCAATGTCACTTTACTTTGACCGATAGTCGTTGTAAGTGCATGTAATTGACGGTTCACATTAGTAATGTCCACATCATCTTTATCAATTAAAATGATATGGCCGATATTTGTTCTAGCTAAAGCTTCTGCTGCAAAAGACCCAACGCCTCCAACGCCAAGTACTGCAACTGTTTGTTGTTTTAATAAATCAAGTCCCTCTTTACCGTATGCCAATTCATTACGTGAAAATTGATGTTTCATCAAATCTATACTCCTTTAATCTAACTTTACTACCATATACCATTATAACAAATTTAGATAATATTATTTCGTGAAAAAGCCAAACTTTGAAAAGAAAATAAAAAAAAATACGTAGGACCGAAGTCCTACGTACGATAGAATCCGTTGTACCGTAGTTATTAGAGCTTGATCATTTTGGCCTGCTAATTACAGGTGGGTGCCCTGTTTCTTGTTTTGCAAGTCCTCCTTAAGAGGCGTGTGCGCTGCAAGAAAACCTATTGGACTCCCTGATCAAAGAGTGTTAGGTCAAAATACATACAGCAAACTACGAGTATTTCAGACGACTATCTTATACTTAGATATTACCACATAAAATGGTAATTGCAAATATAAACACTCTCAAAGTGTAATTTTTCTATTAATGACGAATGCGCAATGCTAATTCTTCTAATTGTTTATTAGAAACTTCACTTGGTGCTTGTGTCATTAATGATACAGCTGACGCAGTTTTAGGGAATGCGATTGTATCACGTAAGTTTGTACGTCCTGTTAATAACATGACGAAGCGGTCAAGACCTAATGCGATACCGCCATGTGGTGGTGCACCATATTTGAATGCATCAAGTAAGAAGCCGAATTGATCTTGTGCTTCTTCTTTTGTAAAGCCTAAGACTTCAAACATTTTTTCTTGAATATCACCATTGTGGATTCTGATTGAACCGCCGCCTAATTCATAACCGTTTAATACGATATCGTACGCTTTCGCTTGTGCTCTTTCTGGTTCAGAATCTAATTTGTCTAAATCTTCATCTTTAGGTGATGTGAAAGGATGGTGCGCTGCTACATAGCGTTTTTCATCTTCATCATATTCAAGTAACGGCCAATCTGTTACCCATAAGAAGTTTAATTTATCTTCATCAATTAAGCCTAACTCATGCGCTAATTTTACACGTAATGCACCTAAACTTTGTGCGACAACACTTGGTTTATCTGCAACAAATAATACTAAATCTCCTGCTTCTGCATCTGTTAAAGATTTTAATGTTTCAACATTTTCAACTTCAAAGAATCTTGCGATTGGTCCGCTTAAGCCATCTTCAACAACTTTGACCCAAGCTAATCCTTTTGCACCATAGATATTCACAAACTCAGTTAATTTATCAATATCTTTACGTGTATATTTGTCTGAAGCACCTTTCGCAACTAATGCTTTTACTTCTCCGCCTTTTTCTACTGTATCTTTAAAGACTTTGAAGTCCATTGTTTCTCCTAGTTTTGAAACATCCAATAACTCCATGTCAAAACGTGTATCTGGTTTATCAGAACCATAACGTGACATAGCTTCTGCGTATGTCATACGTGGGAATTGTTCAGTCAATTCAACACCTTTAACATCTTTTACAACACTTTTCAGCATGTCTTCACCAAGTTCCATAACATCTTCTTGGTCTACGAAACTCATTTCAATATCGACTTGCGTGAATTCAGGTTGTCTGTCTGCACGTAAGTCTTCGTCACGGAAACATTTTACGATTTGGTAATATTTATCGAAGCCGCTGATCATCAATAATTGTTTGAACAATTGTGGTGATTGCGGTAGCGCATAGAATTTACCTTCATGCACACGAGATGGTACTAAATAGTCACGTGCACCTTCTGGTGTTGATTTAGTTAAGAAAGGTGTTTCGATATCTAAGAAACCTTCTTTATCTAAATATTCATGAATTGCGCGTGTAATGTGGTGACGCATTTTAATTGTTTGCGCAAGTTCTTGTCTTCTTAAATCTAAATAACGATATTTTAAACGGATATTTTCATCCACTTGTTGTGAATCATCATTTATTGAAAATGGCGGAGTTTGTGCTTTGTTGATGATATTGATTTTATCAACTTGTACTTCAACATTACCTGTTTTAATTTTAGGGTTTACAGTTTCAGGATCACGTTTTGTTACTGTACCTTCAACTTCAATCACGTATTCAGAACGGATAGATTCCGCAACTTCTAATGCCTCTTTAGAAAAGTCTGGGTTGAAGACGATTTGTACATAGCCTTCACGGTCACGTAAATCAACAAAGATTAATCCACCTAAGTCACGACGATTGTGTACCCATCCTTTTAAAGTGACGTGTTGTCCTAAAAGGTCTTCCGTTACAAGACCACAATAAGTTGTTCTTTTACTCATAATTACTCTCTCCTCTTATTTCGCTTTCTTCTCTTCAAAATATGAAACTAAATCCGTGAGTTGAATCGCTTCTGATTCTCCGCTCTCCATATGTTTGATATTGATATTTCCATCTTCAAGTTCTTGGTCGCCTATTACAATCGTATATTCAGCTCCTACACGGTTCGCTTGCTTCATTTGACCTTTAATTTTACGTTTCAAGTAATCTTTATCTGCTTTAATACCGTGATGGCGTAAATCATTTAATAATTTAACTGCGTAACGGTCCGCTTTTTCACCCATCGTTACAATAAATAAATCTAAATGATCTTCATCTTCGATTTCGATACCTTCTTCTTCTAACGCAAGTAGTAAACGTTCAATACTTAATGCGAAACCAATACCTGTTTGTTTTGGTCCATCTAGTAATTCTAATAAACCATTGTAACGTCCGCCGCCGCATAGTGTTGTGATGGCACCATCATAATCTGGACTGTCAATCATTAATTCAAAAGCAGTGTGTGTATAATAATCCAGACCACGAACTAAGTTTGGATCTTCCACATAAGGAATACCTAATTCATCTAAATAACTTTTAACTTGTTCATAATAAGCTTTTGATTCTTCGTTTAAATATTCTGTGATGCGTGGTGCAGTTTTAACCGCTTCTTTATCTCTATCCACTTTACAATCCAAAATACGCATTGGATTCGTATACAAGCGAGATTGGCAGTCACTACAGAACGTATCAATGACAGGTTCAAAGTGCTTAATTAACGCTTCGTTATATTCCTTACGAGAATCAAAGTCACCCACACTATTAATCACAAGTTTCAAGTGTTTTAAGCCGAATGATTCATAGATATGCATTACCATTGCTAAAACTTCAGCATCAATACTTGGATCTTCGGCACCGATTGCTTCTACACCGAATTGATTAAATTGACGATAACGCCCTTTTTGTTTACGTTCATATCTGAACATCGGACCATTATAGTAAAGTTTAATCGGTTGGTTCGGATCACCTTGCATTTTATTTTCAATGTATGAACGAACTACTGCTGCAGTACCTTCTGGTCTTAATGTAATACTGCGATCACCTTTATCTTTGAATGTATACATTTCTTTTTGTACAACATCTGTTGAATCGCCGACACCTCTTGCGAATAAGTCAGTGCTTTCAAAAATAGGTGTGCGAATTTCTTTATAATTATAAAGTTCCATTAATTCATCTAATTTTGTTTCAATATATCTCCATTTTCTGCTTTGATCAGGCAGAATATCTTGTGTACCACGTGGGATTTTAATCATATCGTCACTTCCTTTTAGAAATAAAAAAGCCCCTTGTATGATATCACTATCACACAAGGGACGAATTTTCCGTGTTGCCACCCTAATTGAACTGTATAGCACAGTTCCACTTTAAACATTTAACGTATGTTGTACGGAAGATAAACAGAAACTATTTACCTTCACCTCTTCTTGTGTTCAATAATGACAAAATTACTCTGAATAATCTTTCAGCCTAGGATTATTTCTCTTGTATCATTTCGTAATGTCTATTCAAGAATCGTAACGGTTTTAATTATTTTATTCAGATACTATCATAACGATTTTAAGCATTGATTGCAACTATTTAAGCTGAAAAATACATACGCAAACCATCAACAATAGACTGTTCTAATATTTGGCGATGCAATTTATCTCGTATCATCATCTCATCTGTTGGATTACTGATATACCCTAGTTCAATTAACACAGCTGGTATTTTAGATTGACGCAATACTTGATAATTTTCCTGTCTCGCACCTTTAGGTGACAGCAAACCTTTTTTCTGTATACTCATACTTAAAACTTGTGCTAAATCTTCTTGTTTTTTCTTGTACCAATATACTGTTGCGCCATTTGCTTCAGGAGACTCCAAAGCGTCATTATGTAAGCTGATAAACGCATCACCTTTAAGATTTCTATCTTTCAGTTTGACGTAATTATCATTGTCACGCGTCATTTTAACAGTTGCGCCTTCTTGCTCAAGTTTCTTTTTTAACTCCAATCCAGTTTTTAAAGTATAAACTTTTTCTAAAGATTTATACTTAGTGCCACTGGCTGCTCCCTGGTCACCACCGCCATGACCAGGGTCCAGTACAATCACTTTGCCTTTTAACGGCTTAGCATTCGGATCATTATCTGGCGGAATATCTAAATCCGTATGCCATCCAGCCACCCATCCTTTTTGCTTGCCATTACTCGTTTCAACATAAATCCATTTACCTTTTTTATCAAGTTTATGGAATGTTTCACCTTTTTCAGCAGGAAAAATCTCAGGATAAACGGCGTTAGGACCCGTTCTTAATTCTGCATCTTCTTTCATTGTTACACTATCATCATGTTTATCTTGATAATTGGCAACGAGAATTATCGTAAATACAACAATAATAATTAAGAGTGCAGCAATGAGTACGGGAATCGGTTTAAGTCTATGCTTTTTAAACCACCGTTCTATTCGGTTCATATCACTTTGCCGTCCTGACTTTCATAAATAATCGTCACAGGACCGTCATTTGCGATATCCACTAACATATCAGTACCGAATTCACCTGTCTTAACTTCTAAGTCATAAGTACGTAATGTATCGTTCAATGCTTCGTATAAGCGATTTGCTTCATCTGGAGATTTAGAATTTGAAAAGCCAGGTCTATTGCCTTTTTTAACATCAGCATATAACGTGAATTGAGATATAGATAATATCTCACCCCCGATTTGCTGAACATTCAAATTCATTTTTCCTTCTTCATCTTCAAAGATTCTTGCATTGGCTATCTTTTTTGCCACTGCTTGCACATCTGCTTCAGTCGAATCTTTACCGACACCAACTAACAAACATAAACCTTTTCCAATTTGATTATTTAACGTTTCATTTGTTACAGATGCTTGTTTGACACGTTGTACTACTACTCTCATTTATATACACCTCAGTTAGTTCCAAACTCTTGTTACTGTATAGACGTCTCCTAGTTGTTTAATACGTTCTACGACTTTAAATACTTCGTTGACGTTTTTAACCATCACACTTAAATTAATAATAGCATTTTTTTCAACATCAGATTTACCTGATACTTTAACTAAATTACTGTCAGTTGCGTTAACCGCTTGTAGTACTTCATTAAGTAATCCGTTGCGGTCATAGGCAGTGACTTCTAAATCAACTTGATAACGTTGTGTAGAGTCTTTAGATTTCACCCACTCTACGCTGATCAAACGTTCTTTTTCATTTCGGATATTCGGACAATCTGTACGGTGTACTTTAATACCATGTCCTTTAGTAATATAACCTACAATATCGTCACCTGGAATCGGATTACAGCATTTAGATAATTTGATCAATACGTTTTCAATACCTTCAACATAAACACCGCTGTCTGTGGTGATATTGTCTTTAATCGGTACAGATTTTGTGACTTCTTGCGCTTCATTCAATGCACGTTGCTTGTCAAGAATACGTTGTTTTTCCGTTAACTTGTTAACGATTTGTGATGATGTCACACCGCCAAAACCTACTGCCGCAAATAAATCATCTTCATTTAAGAAATTATATTTTTGATTGACGATATCTATATTCGCTTCTGTCAATACTTCATCAACTTTAAAGCCTTGTTCCTTAATTTCCGCTTCTACCATAAACTTACCTTTTTCAATGTTTGAAGAACGGTCTTGTTTTTTGAAGAAGCTTTTAATTTTGCTTTTTGCACTGGAAGAACGAACAATTTTCAACCAGTCTCTGCTTGGTCCATAGGAATGTTTGCTTGTTCGTATTTCAACAATATCTCCAGTTTGCAATACGTAATCAATCGGTTCGATTTTACCATTGACCTTTGCACCGATCATTTTGTTGCCGACTTCACTGTGTACGGCATAGGCGAAGTCAATCGGAACTGCACCATAAGGTAATTCAATCACATCACTTTGTGGTGTGAAGGCATATACTTTATCACTTTGTAAATCGAACTTCAATGATTCCATAAATTCTTGTGCATCATTCGCTGTTTTATCCGCTTCTGCCAAGTCTTTCAACCATGATAGTTTCTTAGCATAACTTGAATTATCATCAGTGACTTTCTTGCCTTCTTTATAAGCCCAATGCGCCGCAACCCCGTGTTCAGCAATTTCATGCATTTCATGTGTTCTGATTTGAATTTCTAAAGGATCGCCATTTGGACCTACAACAGTGGTGTGCAACGATTGATACATGTTTTGTTTAGGCATCGCAATATAGTCTTTGAATCTGCCAGGCATCGGTTTCCATAAAGTATGTACTAAACCTAATACCGCATAACAATCTTTAATTGAATCAACAATAATACGCACTGCTAATAAATCAAAGATTTGATCGAATTGTTTCTTTTGTTTCATCATTTTACGATAGATACTGTAAATATGTTTAGGACGGCCGTTAATCTCACCTGAAATATGCATTTTATCCGTTTCAGCACGTATATTGTCTATCGCGTTTGCAATATAAGCTTCACGCTCACTACGTTTTTTCTTCATGAGATTGACGATACGGAAGTACTGTACACCATCGATATAACGAAGCGCTATATCTTCAAGTTCCCATTTGATTGTATTAATCCCTAAACGGTGTGCAAGAGGTGCGTAAATCTCTAATGTTTCTTTAGAAATTCTAATTTGTTTTTCTCTCGGCATCGCTTTTAAAGTACGCATATTATGCAGTCTATCTGCTAATTTAACTAAGATAACACGTACATCTTTGGCAATCGCAATAAATAACTTTCTATGGTTCTCAGCTTGTTGTTCTTCTTTAGAACGATATTTGACTTTCTTTAATTTCGTAACCCCTTCAACAATCATGGCTACTTCATCGTTAAACATCGCTTTTACGTCATCAAATGTGTAAGGAGTATCCTCAATTACATCATGTAAGAAGCCTGCAACAATAGTCGGTCCGTCAAGATGCATCTCAGTTAAAATACCAGCTACTTGAATCGGGTGCATAATATAAGGCAAACCATTTTTTCTGAATTGGCCTTGATGCGCTTCATATGCGATATGATAGCTTTTCAAGACATGTTCATACTCCTCTTTGGATAAGTAGGATTTTGCTTTATATAAGACTTCATCTGCGCTGTATGGATATTCATTATTCACATTAGACACCCCCACATCTTCTTTTTAAGTACATTTTATTTTATAAACTGCTTGTCAGTTTGTTTGAATATTTCGTATTTCGACAATAGTTATATAGGTTACCAGCCTATTTTCAACTCGTTCCTTTTATCACAACTTACATTTATATTAAATAATATATCTATTCTACTATACATTGACAGATAATTGAACCACTATACTTCGACGTATTGTGTGAACTTTCGCAATTATCTTGTCAGTGTCGTTTACAAGCTTACCTTGTAGAATTAACTTTTATTTTAAAAACAAAAAACAAATTTTGCAAATAAATAAATGTATCGCTTACTCTTCACTAGTAAGCGATACATTATTTTACTCATTATATGAAATTAAGCTTAATACTTCGTAGTCTTTAATCTTTTCATAACCATGTAAATATTTTAATTCGATGATAAAGGCAATACCAGCCACAATACCTCCTAGTTCTTCAACGAGTTTGATTGTAGCTTCAATCGTGCCGCCTGTCGCTAGCAAATCATCAGTAATTAAGACGCGTTGTCCTGGTTTAATAGCATCCTTATGCATAGTTAAAACGTTAGTACCATATTCCAAGTTGTACTCATATTTGATGACTTCTCTAGGAAGTTTGCCTTCTTTACGTACTGGTGCAAACCCAATTCCCATTGAATACGCTACAGGACAACCGATGATAAAGCCACGTGCTTCAGGACCTACAACGATATCTACTTCTTTTTCTCTAGCAAATTCAACGATTTGATCTGTCGCATAACCATAAGCTTCCCCATTATCCATAATCGTTGTGATATCTTTGAAATTGACGCCTTCTTTAGGCCAATCTTGTACTTCTGAAACATATTGTTTTAAATCCATTTATTTATTTCCTCCTAATTACTTAGCTAGCTGTTCTTTAATCCAAAGTTTCACCTTTGAAAAGTCATCATATAACAAGAATTTCTCAACATCTATCCGTTTAAGTCTTGCTTGATAAAGCTTACTAGAAGTAATGTCCTTTTTATCTACATTTTTATTCACTTTAATTATACCATGATTATTCTCAATAAAATCTAATTCATTAAAGACTTTGAGCATAAATATCAATAAAGGCGGTTTGATTTTTAAATAGTTGCATAACTGCATTCCATCTTGTTCTAAGTTGATTTCATCTTTCATAAATAAGGCTTTATAGCACGCCTTAAAATGGTTCATTTGCGGCATGCCGTCAAAATAAATAGAGTGTTGATGGTTCAACTCTAAAATAATTTGACTGGCTTGAATTGACTTTAATGTTTGTGCCATGGTTTCTAAATCCAATGGTAACTCTTTAAAGATATATCTGTCATAAACTTGTTCAATTATATCTCCATAGAAATATTGATGTTCATGTGCTTTTTCAGCCTGTGCATTGATAATTTCTGCAGTCGATGCATTATCATGCATCTCATGTTGACGTGCTTTGCCTCTGAAGTCTAAAATTTGCAGCTGTTCTGAAGCCATATCTTGTACCATGAATTGAGGCGATTGATTACCATTCCATTCATTTATTTGTAAAGTCCCGATTAAATTTAAGGGCTCGTTCGGTTCTAGTTGGTGTGCATATGCACCATTTTGCCAATAAAGGGCTTGTAACTTAGAATCACCTAGTGTCATTTTTAAATGTTTGCCTTCTTGACCAATCCCTTTAGATTGTTTGACTTGAATCCCATCTAATTCAAACACAGGACTAGTAAAGTCTGTACCGAATGGTCGTAACTTTTCAATATCTGAAATATTTTTAACCGTAATATCAGATTCGCTTAATACTAAATCTACTTTTTTCCTAGGTGTTAAATCTACGTGTTTTGCGAGTTCTGCCATATGAGCATTTAACGCTGTTTTAAGCTTTTCTATATTCTCAATTGGTAAAGTCATTCCCGCTGCCATATGATGCCCACCGAATTTTGAAATCAATGGTCTTTCTTTATCTAGCATCTCATACATTGAAACTTGTTCAATACTGCGTGCAGAACCTTTCGCAAAATCTTGTGCAGTATCAATATTTAGAATGATCGTCGGCAAGCCATATGTTTCAACAATTCGTGAGGCAACGATGCCAAGAACACCTTCATGCCAATTTTCTTGGGCAAGGATTAAGAAGCGGTTTCCAGCTTCTACTTCCGCTTGTGCCAT
Source organism: Staphylococcus sp. HMSC072B07 (assembly GCF_001815505.1). NCBI lineage: Bacteria > Bacillati > Bacillota > Bacilli > Caryophanales > Staphylococcaceae > Staphylococcus > Staphylococcus sp. HMSC072B07. The sequence continues at coordinate 73,258 of NZ_KV820901.1, read as the reverse complement.
TTCAAGTGCTTCGTCTGCAATCTCTTGAACAATATCTTTTCGTTCTTGATTAAAATGTTCAACTTGCTCAGCTAAGAATTCCGCTTCTTCCGCACTTTCACACATTAACAATTCCGCTGCTAAACTTGCATCATCTAGACGGCCTACTGCATTCAAACGCGGTCCTATTATAAAACCAATCGTTTCTTCGTTTATCGCGTCGTTATACCCTGCTTGACTTAGCAGCGCTTCGATGGCAACTGATGGATGATTGTTCATCACCTTTATACCTTGTTGTACAATAGCTCGGTTTTCGTCTGTTAATGAGACCAAATCAGCAACTGTACCGATGGCTGCCAAAGCTGTAAATTCAGGTGCAGGATGATCAAGTAATGCTTGAGCAATTTTTAATGCGACCCCTGCACCGCTTAAGTATTTAAATGGATAGTCAAAATCTGGATGCATCGGATGCACAATCGCATAAGCTTCCGGTAACGTTTCACCAATTTCATGGTGATCTGTAATAATCACATCTATGTCTAATTCTTTAGCCACTAGCATTTCATGATGACCTTGGATACCATTATCAACTGTAATAATCAAATCGATACCTTCATCCGCTGCATTTCTAAAGGCTGCTTCATTTGGTCCATATCCTTCAGTAAATCGATTTGGAATATACCATCCGACTTCTGCACCAAGTTCTCTTAATGCACTGACTAATATAGATGTAGATGTTACCCCATCAGCATCATAATCTCCATAAACTAAAATACGTTCTTTTTTATCAAGTGCTTGATTGATACGTTCAATAGTTTTCTTCATATCACTTAACGCATAAGGGTCATGCTGAATTTGAGATGGTTCTAGTAATTGTTTGATTTCAGAAGACGCTATTACACCTTTGCTTTGTAATATTTTTTGTACGATAGGTGTAAGCTTTAATGCTTTAGCGTCATCTGATGTGATTTCTGATATATTCGATTGTAAATCCCATTTATACTTAGCTTTAATCATATAACGACTTCCCTCTTTTCCACATGTCATTATACAGAAGAACTCATAAAATAAAAAGCAACTTCTACCAAACATAGCGTTTTACATCATAAAAAAACTCCCAGACTAAAAAGTCCAGGAGTTAATACTCTCGTTCTATTAAACCAGAATTTTATCTTCGTTTTTACGTTTTTCACGATAAACGACAAGTTTATGATTTGGTGCTTTTTTAAGCTGTTGTTTTTTCATCATGCCCCATAAAGGTACAGCGATGAACACAGATGAGAATACACCAGAAACTAAACCAATTAATAATGCAAGTGCAAAGTTGAAGATACTTGATGCACCGAAGATTAATAATGCGACTACAACAATCACAACTGTTAATACAGTGTTGATTGAACGTGTCAGTGTTTGTCTGATTGAACGGTTTACAATTTTGTCAATCTGTTCTGGTTTAGTAATCACCCTGATTTTATGCAAGTTCTCACGTACACGGTCAAACGTAACGATTGTATCGTTAATAGAGTAACCGATAATTGTTAGAACTGCTGCGATAAATGTTACATCTACTTCAATTCTGAACAAGCTGAATACCGCAACAATCATAAAGGCATCATGCAGTAATGCGATGATAGATGATAAGCCCATTCGCCATTCGAATCGTAATGAAATGTATATAATCATACCGATTGATGCGTAAATCAATGAAAGTAATGCGTTTTTCGCAATTTCTTGACCAATCACCGGTGAAACTGTGTTAACAGTAGGTTCATTACCGAATTCTTTTTTCATCACATTTTTAACTTTAGCAACTTCGTCTTTGCTCAAATCATTTTTAAATTGAACAGAAGCGCTATCGTTATTACCAGATAATGAAATACGGTCAGGCTTCATATGCGCTTTGTCTAATTGTTTTGTAACATCTTCTTGTGTAATCTTATGATCTGCTTTCATATCAACACGTGTACCACTTGTAAAGTCGATACCTAAGTTTAATTTGAATATAAACAGAATCACTACACCAGCAGCAATCACAATACCACTGAACCAGAATAATGGTTTCGCAAGTTTCATGAAGTTCCAATGATCATAAGGTGTTTTTAATTGATACACATCAATACCTTCATTGATATCATGTCTATCTTTCTTCTTAATACCAAATAACCAGAAACTTTTCTTGAAGTAATTTGATTGTACTAACAATGATAATAAGATACGTGTTAAGAATACTGCTGTCACGAAACTCATTAAGATTGCGAGTAATAACATCGTAGCGAAACCTTTAACCGCACTTTCACCAAAGAAGAATAACACAGCTGCCGCTAAGACAGTTGTTAAGTTCGCATCTAAAATCGTAATAAAGGAACTCTTATTCGCTTTGTGGAAAGCTTGTTTCAATGTTCGTCCGATTCTCAACTCATCTTTAATCCGTTCATACATGATGATGTTCGCATCAACCGCCATACCGACACCAAGTACCAGTGCCGCTAAACCTGGCAATGTAAGTACACCATGAATGAAGTTGAAGGCTACTAAAGTTAAGTAGATATATGTTGTTAATGTAATTACGGCAATAATACCAGGTAATCTGTAGAATCCTACCATAAATAAGTAAATGACTCCGACACCTAATAATGAACCGAAGATTGTTTTATCTAATGCATCTTGACCGAACTGTGCACCTACAGAGTTAGAGTAAATTTCTTTAAGATGTACTGGTAAAGAACCAGAGTTCAATAAGTCAGCAATTTGTTTTGCTTTTTGAACGCCTTCTTCGCCATTAAATCCACCAGAAATTTCTACACTGTCAGAGTTGATAGGTTGATCAACTGACGCTGCTGAAACATATTTCGGGTCTTTTTTCTCTTTTTCTTTTTGGTAACTATCGCCTTTTTCGTAGTCTAACCAAACAACCATCACGTTTTCTTTACGTTTTGAAATCTCTTCTGTGACTTTCTTGAATTTTTTACTATCTTTCAATTTGAAAGTAACAGCCGGTTGGTTGGTATTCTGCTTAAACTCTTGTTTTGCAGAACCTTGAACTAAATCCTTACCTGTTAATTTAACGTTATCGTCTGAGTCGCGAATCGTTAAATTCGCTTGTGAAGATAAAATGTCTCGAGCTTCATTTTGGTTTTTAACACCAGCAAGTTGTACTCGAATACGGTTATTATCTTCAACAGTAATCTTAGGTTCAGATACCCCTAAGACGTTGACCCTGTTTTCTAACGTTTTGGCTGTGGCTTGAACAGCCTTATCGTCTATCTTATCACCCTTTTGTAATGGATTAACTTGGTAAAGTACCTCAAATCCACCTTGAAGGTCCAAGCCTAAACGAACGTCTTTAATTACATTCTTGTAAGTTGCTGCCATGCCAGCAAAAAGCAACACAACAAGTAACAAGAATGCAATTATTCTACTGTTTTTCTTCACATGAACACCTCATTATTTACTTATGTAAATAGCATACTTGATTTTTCAAATGAACTGCAAGCTAAAACCAAACGTTTCGGTTTGTTCTTACACTGCACTTCAATTGAATGAACCTATATAGCTTACTACATCCTTACTCAGCTTTCAAAAATTCGAACAATACTTTGTGTGATGCATAGCGTGTACAATTGATTAAAATCAACATTAAATCACGTTAATACTATGCAAAACCTTATAAAATCGTATTCCAATATTGAATTATACACGCTCCTACACTAATTTAAAACAACTTTTCATGCATTTAAAGTAATTCAAACAAAATTAAAACATCCTAAAACAATCTATATCGGATCGCTTTAGGATGTTTATTGGGTTAATCTATGTACAGGTAATTCGCTTACGCTTGCCTATACTATGTCATACTAACATTAATTAGTCTGGATTAACTTGTTTTACAGCACCTTTTTCAAATGTGATTTGAGTGCCTTTGTCGTTAACTGAAATGACAACTGTTGTTTCATCAACTGCACGTACGACACCTTTGATGCCGCCGATTGTTGTAACGTGTTGTCCTGATTCCAAACGGTTCACCATTTCACGGTGTTCCTTTTGACGCTTTTGTTGTGGTCTGATCATGAAGAACCACATTAAAGCTAATAATGCAATAGGTAAAATAAGACCGGTTAAATTCACAAACATTACTCCTTTAATTAAAAGTTTTTAGGATTTTCTTCATTCAATCCATATTGTTCAAAGAATTCCTCTTTAAAATCTAAAAGACGATCCTCCCGAATGGCCTGTCTGATATCCTCCATTAATTTTAACAGAAAATATAAGTTATGATAAGTAGTTAGGCGTATACCAAAAGTTTCTTCTGCTTTTATTAAATGACGTAAGTAAGCTTTTGTATAGTTACGGCATGTATAACAATCACAATTTTCATCAAGCGGACTTAAATCGTCTGCATATTTTGCATTTTTAATAACCACACGACCATTAGAAGTCATACATGTACCATTTCGTGCTATACGTGTTGGTAATACGCAATCAAACATATCCATACCACGAATACTACATTCGATTAAAGCATCTGGTGAGCCGACACCCATTAAATAACGTGGTTTATCCTTAGGCATGAATTGTTCAGTAAATTCAACCATGTCATACATGACTGGTTTAGGTTCACCCACAGATAATCCGCCAATCGCATAGCCAGGAAAATCTAACTTCACTAATTCTTCAGCGCTTTGCTGACGTAAATCTTTATATTCTCCACCTTGGATAATTCCGAATAAAGCTTGGTCTTCTGGTCGTTTATGTGCTTTCAGACAACGCTCTGCCCATCTTGTTGTTCTTTCGATAGAGTCTTTGACATATTTATATTCAGCAGGCATTGGCGGACATTCATCAAATGCCATCATAATATCTGAACCTAAATCATTTTGAATCTCTGTCGCTTTCTCAGGACTCAAGAATAATTTAGAACCATTTTTATGATGTCTGAAATGAACACCTTCTTCTGTGATTTTACGTAAATTACTTAAACTGAATACTTGGAAACCACCTGAATCAGTCAGAATTGGGCCATTCCAATTCATAAATTTATGCAAACCACCCGCGCGTTTAATAATGTCATTGCCGGGTTGCAACCATAAATGGTATGTGTTTCCTAAAATGATTTGTGCATTAATTTCCCTTAGCTCTTCAGGACTCATAGTTTTAACGGTAGCTTGTGTTCCTACTGGCATAAACATAGGTGTTTCAAATGAACCGTGCGGTGTATGCACGATTCCTAACCTTGCACCGGATTGTTTACATGTTTTGATATGTTCATAAGTTACTGCAGGCATAACTTTTTCACGACTCCCTTAAATAATTAACATTGCATCACCAAAGCTGAAGAATCGATATTTCATTTCGACAGCTGTTTGGTATGCATTTAAAATATATTGTTTTGAACTGAATGCTGAAACTAACATGACAAGTGTGGACTTCGGTAGATGGAAGTTCGTAATTAAAGCATCAATAGCTTTAAACTCAAAGCCTGGATAAATAAAGATATCCGTCCATCCGCTTTGTGCTGTAAATTGGTCATGGTCTCTGCGAATCGTTTCTAATGTTCTTGTTGATGTGGTACCAACTGAAATAATACGATGTCCTTTTTGTTTTGTTTCATTTAACAAATCAGCTGTAGCTTGAGACATCTGATAATATTCACTATGCATTTTATGATCATCTATATTATCAACGCTGACAGGTCTGAAGGTACCTAAACCGACATGCAATGTTACAAATGCAAGGTTCACTTGTTTCGCTTTTAATTGTTCTAACAGCTCATCTGTAAAGTGTAAGCCGGCTGTTGGTGCAGCGGCAGAACCTGTTTCCTTCGCATAGACTGTTTGATAGCGATCTGGATCATCTAAACGTTCTTTGATGTAAGGCGGTAATGGCATTTCACCTAATTCATCTAAACGTTCTTGTAAAATACCTTCGTAATATAAACGCATAATGCGTCCGCCTTGTTCTAATTCCTTAATACATTCTGCGATGATTTTCCCTTCACCAAATGATAATTTTTGACCCACTTTGATACGTTTTGCAGGTTTCAATAACACTTCCCAATCATTACCTTCGATTTGTGTCAGCATCAACATTTCTACTTTAGCTTTTGTATCTTCTTTTAAACCAAATAAGCGCGCAGGCATGACTTTAGTATCGTTTAAGACAAGCGTGTCACCTGGATTAAAATATTCAATAATGTCTTTAAAATGACGATGTTCAATGTCGCCATTCTTTCTATTTAATACTAATAAACGACTTGTATCTCTATCTTTTAACGGCGTTTGTGCGATTAGTTCTTCCGGTAAATGATAATCAAACTCTTCAATATTCAAAATTGTCCCTCTTTCCATGTTCAGTGCCAAAGTGTTCATAAGCTAGGGGTGTCGCTTTTCTTCCTCTCGGTGTGCGTTCTAAAAAGCCTTTTTGAATTAAGAAAGGCTCATAGACATCTTCGATTGTAATGCGTTCTTCACCGATAGAAACAGCGATTGTGTCTAAACCGACAGGTCCCCCATTATATTGATTAATAATACAGCGCATCATTTTATGGTCGATGTAATCTAAACCATAATCATCCACTTGTAGAAGTTGTAATGCACGTTTTGTTGTTTCAATATATATTTTGTCGTCTTCATTGACTTGTTGGAAATCTCGAACGCGTTTAAGAAGACGGTTGGCAATACGTGGTGTACCTCTACTACGTTTCGCAAGTTCTGCAGCACTCTCTTCATCAATTTCTGTACCTAGTACTTCTGCAGTTCGCTTAATAATATCTTCTAGTTCACCCTCGTTATAAAACTCCAAACGTAAATGAACACCAAAGCGATCACGTAAAGGGCCCGTTAAGCTGCCGGCTCTTGTCGTTGCACCTACTAATGTAAATGGAGGCAAATCAATACGAATACTGCGCGCTTCTTCTCCTTTGCCGATCACGATATCTAAATAGAAATCTTCCATTGCAGGATATAAAACCTCTTCAACTACACTGCTTAAACGATGAATTTCATCAATAAACAAAACATCACCTGGTTGCAAACCTGAAAGGATTGCTGCTAAATCACCAGGTCGTTCTATTGCTGGTCCAGTGACTGTTCTGATGTTTACACCCATTTCATTCGCAATGATGTTTGACAAGGTTGTTTTACCAAGTCCAGGGGGGCCGAATAATAAAACATGATCTAATGGCTCCTCACGCATCTTTGCTGCTTTTATAAAGACTTCTAAATTAGCTTTAATTGATGCTTGACCGATATATTGTCTTAGTAAATGTGGTCTCAATGATAATTCAAAAGAATATTCATCATCATGGACCGTTTGATCTACCATTCTGTCATCCATTGTGTCCCCTCCTTTTGACTTATTTTTAAGAAACTAATATTTTCAAACCTGCTTTAACCGCTTCATCCACAGATTCAAACTGCTCTGTACTCAATTTCTTTTCAACTTTTTTCAATTCACGCTTAGAATAACCTAATGCTTCTAATGCAAGCAAGGCTTCTTCTAGGACTGGTGAATTGCCGGATACAGTTGTATCAGGTTGCTGTAATAAAGTATCTGCACTTTCATCTGTGATTTGAACTTTACCTTTTAAATCTAAGATGATTTGACGTGCGGTCTTCTTACCGATACCTGGGAATTTTGTTAAATACGCTTCATTTTCATTTTCTATACCGATTTTCACTTCATTAGGCGTACTTGCAGCTAAAATTGCCAATGCCGATTTTGGACCAATACCTGTCACTTTATTCAAGCTTAAAAACATTTCTTTTTCTTCTTCTGATATAAAACCATACAACAACTGTGCATCTTCTCTAACAACTAAAGACGTGTAAATTACTACTTCTTGTTGAAATGAAGATTGAAAACGATAAGAGTTCGGTGTTTGGATTTCATAACCGACACCATTCGTTTCCACCACCACGTGTGTTGGGAACAATTGTGTTAATTGACCTTTAATATATGCGTACACGCCGTCACTTCCTTACATTGACATACTGATTATTTCTACTTTATAAACATTTTCAATGTTTCGTAATGCAAAAATCACATCTTCAATCGAAGTCTGACTGCCTGCAGTATTTAAAGACAATGTGATTGTTGCTTTATCTTCCATCGGAATACTTTGATGAATCGTTAAAACAGACATGTGAATTTGAGAAATCGTATTAAGAACTTGTGCAAGCATACCAACCTTATCATGTACATAAAGAATGATAGTGAATTCTCTTGTATCTTCTACCTTTTCATCAATTGGAAAGATAGTATCTTTATACTTGTAAAAGGCACTACGAGATAAACCGTATTGTCTGACTGCTTCATAAATAGACAAATGCGGATTTTCTTTTAATGCATCTTTAATTTGCAATGTTTTAATGACAGACTCTGGAAGTACATCTTCTCGTATCAGATAGAACTTTTTCACTTGTTTATCGTTCACTTAGACACCTCTATTCAACGAATTCAAATTCTCCGCCTAAAATTCTTACGATATCTCCATTTTTCGCACCACGTTCTCTTAATGCATCATCAATACCCATTGAACGCATTTGACGCGCAAAACGTCTAACTGCCGGGTCACTATTGAAATCAGTCATATGGAACATTCTTTCAATTGCTTTACCGCTGACCACAAATGCTGCATCATCATCACGTGTAATTGTGAATGCATCTTGTGATGGTGTGTGTTTGTATAATACACGGTTCACACCTAATGCTTCATCATCTTCTTTAGAGAAATCAACATCTTTATACTCTTCTAGTTTATCAGCAATCGCATAAAGTAATTGATCAAGGTTTTCTCGTGTATAAGCAGAAATTGGAATAATCTGTACATCGTCACCAACTTCAGACTTAAAGAGTTCTAAATTATCTTGCGCGTCTGGCAAGTCCATTTTATTTGCGACGATGATTTGTGGACGATCTTCTAAACGTTGACCGTAAGATTTCAATTCATTGTTAATAGTTTGGTAATCTTCATAAGGATCTCTGCCTTCTGATCCACTCATGTCAATCACATGTACAATGACTTTAGTTCTTTCGACATGACGTAAGAATTGATGTCCTAAACCAACACCCTCTGAAGCACCTTCAATTAATCCAGGTAAATCAGCCATAACAAAGCTACGACCGTCAGGTGTTGAAACAACACCTAAATTTGGTTTAATCGTTGTGAAATGGTATGCTCCGATTTTAGGCTTTGCTTTTGAGACTGTTGAAAGCAATGTAGATTTACCTACACTTGGGAAACCAACTAAGCCAACATCTGCCATTAATTTTAATTCTAATGTGACTTCAATTTCTTCACCAGGTTCACCATTTTCACTGAAATCAGGTGCTGGGTTTCTTGGTGTTGCAAATCGAGAGTTGCCTCGACCGCCACGTCCACCTTTAGCGACAACGGCACGTTGTCCATTTTCTACTAGGTCAGCGATGACTTCATCCGTTTCAACTGCTTTAATAATTGTGCCTGGTGGGACTCTTAATACTAAATCTTCCGCATTTTTACCATGCATGTTACTACTTTGGCCGCCTTCACCACGTTTGGCTTTGAATTGGCGTTGATATCTGAAATCGAGTAATGTACGTAACCCTTCGTCTACTTCAAAAACTATAGATGCACCGCGACCGCCGTCTCCGCCTGCCGGGCCTCCGAAAGGAACATATTTCTCTCTTCTATATGCAGTGATACCGTTACCGCCATCGCCTGCTTTTAATAATATTTTAACTTGATCGACAAACATGTTTCTCACCTCTTTTATATATATTTTCTAATGCAATATCTAGATTATTATATCATTCTTTATGTACGCTTAGAAATAAAGACAAAAATAAAACACCAGAAGTTAAACTTCTGGTGTTGCGTCAACAAAAATTACTCAGCTGCAGCGTATACTGAAACTTGTTTTTTGTTACGGCCTTTGCGTTCGAATTTAACAACGCCGTCAATTTTAGCGAATAATGTGTCATCGCCGCCGCGACCTACATTTTCACCAGGGTAGATTTTAGTTCCGCGTTGACGGAATAAAATTGATCCACCTGTTACGAATTGTCCGTCAGCACGTTTAGCGCCAAGACGTTTAGATTCAGAGTCACGTCCGTTTTTAGTAGAACTTACCCCTTTTTTCGATGCGAAGAATTGTAAGTTTAATTTTAACATCTGGATACACCTCACTTATAATTTAATTTTATATTATCGTGGTACTCGTCTTCAATAGTTTGAAGTGATACGAGCATTGCTTGCAAAATCAATTGCGCTTGTTCATCGTTTACGTTTACACTTCTGAGATGGAAATAGCCTCCATCATCGTCATAATCTATGTCAGGTCTTTCAGATGTTAATCCGAGGATAGCATTGACACTTCCGAATAAAACCGCTGAAGCGCCAGCACAGACAATATCATGACCATACTCGCCATGTTCAGCATGACCATCCATGATGACATCTGTTACTTGACCCTCTTCATTAAACGAAACGTCTATCTTAATCATGATTAAGCGTTGATTGCGTCGATTGTTAATTTAGTGTATGGTTGACGATGGCCTTTTTTACGTTTATAGTCTTTACGACGTTTGTAAGTAAATACAGTGATTTTCTTACCGCGACCTTGTTTGTTTACTGTAGCTGTTACTGTCGCACCTTCAACTGTTGGCGCACCAACTTTGACTGCGTCTCCACCTACAAATAAAACTTTGTCAAAAGTGAAAGTGTCACCTTCGTTTACATCTAATTTTTCAACGTAAATTTCTTGACCTTTTTCTACTTTAATTTGTTTACCGCCTGTTTCGATAATAGCAAACATACTTTGCACCTCCTATAAAATAAGTCACGCCATATATAGGTGATACACTTGGTATACTTAAACCTATATTTGAGCGGTTGTATGTAGCTATAAACTACTCAACTGCTAAAGCTTACCATCCCTAGGCTTTCCTGTCAATTGGCAAATCTAATTTTTTGATTAATTTTTTAATCAAGCTAAAAACAATCAACAATAACAGTAAATTTACGAAAGCGGTTGGTAATAATCGGAATAATAAAAAGTCCCAAAGATTAAATTTAATTAATCCTAACAAACCATAAATTAATGCTTGGTAAATTTCAAAGATGATTGTAAACAGCCAAACACCAATGAATACCATCGTATGATCTCGATAGTATACTTTGAAAAAGAAATCCATCAAAATCACAAACAATAAATAACCAAATGTATTTAAACCATAGATTGTTCCATAATATAAATCAGTAGTTAATCCGAAAATTATCGCAAGTACAACTGCGATACTTGGTTTTTTATAGATGGTAATAATCAACAAATACATCAGCAATAAATGCGGTACGAAGATAATCCCTCTTCCACCGATTTGCATCGGTATCACTAAAGCGATTAATGAATCAAGATAGAACAATACAGCCCCAATTAAAAAATAGTAAAACGCACGCATTATTCATCACCGCTTTCATCAGGAAGTGTTTTCGGATCGCGTTGTGCAACATAAACATGATCTAAGTCACTTAAATCTGCCGCTGTTTTTACTCTCACTTCTTTTGAAAGCCCATATTGATCATTTTCTACTTTAGTAACTTCACCGATATATAAGTTGCTTGGTATTTGATTCGCTAAACCACTTGTCACAACTTTATCGCCTTTTGCGATTTTATCCTTATTATCAATATCACTGATAACTAATTCATTTGTTTTTCTATCATAATGGTTAATCAACCCGAAGATTTTTTTAGAATCATGTTGAATATTAACTGAAAGTTTACCATTACGAGATGAAGTTGAAAGCAAATCTACTTGAGCAGAAAACTGATTGACTTTGACAACTCTGCCGACTAACCCTTCAGCTGTAATAACAGCTTGGTTTTGTTTGATTCCGGCTTTTTTCCCTTTATCAATAATCGCTTTATTCATCCATTGGTCTGGATTTCTAGCAATTACTGTTGCGCTGAGAGGTTCGTATTTAGAGATGTCTTTAATATCTAATTCTTTACGAAAACCTTCATTTTCCGCTTTCAATCTCTCATTTTCTGCCTCTAATTGTTTGATTTTATTTTTATCCTCTTTTGATGTTTTTCCATTGAATAAACCGTCAATTGAACCTGTTACTATATGTAATGGATAAGATAGTACGCGTTGAGGAACGGACACGGTATCACCGACATATTGTTCCACAGGCGATTGGTGATGTGATCTGATCGATAACCCTATTAACGATATAAATAGAATCAGGGAACAGAAAATAACAATCAATTTGTTATTTTTAAAAAACTTGGACAACCTGAACACCTCTATTAACTCAATTTTTCATATCTCACTATATTTTATATTATTATACACCTTAGTTAAAGTGCCAACTGTACCTGGCAAAAAATACTTAAAAAAAGAGCATCAGCAATTCATTTGAAATCGGCTGATGCCCAAAAAACATCTTCATTTTATTTTAATTAAAAATCAGCTGTAAATGTTCATATACACTATCTAAGTCTGAATCATTATTTCTTGTTGCTGTCTTCTTTTTCATCTTCTTTATACAGGGTTTCTTCTTTTCTCCAGTTCTCAAACAGCTTTTGCGCTTTTGATTGTTCAGCAGCGTTTTTTCCATTTGTTTGTTTACTCATTAAAGAACACCAAACCTCTCTATCAATGATTCAACACAAGGGTAACGTAAGACTGTATTATTTTCAAGATAATGCACTATAGAAACAACTCGATTTATTTAAAATAAGCTACAGGGTGCATTTGTATATTTTGCTGCATCGCTTGTAAGTCTTGATGCAGTTCAATTTCCGTTGCATAAATACGTAATTCATCAGAACCAAATTTGTACATGATAAACTGATTGCCACGTTGTCCAATTAAATAATTTTCATTATAGCCCATTCTGCTTAATCCGCTGACATCCATAAACTCTTCTTTATTCAACATGTTAAAGATGTTCTTAGTCTGACTTGCGGGCATATTATTCAAAATATCATTTTTTTCTACAACATAACATTGGCCAGGTTTGAAATCTTCAATTGGTACATTACCGCCTTGATAAGATGAATAGGTAGTTTTATTGCTGATTGGATTCCATTCTTGTTCTTTTAAAAACGGTGCATATTTCAACGCAAAAAAGACAATTACAATGATGCATCCGACTGCTATAATATTTTTAATGATGTTAAATAGAAAACGCATCCTCACACCGTCCCATTCTTAATGATTTCATTGTACGCTTTTTTACGAGAATTTTCATCAGACTAGAGAACGACACTTGATTTAAATCCCAAGACCGATGCATCCACAATACATTTCAGTTACACTATATGTAAAGGAGTTGCAGCCATGTCAATTTTAACAATTATTTTACTCGTATTATTGATTGGTCTACTCTTCAGAGTAGGTGTTTCATTACTACGTTTTATCATAAAAATTGCGATTTTCGCTTTAATTATTTATTTAGCTTATCAAGGGATTATGTGGATTCTGAACTATTTTCAAATGCATCCATTTTAAATCAAAGCATATTTACTACATTCCGATAACACCTTCATGTCGTGTTATCGGTTTTTTAATCATCAAAATACCCCGCTTCAACCAAACTCAAATACTTCGCATCTCCAATAATTATATGATCAAGCAATTCAATGCCAAGCACTCTGCCACACTCTTGCAATCGTTTTGTTGTATGAATATCTTCTTTTGAAGGTGTCACATCACCAGACGGATGATTATGTACCACAATAATCGCATTGCTCGACCACTTAATAGCTGCTTTAAATACCTCTCTAGGATGCACCACAGAAGAATTCAAAGTTCCTACAAAGATGACTTCATGACGAATTACAATATTCTTTGAGTTCAAAAATAATACCTCAAACTGTTCATGTGTTAAATGCATCATCCTCGATAAAAAATAATCCGCCGCATCTTGGGGTGAATTAATTTTTACTTTCTCTTTTTGATCCGGCGCATTCATACGTTCACCTAGTTCAAACGCTGCCTTTAAAATCACCGCTTTATACATACCGATACCTTTCACATCCATCAAGTCATTTAAAGACAATAGTTTTAAATCTTTAAGCTTCGTTGTTAAATTTAATAAATCTTGCGCAACTTCGACACTAGACCGCCCTTTTCTGCCAGTATTAATCAATATGGCAAGCAACTCGGACTCAGATAAGTGTTGCGCTCCTTTAGCTATAAGCTTCTCTCTAGGTTTATCACAATCAGGTAAGTGTTTTATATTCAAAATGAAACCTCCGTTTAATAAAAGTGAAGTATAAATAATAAGTTAGGATAAAAGATAGAAATAGTTAAAAAGCTGATAAAAATAAAGGGGATAAGTGGCACTTCTAATATTCTACGCTTCGTGAACAAACGAAACATTATCATAAATAAACCACCAATAATAAAAGTCATACAGAATATCATGAGGAAAAATAAATAAGGAAAGACGAGACTGAGTAAAGTGAAAATTAAAATGTCTCCGTACCCTATCGCATGAGGTGCAAGTATAAATAAAATGTGAAGCAAAATTACAATACCAATTTGCGTTATAAACACCTTTGGCGCTAAGGCTATGACAACTATAATAAAAATTAAATCAAAGTGGACGGGAATCGTATGTGTATGCATATCATACAGTGCAGCAACGAGCAGAAATAAATATAAAGCAAGAAATAATGCAGAAGATGGGTAAATTACATTGAAAACAAGCAAACCGATTGGCAATAACGCACATAATTCACCAATAACATGTAATTTAGAAAGCTTATGTCTACAATATCGACATCGGCCTTTTAATATCACAAAACTAATAATCGGAACTAAATCATACCATTTTAAATCATGATGACACGTTTCACATTTTGAACGTTGTTTCATATAACTGAAGTTTAATGTTTTAACAAAACACAGTTGATACAAAAAACTTTCAAGCACTGAAGTGATTAGGACAGCTACAATAACGTGCAGAAGCTTCACCTACTTTCTGAAATATCAACGTTATTATACGTGCTAGGAAGGTCATTTTCAAATAGTATGTATAAAATATTTTATTTTAATTTTTTACGAACAAACACCATATATAATTGTCATTTTTACATGCAGAAAACATTAAAAACTCCTTCTGAAATGGCCGTGAATAAACGTCATCTCAAAAGGAGTTTAGTATTTAATATTTAATTAAAGCCATTAAGCTTCAAAGTTCACTTTTGCTTTCACTTCACTGATGAAGTATAAGCTGCCAGTAATAACCAATGTATCGCCTTCATAATTCTCTACAAAGTCTACATAGTCATCAATTAAAATTGGATCAAAATGTTCTGCTTCATTTGCGATTTCTTCTTTTGGCTTCGCACGATAGAAATCAAAGTCTGTGATATAAACATGATCTGCAATTTGTCCTAAATCTTCTAACATATGATGAATTGGTTTGCCGCTTACAGCTGAGAACAAAATATCAACCTTATCTTTATGATAATAATTTTGAATTGTACTCACTAATGCATCGATGCTTTCATTGTTATGAGCGCCATCAATAATCATAAGCGGTTTTTCTTTAACTTCTTCAATACGCCCTGTCCAGCTGACTTCTTCCATAGCTTTAATCATTTTATTGAAGTCTAACTGAATTTGTCCCGCTTCAAACATCACAATTAACGCTGTAATCGCTAAAGCTGCATTTTCTTTTTGATGTTCGCCAAGCATATGCAACGCTATGTTTTCTAATTCATAATCTTTAAAGCGATACGTAAATTCATCTTCTTCTGAAACAACAGAAATATCTTTATCCAACTCATAAGCAGGCGCTTGTTGTTTTTCTGCATATTCACTTAAGTATTTTAAAGCACCATCTTCTTTAACAGAATAAACAAACGGCGTATCCGCTTTAATAATATCACCTTTATCTTTAGCAATATCCAAATAAGTTGAACCTAATAAATCTGTATGATCTAAACCAATGCTCGTTAGAATTGTCAAAATAGGTGAAAATACATTTGTCGAATCATTTTTAATACCAAGTCCTGCTTCAACAATCACAAAGTCTACAGGTCGGATCGCGCCGAAGTATAAGAACATCATCGTTGTTATAATTTCAAATTCAGTTGCTGTTCCATATTCAGTTTCCGCTTCCATCTCTTCACTTATCGGCTTCACACGAGCAACCAGGTCAACGATAACATCATAGCTGACTGGCATCCCGTTTAAGCTGATTCTCTCATTGAACGTTTCAATATAGGGTGAAGTAAATGTACCGACATCATAACCATTCTCGACAAGTGCAGCACGTAGATATGCGACTGTAGAACCTTTGCCATTTGTTCCGCCGACATGGATGCCTTTAATGTTTTGTTCTGGATGACCTAGGCGTTCTAGCATCCACTCCATGCGTTTTGTGCCTGGTTTGATACCAAACTTATTTCTTTCGTGTATCCAATATAAGCTGTCTAGGTAATTCATTATCAGGACTCCTATGCTTTTAATTGTTCAATTCTAGCTTTGACGCTATCATATTTTTCTTGATAATCTTCTTTTTTGGCACGTTCTTCATTGATAATTTTTTCAGGCGCTTTATTAACGAAGTTTTCGTTTGATAATTTTTTATCGACACGATCAAGTTCGCTTTGCCATTTATCTAATTCTTTTTCTAAACGTGCAATCTCTTTATCCATATCGATTAAACCTTCTAATGGTAAAATCACTTCACCTGCACCGACTACAGAAGTCATTGCTTTATCAGGTGTTTCGATATCTGTTGAAATGATTAACTCGCTTGGGTGGCCGAAGCGGTCAATGTAATGTTTATTTTCTTCAAGCATTTGAGTGATTTCCGAATTTTTCGTTTTAATATAAATCGGAATTGCTTTTGAAAGCGGTGTGTTCACTTCTGAACGAGCTTGACGGACAGCTTTAATAATTTCTACGACATATTGCATCGCTTGTTTACTGTCTTCATACATAAATTCAGTTTGAACTTGTGGCCAAGCGCTTGTCACAATTGTTTCACCTTCGTGCGGTAAGTTTTGCCAAATTTCTTCTGTCACAAATGGCATATAAGGATGCAACATACGCATTGTACGGTCTAATACATAAGATAAGACTGAACGTGTAACTTGTTTTTGCGCTTCGTCTTCACCATTCATTGGAATTTTACTCATTTCGATATACCAGTCACAGAATTCATCCCAAATAAAGTTATATAAAGCACGTCCAACTTCACCAAATTCATATTTATCACTTAAGTCAGTTACCGTTTTAACTGTTTCGTTTAATCGCGTTAAAATCCATTTATCAGCAAGTGATAAGTTTTGAGATAAGTCGATATCTTCAAATTTGAAGTCTTCACCAATATTCATCAAGCTGAAACGTGCAGCGTTCCAAATTTTGTTAATGAAGTTCCAAACTGATTCTACTTTTTCAGTTGAATAACGTAAATCGTGACCTGGAGATGAACCTGTAGCTAAGAAGTATCTTAAGCTGTCTGCACCATATTGGTCGATAACATCCATAGGATCTACACCGTTACCTAATGATTTACTCATTTTACGACCATCTTCAGCACGAACTAAACCATGTAATAATACATCATTGAAAGGACGTTGATCTGTAAATTCTAATCCTTGGAAAATCATACGTGCAACCCAGAAGAAGATAATGTCATAACCTGTAACTAATGCATTAGTTGGATAGTAGCGTTCAAAATCTTTTGCTTCAGTATCTGGCCAACCAAGTGTTGAGAATGGCCATAAAGCACTAGAGAACCATGTATCTAATACATCTTCATCTTGTGTCCAGTTTTCAATATCTTCTGGTGCTTCTTCTCCTACATAAATTTCGCCTGTTTCATTATGATACCAAGCTGGGATTTGATGACCCCACCATAATTGACGTGAAATTGTCCAGTCACGGATATTTTCCATCCATTGATTAAATGTATGTTCAAAACGTTCAGGTACAAAATTCACACGATCATCTGTTTTTTGATTATCAAGTGCACGTTTTGCTAGAGGTTCCATATTTACGAACCATTGTGTAGATAAGTAAGGTTCTACGATGGCACCGCTTCTTTCAGAATGTCCAACAGCATGTGTGTGATCTTCAATTTTAATCACTAAGTCTTCTGCTTTTAAGTCTTCTACTAATTGGTCACGACATTCGAAGCGGTCCATACCTTCGTATTTACCAGCTTTGTCGTTCATTTTACCTGATTCATCCATGACGATAATAGATTCAAGGTTATGTCTTTTACCTAATTCAAAGTCATTAGGGTCATGTGCTGGTGTTACTTTCATAGCACCACTACCAAATTCAACGTCTACATATTCATCCGCTAAAATTGGCAACTCGCGACCGACAATCGGTAAAATAACTTTTCTGCCAATAACATCTTTATAACGTTCATCATTAGGGTTAACGACAATTGCAGTATCCCCTAACATTGTTTCAGGACGTGTTGTAGCAATTTCAATATATCCTTCGCCATCAGCATAAGGATATTTAAAATGATAGAATTTACCTGGTGTGTCTTCGTGAATAACCTCAATATCAGAAATCGCTGTTTTCGCAACAGGGTCCCAGTTGATAATACGTTCGCCACGATAAATTAAACCTTTGTTATACATATCTACAAAGACTTTTTTAACCGCTTTACTTAAACCTTCATCTAATGTGAAGCGTTCTCTATCATAATCAAGTCCAAGACCTAATTTTGCCCATTGTTGACGAATAAATGAAGCATATTCTTCTTTCCAGCTCCAAACTTCTTCTAAGAATTTCTCACGACCTAAGTCATGTCTTGAAATACCTTGTTCTTGTAATTTTGCTTCAACTTTTGCTTGTGTCGCAATACCCGCATGGTCCATACCAGGCAGATACAATGTATCGTAACCTTGCATACGTTTCATACGTGTTAAAATGTCTTGTAACGTTGTATCCCAAGCATGACCTAAATGTAATTTACCAGTTACATTCGGAGGTGGGATAACAATCGTATACGTTTCTTTTGATGTGTCTCCGTTAGGTTTGAAATAGCCTTTCTCTACCCATTCTTGATAGCGTCCAGCTTCAACCTCATTCGGATTGTATTTTGGTTTCATTTCCATAGGACAATTCCTCCTTAAAATAAAAAACACCCGTTCCTATACATAGGACGGATGTTCCGTGGTACCACCTAAATTCAACATAGTTCATCTATATTGCACTTCATAATGATTAACGCTCAATACACGCTTTAACCTACTGTACTGTTCAGCTAAAGATCTAAGCGGGCTACCTTCAACAGCATCAATTATGTATTTTCACCAACCATACATTCTCTTTGAAATTAATCAACTGTCTACTCTTCCCGAAATCATATTCTCTACTAATTTATAGTATAATAGAACTCTAAAATAAGTCAATGCGAAGGAATGAAATTTTATGAATGAATGTGCATTCAACACAACTGATCCACTCTATATTGAATATCATAATAAAGAATGGGGTCAGCCGCTTTATGATAGTCAAAAATTATTTGAACTAATGGCTCTAGAATCACAACATGCAGGACTTTCTTGGTTAACGATTTTAAAGAAACGTTCTGCATATCGTGATGCTTTCTATCAATTTGACCCTCATAAAATTGCACAAATGACAGAAAAAGATATTGATGAACTCATGGAATTTCCTAATATCGTTCATTATAGAAAGAAGTTAGAAGCAATTGTCAGCCAAGCAAAAGGCTATATTCAAATTGAAAAAGAACATGGCAGTTTTAGTGATTTTCTGTGGTCATACGTTGATAATCAGCCGATTGATTTGCGATATCGTTCATCTAAAGACCGTATCACCGTCGATGAACGCGCTAAAAAAATGTCTAAAGATTTAAAGAAATATGGCTTTAAGTTTATGGGTCCTGTAACGATGTTTTCATTTTTAGAAGCAGCAGGTCTCTATGACGCCCACTTGATTGGTTGTCCTTATAAGCCATCAAAACAGTAGGAACACGGTTGTGTTCCTATTTTATTTTAAAATTTAAAATTGTCGTAAAATTCTCTCTATTTTATGCTAGAATATCAAATATATTAAATTTTAAGGGGGCATTTTATGGAATGGTTAAAATTAATAGGTATTCTAGTTATTATTATCGGATTCCTATTTAAGTTTGATACGATTGCGGTTACTTTAGCTGCTGCAATTGTAACCGGACTTGTATCCGGTATGGATTTCTTTGAAATATTAGACGTCCTCGGCAAAGCTTTTGTCGATAATCGCCTGGTATCTCTTTTCTTATTAACCTTACCTATGGTTGGTTTAATTGAACGATTTGGATTAAAAAAACAAGCAACCGTATTAATCGGAAAGGTTAAATCCATGACCAGCGGACGTTTATTATCCTTATATTTATTAATTAGAGAAATTGCAGGACTCGCTTCCATTCGGATCGGAGGTCATCCTCAATTCGTACGTCCGTTAATTAATCCGATGGTTCAAGGGGCATTGAAAACAAAATATAATTTAAAACCTGAACAAATCGATGAAAAAGATGTGGAGAAAATTAAAGCAGAAGCTTCGGCTATGGAGAACTACGGTAACTTCTTTGGCCAGAATTTATTTGTAGGTGCTGCTGGCGTACTTTTAATGGTCGGTACATTCAATTCACTTGATATTAAAGTCAATGCGGTCAGTTTAGCACTTGCTTCTGTACCAATCGCAATCATCACAATTCTGATTGTCGTAGTTAAAAATATTTTGTTAGACCGTTACCTAGAACGTAAATACAGAAACAAGGAGGATCAAGCATGAGTCAACATACATTAGATACTATCCTTGAGTTCTTTTATATTTTAATTGGTATCCAATTACTTTATACAGCTTACCGTGTATTGCGAGATCCAAACAAAGAAAAACGTATTGGCACTGCCCTCTTTTGGGTATTGCTTGCGATAACATTTATTTTTGGACCGTATATACCAAACGTAATCAATGGTGCACTTATCTTGTTAATGGGACTATTAACATTAACACGTCAGGTTACTATCAAAAACATTGTGGACGTTACTGAGGAACAAGGTAATCAAGGCGCTGAACGTTTTGGCAATAAACTCTTTTGGCCAGCAGTTGTTTTAGCTGTTGTAGCTGTCATCATTTCAAACTGGACACCTCTTGGTGGCGCCATTGGCTTAGGAATTGCTTCAGTTGTCGGTTTGATTGCTGCGTATTTCATTATCAAGCCTCAAGCAAAATACATGTTATATGACAGTGATAGATTGACACAACAAGTTGGGACAGTTGGTATCTTACCGCAATTCTTAGCAGCATTAGGAGTACTATTTACAGTCAGCGGTGTTGGCAAAGTGATTTCTAACGGTATTTCAAGTTTCTTACCTGAAGGCAATCACTTAATTGGCGCCACTGCGTATATATTAGGTATGGTCATTTTCACAATGTTGATGGGTAATGCATTTGCAGCTTTTACTGTTATTACCGCAAGCATTGGTATTCCTTTCGTCATTGCACAAGGTGCTGACCCTGCAATTGCTGGTGCACTAGCGATGACTGGTGGTTTCTGTGGTACTTTATTAACGCCAATGGCCGCAAACTTCAATACATTACCTGTTGCTTTATTAGAAATGAAAAATGAATTCAGTGTCATCAAAGCACAAATCCCAGTTGCTTTCATATTAATCTTAGTACATATCGGATTAATGTATTTCTGGGCATTTTAATAAACAGATAAAGGAGAAGATAACATGAATATTTTAGTTACAGCTTTTGATCCGTTTGGCAAAGAAAAAACAAATCCAGCTTTAGAAGCAGTGAAGTTATTACCAGAAACAATCGGTGAACATACGATTACGAAATTAGAAATCCCTACTGTATTCAACGAATCGGTTGAAGCTATTAAACAACAACTTAAAATTGAAACATATGATGCGGTACTTGCTATTGGACAAGCTGGCGGCAGATTTGATTTAACACCCGAACGTGTCGGCATTAATGTAGATGATGCAAGAATTGCAGATAATAAAGGTAATCAACCCATTGATGAAGTTATTCAAGAAGATGGCGCACCTGCTTACTTTTCAAATATGCCAGTAAAACGCCTTACACAAGCGATTAAAGATGCAGGTGTTCCTGCTTCACTTTCAAATACTGCAGGAACTTTTGTATGTAATCATGTACTCTATCAATTAGGATATTTGCATGCGACTACTTTCCCTTATATTCAATTTGGTTTTATTCATGTACCGTTCATTCCTGAACAAGTCACGAATAAACCGAATACACCTTCTATGGCGCTAGATACTATTGTTAAAGGGTTGGAAGCGGCAATCTCAGAGTTATCAGCAGATAATCGTGATGAAACTATCGCATTAGGTGAAACACATTAATTTAATAAGATGTATACAAAATAACCGCCTCATCGGGCGGTTATTTTCATGTGCTACTTATTCAGTTTACGCTCAGTATAGCTTAAGAAATATTTTATGATTGGCGCGATTAAGAATAAAATGAAGAAAATTCTAAAGATATGGAAACTAGAAATGATGGCTACATCAGCATGTGTTTCCATCGCAACCAAGACAATTTGACTCATACCTCCGGGTGCTGCACCTAAGAATAAATCATTTAACGGCATATGATTAAAGAGTGATATTAAATAGACCATGACACCAGCTAATAAGATGAGCATTACATTTTGGAAAGCAATAGCAACTGCCACGCGTCCTTTTAAATCATTCATTAATTTAGAAATTTGAATACCGATTCTAATCATATAGGCAATCTGTGCTGCTGCAATTAAATAGTTATCCAGTGAAAATGTTTCATTCGTAAACATGTTCCAAGCAATTAATACCACAATTGGAGCCAGCAATTGCTTCGTTGGAAAATTAATTTTTGCCATTACAAAGTAAACGATCGCAATAGCAACAATCAACAATACGATTTGTCCAATATTCAACACGTGAGTGAGCGGTTCAAGTTCCACCAATTTACTGCTAGATGCTTCTCCGCTTCCACTCGACATAAAATAAGACATCATTGGAACCAAGATGACTACGAAGATAACACGTGAAGTCTGTGTTAAACTCACTACTAATATATTGGCACGCTTGTCTTCCTCAGCCATAATTAACATCTGGCTTAATGCTCCAGGAATAACACTTAACAATGCTGTTTCATTATTTACTTTTGCAATCTTTTTAAAGAAATATGCAATCAGTATTGCCATCCCCAACAGCAATACTGTTACTAAAACAATAGATAACCAGTTTTGCGTAATATCATTTAAAACCGTCCGTGTAAATGTGGATCCAATTTGTACCCCTAGTAAAATTAAACCCAACTGACTGAGCCAAAACGGCCATTCTACTTCCAACTTGAAGACTCGGATACAAATGATACTTGCGATTATAGGACCAAACATATAAGGCAGCATGATATTCATTGCAGATAGAATCAAACTGATAACGATTGCTAGTAATAATACGATAATATTATTACGCAATTTTTTATTCATTGATTACCACTACCCTTATCCCACTACTTTTCATTCATTATCATCATAACACGCTTTATACGAAAGTTATAAGAATTGATTTCTAACCGATATTATAATCGTTCACAAAAATAATTTATACAAAAAGAGAGTGAGACACCTAGAATTTGATGTCTCACTCTCTAATTAAGTGAATTTATATTATTTATTTGTGACGCGTTCAAATGCTTTATCAAACGCTTCAATTGTTCTCTCAATATCTTCTTTTGTATGCGCAGTAGATAAGAATGTACCTTCGAATTGAGATGGTGGTAAGAAGACGCCTTCTTTAGCCATTTCACGATACATTTCTGAGAAGAGTTTCAAGTCACTTTGGTTTGCTTGAGCAAAGTTAGTCACTGGACCTTCATTTAAGAAGTAACCAATCATTGAACCTGCTCGGTTAACTGTTAATGGTACATTATGTTTTTTCGCAACTTTTTTCAAACCTTCTTCTAAAATATCTCCAAGTTCATTGAAGTATTCGTAGCTTTCTGGTGTAAGTTGACTCAATGTTTCATAACCACTTGTCATTGCTAATGGGTTACCTGATAATGTACCTGCTTGATAAATTGAACCAACTGGCGCAATTTTATCCATAATTTCCGCTTTACCGCCGAATGCACCGACTGGTAAACCGCCACCGATTACTTTACCTAAGCAAGTTAAGTCAGGCATAACATCGAAGTAACCTTGTGCACAGTTATAACCAACTCTGAAGCCAGTCATAACTTCGTCAAAGATTAATAATGAACCATACTCATTCGTGATATCTCTTAATCCTTGTAAGAAACCTTCAATTGGTGGAACAACCCCCATATTACCTGCTACAGGTTCTACAATCACGCCGGCAATGTCATCGCCATACATTTCAAACGCTTGTTTAATCGCATCTAAATCGTTATAAGGCACTGTAATCGTACTTTTTGCTGTTCCTTCAGGTACGCCAGGAGAATCTGGTAAACCTAAAGTCGCAACACCAGAACCCGCTTTAATTAAAAGTGAGTCACTATGACCATGGTAGCAGCCTTCAAACTTCACGATTTTATCGCGGCCTGTGTAACCTCTAGCCAAACGAATTGTATCTTGAGTTGCTTCTGTACCTGATGAAACCATTCTGACTTTTTCAATTGATGGTACACGGTCGACTACAAGCTCTGCCAATTTAATTTCTTCTAATGTAGAAGCACCAAAACTTGTACCTTTATCGACTGCTTTATGCAAGCTGTCAATCACTTGTTTGTTTTCATGACCTAAAATTAAAGGTCCCCAGCTTAATACATAATCAATATACTCATTTCCATCGATATCATAGATTTTAGAACCTTTACCATGATCCATAAAGATTGCTGGCATATCTACAGATTTAAATGCACGAACTGGACTATTCACACCGCCAGGCATTAATTGTTCTGCTTTTTTAAATGCTTCAATAGACTTTTCGTAACTCATTTATTTGTCCTCCTTATCTAAATAACGACAAACATCTTTCGCGAAATACGTAATAATCATGTCTGCACCTGCACGTTTCATTGAAACCATTTGTTCCATAACGTTACGTTCTTCGTCAATCCATCCTTGTAATGCAGCTGCTTTAACCATACTGTATTCACCGCTGACATTATATGCGATAACTGGAACATTCGTTCTTTCTTTAACATCTCTGATAATGTCTAAGTAACTTAATGCAGGTTTCACAATCATCATATCTGCACCTTCTTTTAAGTCACTTTCAAGTTCAAGCAGTGCTTCACGACGGTTAGCTGGATCCATTTGATATGTTCTGCGATCACCAAATGATGGTGTTGATTCAGCAGCATCACGGAATGGACCATAGAAACTTGATGCATATTTAATACCATAGCTCATGATTGGAATATTGTAGTAACCTGCATCATCTAAACCTTTACGAATTTCAGTCACAAAACCATCCATCATATTACTTGGCGCAATAATATCAGCACCCGCTTCTACTTGAGAAATTGCTGTTTTCACAAGCAATGGTAATGTTTTATCATTATCAACATCATGTGTATGATCATCAATTAAACCGCAGTGGCCATGATCTGTATATTCACATAAACATGTATCTGCTAACACTAACATGTCTGGATAAAGTTTTTTAGATTTTCTAGTTGCCTGTTGTATGATACCTTCATGTGCATAAGCACCTGTACCCACTGAATCTTTTTCATTTGGGACACCAAAGAACATCACCGCTCTGATACCTAAATCATAAGCTTCTTGCAATTCTTCTTCTAGGTGATTCAAGCTGATTTGATAAATCCCTGGCATAGATGGAATTTCTTGTTTAACATCGTCTCTTTCTACGACAAAGATAGGATAAATCAAATCTTCTTTACGTACGTGATTTTCTCTTACAAGACTGCGCATTGATTCATTAATACGTAATCTTCTGTGTCTATCAAAACTCATTTAAGATTCCTACTTTCTTTTATTGTATAGATTAAACCATCAATTGTTTGTTTTTGTGCTATGACAGCATCATAACCATTTTTACGAACTGTTTCATAAGTTGGTTGACCAATAGCATAACACTCAAAATCTGGTTGTACTTGGCAGCGTTTTAATGCTTTAAAAAAGTTCTCAGCGGAAGATGAACTCGCAAATGCAATACCATCAGCTGACTGTTCTTTTAACAACTTAATCGCATAAAGAATATTCTGTTGATGCTCAACAGGTTCATATAAATCAATTTTTACCACATCTGCCCCACGTTCTTTTAATACCTCTTCTAATATAGGTCGTGCTGCTTTACTGCTGGGTATAAAAATAGAGGCTCCTTCTTTGAACGTAAACTTATCTAGAAATCCTTCTTGTGAAAAATCTTCAGGACAAAAATCTACTTCTATACCATGTTGTTCACAAAAGCGTTGTGTTTTTTCACCTATAACTGCTACCTTTTCATAGCGTAATAGTGAAAGATACGGTAAAAAATATCGCACTGCATTTTTAGAAGAAAATACAAGCCAAGTATAAGAACGATTTAATACAGAATCATCAAAAGCGAGTGGTTCTAATTTAATAAAAGGCAAATGTATCCATCTTTGATCTTCTGTTGGCATTGAACTAGATTGCGTCATTATGACTGATGCACTCATAGCAATTCATCTCCGACTTATAGATTAGGCTTCATCATTTAATGCTTTAATGATTTCATATGCACCTTGTTCTTTCAAGACATCACTTGCTGCTTTGCCAAGTTCAACTGGGTTTTGTCCGTTAACTGTATGTTCAAAGCGTTGTTTACCGTCAGGTGACATGATCAAGCCTGTAAATGTTAGCTGTCCGTCATTATCAACAGTTGCGTAACCTCCAATAGGGACTTGGCAACTACCGTTCATTTCTTTAAGGAACGTACGCTCTGCAGTAACGCATTCTGCTACGCTTTGATTATGCACTTTTTTCAACAGGTCTAGAAGTTCTTCGTCATCACTACGACATTCAATTCCTAGTGCACCTTGACCGATTGCTGGAATGAGTAAATCTGGTTGTAAATACTCGGTAACGATATCATCAGACCAACCCATTCTACGTAGGCCTGCAGCTGCGAGAATAATCGCATCATAATCTTCAGTTTCTAGTTTATTAAGTCTTGTATCGATATTACCTCTAATCCATTTGATTTCAAGATTAGGGTATTTTGCTAGAATTTGTGCGCCACGTCTTAAAGAACTTGTACCAACAATGCTACCATCCGGTAAATCTGCAAGTTTCACATGATTTTTAGAAATAAATGCATCAAATGGAATTTCTCTATCAGGAACACAGCCAAGTGTTAGCCCTTCTGGTAATTCACTTGGCACGTCTTTTAAAGAGTGAATGGCTAAATCAATCTCATGGTCAAATAAGGCTTGTTGTATTTCTTTAACAAACAAACCTTTACCCCCGACTTTAGAAAGTTGTCTATCTACAATCTGATCACCTTTTGTGACGATTTCTTTGATTTCAATATCTAAATCTGGTTGTACCTCTTTTAACTTTTCAATAAATTGACGACTCTGAGTCAATGCCAATTTACTTCTTCTTGAACCAACGACAAGCTTACGCATGCCAACGTCCTCCTCTGCATAAGGTTATACTTTATCCGAAGAAATTCGGAAAATGAGAAATAAACAATAAGTTGAACATACTGAAAAGATAAATCAGCATATTAAATAAAACATGATTTAAAGGGCTTACCCATTTTCTTGTTCGTAAGAGAATGTAGATACCATAACAAATCATTACAATTATTGAAGATACCACTTTAGGATCTAGCAAAATATTGAAACCTATTGTCTGAAAACCCCATTGTGCGCCTAAAATTACTCCGATAATTAAAATAACTAATCCGATGACTGTTGAATAAAACGTCATCTTTTCTAAGCTGTACACACTACCTATTCTAAAATATTTTTGATCGAAATGCTTGTGTTTAAGGTTACGATACTGCAATACATATAACACACCATTTACAAATGCGAGTGAAAATAATGCATAACTGATAATGGCCAGTGAGACATGTATAATCAACAATTCATGTTTAACATTGAATTCTGCATCTCGAATATATGTTTCATTTGGTCTGAAGGTATGTATCGACATCACAACAAACCCAATGGCATTAAACAAAAATATAGAAAAGTCTAAATGTTTTACAACACTGATGACTATAGAAATCGATAAAATCATCCAGTTTAAAAAATAAAACACATCAAAGACCGAACCGAGCGGAACCGCTCTGGCCATATTGATATATAAAGACAAAGAGATTGTTTGCAGTAACCAAACAATCCCTAGTGTGTAGAACCCTAAGGTTCTAATTTTATGATTCTTTTTAAAAAAATCATAAAAATAGCAAGAAATACTGAGTAAATAAATCAGCAAGGTTACTTCATGGAAACGCACGAAAAATATATCTTGCATATCATCACCATACTATGGCTGTTTAATCAAAACCTAAGATTTGTCTTGCTGAAAGTCGGCGTTCTTTTTTTGCAACACTCTTTTCATATTCGCTTTCAGCTTCAATATCAAAGATATTTTGGAACAGCTCTAATTTTTCACTGCTATTTTTATCATTACTCAATTCTTTAGCTTGTTTAATCGGATCTTTCAACATTTGATTAATGATACTTTTAGTATGTTTAGAAATCACTTTACGTTCACGTTCACTTAAATCAGGTAATTTACGGTCAATGCTATCCATAGTTTCTTGTTGGATATGCATTGCTTTTTCACGTAAAGCTCTGATAACAGGAACGACACCTAACATGTTGACCCAATCGTTATGCGTTGCGATTTCATGTGGAATTTGTTCAGCGATTTGCGCTGCTGCTGCTTCTCTTTCACGTAAATTAGCATCAACAAGTCCTTTAAGGTCATCGATATCGTAGCTGAAAATGTTCATGTCGGATTCAATAGCTGGATCAATATCTCTAGGTACCGCAATATCGATTAAAACCATTGACTCTTGTTTACGTTGACGTTTTACAGATTCCATCATATTTCGAGTAATAATATAGTCAGATGCACTTGTTGAACTAATTACTATATCCGCATTGACTAATAAGTTTTCTAATTCTTCCATAGTGGCATAAGAAGCTTGATGCTTCTCTGCTAATTGACGTGCACGCTCAGCTGTTCTATTCACAACCGTAACATGTTCGATACCTGAACCCATTAGGTTCAGTAATGAGAGTTCACTCATTTCGCCGGCACCAATAATCACAGCGTGTTGTGATTTAAGATTGCCGAATACTTTTTTAGCTAATTCTACGGCTGCATATGAAACACTGACAGCATTATCAGCAATATCAGATTCATGATGTGCACGTTTCGCAAATGTGATTGCTTGTTTAAATAAATGATTGAAAATCGTACCTGTTGTACCAACTTCTTGTGCTGTAAAGAATGCATCTCTCATTTGGCCAAGAATTTGTGTTTCCCCTAACACAATAGAATCTAAGCCTGAAGTTACATTAAATAAATGTTCTACAGCTTCATCCCCCACCAATGCTTCAGACATTGATTTGATTTCTTCAACTTCTAAACCGAATTTACGCGCTAAAAAGCGTTGGATGTAATAACGTCCAGTGTGAATCTGGTCTGCTACTGCATAGACTTCTGTTCGGTTGCATGTTGATAAAATCACGTTTTCTAATATTGATTTAGTTTCAAATAAATCAATATGCGATTCTTGTATGGCATCAGCTTTGAAAGCAACTTTCTCTCTCAGTGCTACATCAGCGGTACGATGGTTGATGCTTATCGCAATTATATGCATTTTTAACGCCCTCCATACTATTGACAATACACTAATTATAACACACAAATTTAAACCTTAAAGTCATCAAACCTTTTTAATTAGAAATATTCTAATCTAGAAAAGGTCTAGTCATAATTTTGTCATATTTCACTTTAAATGCTAACTACATCCATATTATTGACACATTTGCTAAAAAGTTGATACTCACAGTCTTTATCATGATTCATAGGTTTCATAAATAATAAAGGTCACCTTTTTACATAAAACTCATTATAAATAACTTTGAATCGCATTCCATATCACTTGTTGATTCTTATTATTTATCGATGAATAACTGATAATTGTATCTTCACTTTCCATTTCAAGTTTTTCTCTAATCACTTTAAGATACTTTTGAATCTTACCTTTAGCGATTTTATCTTGTTTCGTCGCAATGATTAAAACCGGCAGATCATAATACTTTAAGAAATCATACATCAGTACATCGTCTTGAGTAGGCGCATGTCTAATATCAATTAATTGGATTACCAGCTTCAATTGTTCACGTTCAGTAATATATTTTTCAATCATTTTACCAAACTGTTCTCTCTGTTTTTTACTTACTTTCGCATAGCCATAACCTGGTACATCCACAAAAACAAGTTGTTGATCTATATCATAAAAATTCAATGTTTGTGTTTTCCCTGGCTGTTGTGAAGTTCTTGCCATATTTTTACGTCCAATCATACTATTGATGAACGTTGATTTGCCTACATTTGAACGCCCGCTTAACGCCACTTCATCAAGTCCTGTTTCTGGATACTGATCAGGTTTGACTGCACTGATTAACAGTTCTATATTATTTGGGTTGATATTCATATTCGACCTCTTTTCTACTACTTTTAGATTGATTCGCGTTTCATTATATCAAATTTTAATTTTAAAAGTGAATCTATTATCAAAAATGCCCATAAAAATAGCACTCTCCTACTCTCAACAGAGTAAAAGAGTGCTTGATTTATCTAAACTATGCAGAAGTTTTTTCTAAATTCACTTTGTTTCCTTCCGCATCGTACAATTCTGGTGTAGATTCATTATTGATTGTATCAGCAGTGATAACCACTTTTGCTACATCATCAGTAGATGGAATATCATACATGATTTCAATTAATGACTCTTCAATGATTGAACGTAAGCCACGTGCACCAGTTTTACGTTCGATAGCTTTTTCAGCAATCGCTGTTAAAGCTTCTTCAGTAAATTCTAGTTCAACATGATCTAGCTCAAGCATTTTTTTGTATTGTTTAACTAACGCATTCTTAGGTTGCGTTAAGATATTTTTCAATGCTGAAATATCTAATGTTTCTAAGTTTGCGACAATTGGAATACGTCCGATAAATTCTGGAATTAATCCATAAGATTGTAAATCTTCTGGACGAATGTGTTCTAATAGTGCACTTTCATCAACTTTCGCCGCTTCATTGCTTGCGAAGCCGATTACTTTTTCACCTAAACGACGTTTGATGACATCATCGATACCATCAAAGGCACCACCAAGGATAAATAAGATATTCGTTGTATCAATTTGAATAAACTCTTGGTTAGGATGCTTACGTCCGCCTTGAGGTGGAACACTTGCAGTTGTACCTTCTAGAATTTTAAGCAATGCTTGTTGAACACCTTCACCTGACACATCACGTGTAATTGAAGTGTTTTCTGATTTACGTGCAATCTTATCAATTTCATCCACGTAAATAATACCTTTTTCAGCTTTATCAATATCAAAGTCAGCTGCTTGGATTAAACGTAGTAAGATATTTTCTACGTCTTCACCAACATAACCTGCTTCAGTTAAACTTGTTGCATCCGCAATCGCAAATGGAACATTCAATGTTTTAGCTAAAGTTTGTGCAAGTAATGTTTTACCGCTACCTGTAGGTCCGATTAAAGCAACGTTACTTTTTTGTAGTTCTACATCGTCATCATTCGGTCCTAGTTGTTGGATACGTTTGTAGTGGTTGTATACAGCAACAGATAATGATTTCTTAGCTTTTTCTTGACCAATTACATAGTTGTTTAATTGATCCATAATCTCTTTCGGGGTCGGTAAATCTGTAAATTCTTCTGTAGCAGTTTGCGCAAGTTCTTCTTCAACAATCTCTGAACATAATTCAATACATTCATTACAAATGTACACGCCGCTACCAGCTACAAGTTTCTTAACTTGGTCTTGGTCTTTACCACAGAAAGAACATTTCAATTTTTCTTCATCTTCATTGAACTTAAACATTTATTATTTACACCTCTATTCCATAAAGACTATACTAAAACACTTTATAGTATGCAATAAATGTGTTTATAGACTTTATCGTTTCTTTTAAAACCTGTATATATCCGACATTTTTGCAGGTTTTAGTTCATTTACAATTATTTTTATTTTATCTATGGTGATTTCATTACTTTATCAACTTGTATATTGAATATATCATTTTGTAAAGGTTATGCAACAAAATTGCTTACAAACAATATAGCACAAGCATATCTAAAACGAAATGATTTCGACCGTAAATCACTGTAGAGGATGAAATCACATGTTTTAATTCATATGATGCACATGCATCTCAGTATGAATCAGTTATCATGCAACTTCACCCTCTACCTATTCATTTATTCAATTGGAAATGAATGAATTATTTTTCTTCTTTTTCTTCTTCTTTGTTATCTTCTTTACCTTCAACAAATTTAGCATTGTCTACTAATAAATCGATAACTTTTTTAACACGTACATCACCTTTAATTAAGTCAGTGTTGCCTAATGTTTTCTTGATATCTTCAGCAGAGATACCGAATTGTGTACTCATTGCTTCTAACTCTTTATCAACATCTTCTTCAGATGCTTCTACGTCTTCAGCATTCGCAATCGCAGTTAATGTTAAGTTAGTTTTAACACGTGCTTCTGCGTCGTCTTTCATTTGTTCTCTTAATTGAGATTCATCTTGACCAGAGATTTGGAAGTAAGTTTCTAAGTTAAGACCTGATTGTTGAATACGTTGTTCGAATTCTTGCATCATACGGTTTAACTCAGTGTTAATCATAGCTTCTGGAATATCTACTTCAGCATTTTCAACTGCTTTGTTGATTGCTTCTTCTTTTTCAATATTTTCAGCATTGACTTTCTTTTCTTCTTCAAGACGTTTGCGAAGATTTTCTTTATATTCATCAACGTTATCTGCATCTGAATCTAATTCGTTCGCAATTTCATCGTCTAATTCTGGAACATTTTTGTATTTGATTTCATTGATTTTTACTTTGAATGTTGCTTCTTTACCAGCTAATTCTTCAGCGTGGTATTCTTCTGGGAATGTAACTTTAACGTCTTTTTCTTCACCAGTTTTTAAGCCAACTAATTGTTCTTCGAAACCAGGGATGAACATACCTGAACCGATTTCTAAATCGTAACCTTCAGCTTGTCCGCCTTCAAATTGTTCACCATCAACATAACCATCGAAGTCTAAGTTTACAGTATCGCCTTCTTCAACTGCACCATCTTCTTTGATTACCATTTCAGCTAAGTGACCTAAGCTGTGATCAATTTGTTCTTGTAATTCTTCGTCTGTTAATTCAGCATTTTGTCTTTCAATTTCAAGACCTTTGTATTCACCAAGTTTTACTTCTGGTTCAACTGTAACAGTAGCGTTGAATTTCAAGTCTTTACCTTTTTCGATTTGTGTTACTTCGATTTCTGGTTGATCAACTGGTTTAATACCAGTTTCTTCGATAGCTTCACCATAAGCTTCTGGTAATAAGATATCTACTGCATCTTGGTAAAGTGCTTCTACACCAAAACGTTGTTCAAAAATTTGGCGAGGAACTTTCCCTTTACGGAAACCAGGAATATTTACTTGTTTAACTACTTTCTTGAATGCTTGATCGATTGCTTGATCTACTTTTTTAGCAGGAACTGTAACTTCTAAAACGCCTTGGTTACCTTCCTTTTTTTCCCATGTTGCTGTCATGTATAAAAACCTCCATGATAATCCTTTTTTAATTTTTCAACTTTTTCATTATAGCATACGTATAAATTGGTTACAAACCTGGTGATTAGAACGTATACGCAATGTTAAAACAAACTAATTTTTCATTTTCTATCAAGGTCAATAATATCATATTACCCCAATTATTGAGTGATATTCTGTTCTATCGCATGAATCCACTTCAAAACAGGTTCACTCATATGTTTCTCTGCTGATTCTGATAGATTCAACATATCTTCTATATAATTGAAGAATGTGTCAATCCATGCGTCTACAGGTGCTTCTTGTTCGATTTCCAATGGATAAATACCAATTGCAAAACCTTGCAACATCTGTGAAATTTCACTTCGCATCTGACTGCCGAATTGGTCTTCAAATTGTTGCATCACCGCTGGAATTACCTTTTGTGTAAAAGATGCATATTCAAGTCCTGGCAGAGCTTTCGGTACGACTTTAAATTCTGCATTATTTTTAACAAAATTGATTTCGTGTTGATACTGCGCTTTTTTCAAATATTCTAAGATAATTGTTTGCACATGCGAATGAAGTCGTTCTTGATTTAAAATTTCCGCAAAAGTTTCCGCAAAGCCATATTGGCCTTCATGCATCATATCGAATAATAAATATAACTGTTGATCAATAGTCAGCGTTGTAAAGCGACTCATTTTTGAAATATAGTGCTTTTTATTTTGATTCAGCTGCATTTGTGCATCTTCTTTAATAGGAAACAACTGCATGCGTATATCATGATCTTTTACTTGATCAATAATCTGATTGAACAGGTTAACACATTCATAATATTGGCCTAACCCATGCAGACTTGTCATATAATACACCATTAAGCGATTATATGCATCGAAGCCTTGTTTCAACAAAATAATCGCTTCTTCACGCAATTCTAAGTATTGTTCCATTCTCAGAAGCATTTCACACTTCAATAAAGCCAAGTCAGTTTCGAGTTCAAAATCTTTTTCATACTTCATAAAAAGATCATACATCTTATCATACTGTTCATGCTTAAAAGATGTTTTAATATCATTAATCAATTTGGATTGATTTTGTGGAAATGGGATTATGTCAGTCATTATTAACACCCGCTTCTAATTAAATGCTTGTAAGATTAATGCACTCCATGTTTCAAAATCATCGTAATTTTCAATTTTACCTTGATTCATCCATTTGATTTTAAGTGTGTGAGTTTCTTTTGCTTCTACACTATTTGAATCTACTCTGATTTTAAATACGACACCTAAATGAACTTCTCCTACTTCGTTCGTATCATCGTTAATAAAACCAATGTATTCCATGTTTTGTGTTTTGCTGCTGTTAAGACCGACTTCTTCTTCTAGTTCACGTTGTGCGTTCACACGTAAGACTTCATTAATAGATTGTGCATCCATAACATCATTCATATGACCGCCGACACCAATTGATGACTGTCCATGCAGACGACTTTCACCGCCACCAGAAAGGCGTTCATATACTAATATTTCGCCCTTTTCGTTCTCTAATAAACAATATGAAATTAATTGTTTATATGTCGGATCTTCTTCCATATCACCGCGACGTTTCACTTCGTACTTGTCTAAGTTATCGAAAATCGCTTCCCCTGACGGATCATTTTTTGATAAGAAACCATTAAATGCGTCTTTTTCTTTGTTAAAAACAATTTCTCTTGGTACTACAATTATTCTTTCATCAAATTTCGACATGTGTTTCTCCTTTACTTTGTGTTTATGTACTTGTCTGTATTCTATCAAAGTTTTAAAATCAACGTAAAGTTGTATTAAAAAAACTCAATCATCAGTACGCTTATCTACCAATGATTGAGTATTGTAAATGAATTATTTTAAAGCTGCTTTAGCTTTTTCAACTAATTCGCCGAAAGCTTTGTCGTCTGAAATTGCAATTTCAGAAAGCATTTTACGGTTAATGTCGATGTCAGCTTGTTTTAAGCCATTCATTAATTTTGAGTAGCTTAAGCCGTGGTTACGAGCTGCTGCATTGATACGAGTGATCCATAATTTACGGAAATCACGTTTTCTTTGACGACGGTCACGGAATGCGTATTGACCTGATTTCATTACTTGTTGTTTAGCTACTTTATATAAAGTATGTTTAGAGCCGAAGTAACCTTTAGCTAATTTGATTACTTTTTTACGACGCGCTCTTGTTACTGTTCCACCTTTAACACGTGGCATATTGAATTCCTCCTTGGTTATATCTATAACTCTGATTATTTTTGATTTGTTTCAGGCGCTTTCTTTATTTCAAAGCTAAAGCTGACCTGTGTGTTTATCTCGTTAATAACTTATTTTTTGTAAGCTAATAATTGTGCTACACGTTTCATATCACTTTTAGAAACTAAAGCTGATTTACGTAATTGACGTTTTTGTTTAGTGCTTTTGTTTGCGAATAAGTGAGAAGTATAAGCTCTTGAACGTTTTAATTTACCTGAAGCAGTTCTTTTAACACGTTTAGCTGCTCCGCGGTGTGTTTTCATTTTAGGCATAATGAAATTCCTCCTGTAATATCTTTAAAAATTATTTTTCTGCTAGTGGTGCTAGCATAATAAACATTTGACGGCCTTCCATTTTAGGCTTTTGTTCAACTGTAGCGATATCTTTGCATTCGCCTGCAAATTTCTCTAATACACGTTGACCAATTTCCTTATGAGTGATGGCACGTCCTCTGAAACGAATTGAAACTTTACATTTATCGCCTTTAGTTAAGAATTTGCGTCCTTGTTTCAACTTAGTTTGGAAATCATGTTCCTCAATTGTTGGACTTAAACGAATTTCTTTAACATTGATAACTTTTTGTTTTTTCTTCATTTCTTTTTCTTTTTTCTGTTGCTCGAATTTGTATTTACCGTAATCCATAATACGAGCAACAGGTGGTTTAGCGTTAGGCGCTACTACGACTAAATCTAAACCAACACGATCAGCCATTTCTAATGCTTCACGTTTTTGTTTAACACCGATTTGTTCACCGTCTTGACCAATGACACGAATTTCTCTTGCGCGAATTCTATCGTTAACTTGCGTTTGATCTTTTGCTATGGTTAACACCTCCGTTATATTTACGAAATATCCCAAGTAAAAAAGAGCGGACACAGAAGTGCCCGCTCTTTTCCATAAAGTCAACGTCATCATTGTAACGTTGTTTTGGACCTGCCAACAGCCTTAAGCGTCGCTACAGGTGAGAAGCGGGAAGCTTCTACTTGGTTCGTTTCGTATTCAATGTATACAATCATATCAACATTACAAGACAAAGTCAAT
Organism: Staphylococcus sp. HMSC072B07; assembly: GCF_001815505.1. Classification (NCBI taxonomy): domain Bacteria; kingdom Bacillati; phylum Bacillota; class Bacilli; order Caryophanales; family Staphylococcaceae; genus Staphylococcus; species Staphylococcus sp. HMSC072B07. The sequence continues at coordinate 36,209 of NZ_KV820901.1, read as the reverse complement.
TAAAATTTTTAACTTTATTTAAATTGGCTCATATCCACGTCTTGACTTAAGTCAACTTGTTTCAATGGAATTTTTTTAGTTTTATATCTGATTTTATGATACAAGAAGAATGCTAAGAAAACTGGAATACCCATGTAAGTGATAATGAAGCGATTTGGATCAAAATCACCTGTTTTAATGAAATCAACATCTTGGCCGATAATAACAATCACACATAAGATACCTGCGAAAATCGGACCGAATGGGAACCATTTAGCTTTGTATTTCAATTCATGTTTATCATAATTTTGGACTTTAAAAGCACGTCTGAATCGGTAGTGACTGATTGCAATACCAACCCATGCGATAAAGCCTGTCATACCACTTGCTGCAACGATGTATTCATATGCATCACCGCTTAAGCGTTGTATTAAGAAGATTAATACTGTTACGGCGCCAGTTGCGATTAATGCTAAGAATGGCACACCATGCTTTGTAGTTTTACCAAATGCTGATGCTGCAAGTTTATCTTTACTCATAGAGTACAACATACGTGTTGATGCGTACATACCAGAGTTACCTGCTGATAATACTGAAGTTAAGATAACTGCGTTCATAAATGATGCCGCAAACGCTAAACCAGCATTTTTAAATACTAATGTAAATGGTGATGTCGCGATGTTATCTTCTCCGCCCATCAATGCTGGATGAGTATAAGGAATAATCATACCAATTACAAAGATAGCTAAGATATAGAATAATAAAATTCTCCAGAATACTTGTTTAATTGCTTTTGGTACAGCACGTTCAGGATTTTCTGATTCCCCTGCTGTAATACCGATTAACTCTGTTCCTTGGAATGAGAAACCAGCAATTAAGAATACACCTAAGATTGATAATAAGCTTCCGCCTAAATTACCACCTAAAATCGGGCCGTCACCAGAAGTAAATGTTTCAAATCCGATGAATTTACCGCCCATGATACCGACAATAGTAAGTAAACCGATACCAATAAAGACAATAACTGTTATTACTTTAATTAATGCAAACCAATATTCACTTTCACCATACACTCTAACTGATAATGAGTTTAAAGCGAAGATGATGATAAGGAAGAGTACACTCCATGCCCATGCAGGAATGCCTTTCATTGGATCCCAGTACTGAATCACTTGCGCTGCAATAGTTACGTCAGCTGCTACAGTGATAACCCAGTTAAACCAATAGTTCCATCCTAAAGCAAAGCCTAATGATGGGTCTACAAATCGTGTTGCGTACGTACTGAATGAACCAGATACTGGTAAGTACGTTGCCATTTCTCCTAATGATGTCATCAAGAAGAACACCATAATACCGATAACTGCGTAGGCGATTAATGCGCCGAGTGGTCCAGCATCATGAATTGCACCGCCAGATGTAACGAATAATCCTGTTCCGATACATCCCCCGATGGCGATCATGGAAATATGACGGTCTTTCAGACCTCTTTGGATGCCTGCATCCTGATTAGATTGATTGTTCATAATCGATTCCTTTCTTTAGTATAGAGGCTTGCATGAATACAAAAAATGATGGCCGCTACAGATATGCGACCATCACTTGAAATTTATCATATACGGTAGCACATCACATTATGTGACAGTCCAGTTCCTATTCGGAAACTGACCCAAAATACAATAGTTATGGCTATTGTAAATTTCGGCATCTTTGCCTTTAACTTATTCAACCTACGCTCCAATAAAGCTTCTGATAAGCAACTCATCAAAGATGCAACCTCTAACACTTTTTTAATATTTAATTAACTACATTGTAATATACCTTAATTCCAGACTGATTTCAAGGTCTTAATTTGAACGTTGTTTTTTTAGACGAATTTCATCGACTAAATTCCAGATGAATTCATCTTTTTCTACAGTTTCTTGATCTTTAGAACCGTATTTACGCACGTTCACTTCATTGTTTTCAATTTCTTTGTCTCCAATTACAAGTTGATATGGGATTTTATGCATTTGTGCTTCACGGATTTTATATCCCATTTTTTCATTACGATCATCAATTTCTACACGCACACCTTGTGATTTTAATTCATCTTGGATTTGACGTGCATAATCATAATGTAAGTCCACATTAACTGGGATGATTTCAACTTGCATTGGTGCTAACCAAGTTGGGAAAGCCCCTTTAGTTTCTTCAGTTAAGAATGCTACGAAACGTTCCATAGTTGATACCACACCACGGTGGATAACTACTGGACGGTGTTCTTCACCATCTTTACCGATATAAGCTAAGTCGAAACGTTCTGGTAATAAGAAGTCAAGTTGAACTGTTGATAAAGTTTCTTCTTTACCCATAGCTGTTTTAACTTGAACGTCTAATTTAGGACCGTAGAATGCCGCTTCACCTACCGCTTCTTCATACGGTAAGTTCATTTCATCTACTGCTTCTTTCAACATTGCCTCAGCTTTGTTCCACATTTCATCATCATCGAAATATTTCTCTGTATCTTCTGGATCACGATAGCTTAAACGGAAGCTGTAGTTTTCGAAACCAAAGTCTTTGTATACTTCTTGAACTAATTCAACTACACGTTTGAACTCTTCTTTAATTTGATCTGGGCGTACGAAGATGTGTGCGTCATTTAAAGTCATACCACGTACACGTTGTAAGCCTGATACCGCACCACTTGCTTCATAACGATGCATTGTACCTAATTCAGCAATACGAATTGGTAATTCTCTGTATGAATGTGGTTTATTTTTATAAATCATCATATGGTGTGGGCAGTTCATCGGACGTAAAACCATTTCTTCAGTTTCGTCCAATTTCATTGGCGGGAACATGTCATCTTGGTAATGATCCCAGTGTCCTGAAGTTTTATATAAGTCAACATTAGCTAAAACAGGTGTATAAACATGGTCATAGCCTAAACTAACTTCTTTATCTACGATATAACGTTCAATTTCACGACGAATTGTTGCACCGTTTGGTAACCATAATGGTAAACCAGCGCCTACTAATTGACTGTTCATAAATAAGTCTAATTCTTTACCGATTTTACGGTGGTCACGTTCTTTACGTTCTTCAAGCATTTTTAAATGTACTTTTAATTCTTTTTTATCAAAGAACGCTGTACCATAAATACGTTGTAACATTTTATTGTTGCTGTCACCGCGCCAATATGCACCTGCTGTAGATAATAGTTTGAACTCTTTGATTTTTGAAGTAGATGGTACGTGTACACCACGGCATAAGTCAGTGAATTCACCTTGTGTATATAGTGTCACATTTTCATCTTCAGGAATTGCATCGATTAATTCTTGTTTATACGGATCGTCTTTAAAGAAGTCTTTCGCTTCATTACGGCTGACTACTTTACGTTCAATTTTATGATTTTCATTTACAATTTGTTTCATTGTTTTTTCGATTTCAGGGAAATCATCTGAAGAAATTTTAGCATCAGTATCGAAATCATAGTAGAAACCGCCTTCAATGACAGGACCTACACCGAATTTCACGTCGCCATACAAACGTTTTAATGCTTGTGCCATTAAATGCGCTGTAGAGTGACGTAACACTTCAAGTGCTTCTTCACTGCCAGGAGTTACGATTTCAATTGATCCATCTTCTTCAAGTGGACGAGTCAAATCAACCATTTGTCCATTAAATTTACCTGCTACTGCTTTTTTTCTTAACCCAGGACTGATTGATTGTGCGATTTCTTCAGTAGTAATGCCTTTATCAAATTCAGAACTGTTGCCATCTGGAAATGTAATACTAATTTTGTCCATTCATAAACGCCTCCATTTATAATCTTCACGTAAAACAAAAAGAACCCCGCCCTATAAAGGGACGAGGTTCTCGTGATACCACCCTAGTTTAAGAAACAGAACATTCCCATGATACTGTTTCTCATCTCTGCATAAGATAACGGTCTTGAGCCGGATATCCATTACGAATATCATTTATCTAAAAGGGAGTAACATATTAGTATGTTAACTGCTTTCTCATCACCAGCAATTTTCTGTATAACAGTGAAAAACATGTCATATCCTTTAATGTTTACGTTGATTTAGATTTAATTCTATTATAACTCATTTTCAAAAAATATCAATCATCACGATAATTCTCGCCGACTAATTCATAGGGTTCTGCTAAAGATTTAATACGTTCCATAATTCTAGCAGCTTTTGTCTGTTCAGAGCCATCTCGCGTCATCGCTAAATGGTGTTCTAAAGCTTTGAAATCAAAGTTTGAGCTAAAGAATGTCGGCAACTCTTGTACCATTCTATAATGCAGTAATGGTCCGATGACTTCGTCACGCACCCATGGTGTGACTTCTTCTGCACCGATATCATCTAGCATGAGGATATTCGCTTCTCTGACCACTTGTAATTTACGTTCAAATGAACCATCTTTAAATCCATTTTTTAACGTACGGATGAATTCAGGTAGGTATACAATTGTTGAAGGAATCAGTTTGGACTTCAATTGATTGGCAATCGCACCTAAAATAAAGGATTTACCTGTACCAAAAGAACCATATAAATATAAACCTTTAACACTTTCTCCTCTTACGATTGCTTTACATAATTCATCAGCTTTCATAGCTACATTTAAACGTTCACGATTATCCATATAAATATCTGCTAATTTAGCATCTAACGTATCTCTCTGCATATGATGTGAAGTGATTAAATGTGCTTCTCGTTGTTCTTGATCGTGTTTGATTTTGCATGGACATGGAAGGTATTTGATTTTAATTCTGTTATGTTCAATATAGAGTTCAGGTACATGACCTTTAACAAAGTTAGGACAATCTTTGAATTCATGGCCATCATAATGTTTTTGCTGGTCTTTATATTCTTGCAAAATATTCAAGTCTTCTTCAATCATCCGATTCGTTACTTCAGATTGATGTTCTTCTAGGAAGCGTTTAACGTCAGGATCATTAATTACATCTCTTTTGATTTTCTCAAATCTTTTTTGAAAATCTGGAGATGTCTGCATGATATTACTGAAACGTTTCATATTATTCATCCTCCTTCCATGTTTCTTTTAAGTGTTGTAAAAAGGCTGCACTATCTTGCGCGAGAGATTGGTCGGTTGAAGCGGATGAACGTTTTTCACCTTTCTTACGACGTTTTTCATGTTCTCGATTCAACAGCCAATCAGGTGTAATCTCTTTTGATACAGGATTTCTTCTATTATTAAAGCGTTTTGGACCGCTTTGTTGTTGATAACTTTTAGTTTGACGTTCTTGTTCATCCTTTTTCAACTTCATCACATGATGATAGGCTTCTTCTGCAGAACTGATTTCCAATTTTTTCCAGTTTGATGCAATCTCTAATATATACTTTTTAGTCAATTTCATCCCACTATTTAACATGGCGTATTGTAATAACATATTAATTACACCAAACGGTAATTGTTCTCGCACGATTATGTCTTCTATCATATATTTTTGTTGAGGTGTCGGTTCTGAACCCGACCACCCTGTCAACATATCAATCGGACTTAAATTATCCATTAATTTAAACCATTGTTTAAACTCTTCATCTGTTTGAGGAATAGAATTGATTTCTATTTGTGCCTCTTCAACAGTTTCTGGTCGAACAGGTTCTGCTTGCGCCTCTAAAGACGGCAATTGATTTTCGTGTTCAATCGCATAAAACGCACGCGCTTGTTTACGCAATTCTTCAAACGAAATTTTTTGTGCACTTGTCAGCGATTTTAAAATCAGATTCTTCATCCCTTCCGGTGTTATACCGTATAGCACAGCGAGTTGTGTAATGAGATGTTTCGTTTTTTCTTCTATTATTTCTGCACTGACAAAATGATTGCTTAGTAATTGATACAACAATTCGAAGTCAAAGTGAACACGGTCTAAGTTCATACCATCGTATTTTTGTGTTTCTGTTATTTGATGTGTCGTATCTACCTTATCTAACGCATGATTTGGTACTTTAAAAACATCTGTAAAATTTCTTGTCACTTCATGATAATTTGATAAATCAACTTGTGTCGTTTCAAAATAACGACGTAATTCATGGAAACGTTTACCCTCAACTTCTTTATAGAGATAAACAGATAACATAGGATCATTGAAAAATGTTTTTGGTGATGGCGGATCAACTAACAAATACACAAATTGTGATTGATTTTCATCATGTTTTGCATAGGTTTTAATCAGTCCAATCGCTTCCAAACGATTCATTTCTTCTCTGAATTGACCTAGGTTTAATTTCAACTCACTCATAATCACATAATGTGTATAGTCTTTTTGTTGTTTAACCTCTGCAAACTGAGAAAGATAATGATACACACCGATGGCTGTTGTACCGATAAGTGGTGTAAACAAACGGTTCAATACTTCGAGTTGAGATGCAGAAAGTTTTTGTGCTTGCAGCACTTTGAATGGATCTTGCGGACGTAATCCAAAGTCATTTTGACTCAACTTCATCAAGATTCACTCCGTTTATTCTTTTCTTGTAAGATGCCTTGCATAGATTCAAGCAATTGATCGACATCTTTAAATTCTTTATATACAGAGGCGAATCTTACATAGGATACTTGATCCACATGCATTAATAAATTCATCACATGTTCGCCAATTTCTCTTGAAGAAACCTCTGCATGGCCTTCATCTCTTAAACGCCATTCTACTTTATTTGTAATATCTTCAAGCTGTTGATAACCGACTGGTCTCTTTTCACACGAACGAACGAGCCCATTCAATATTTTGTCACGTGAAAACTGCTCACGTGTGCCATCTTTTTTCACTACGATAAGCGGACTCATTTCAATATGCTCAAATGTAGTAAAACGAGTGCCGCAATTTTCACATTCACGACGTCTGCGAATGGCATTGGCTTCATCAGCATGTCTAGAATCTATCACACGAGAATGCGTAGAATTACATTTAGGGCATTTCATTCATTTTCACCTCTTTAATTGATTACGCCTATTATACTATAAAAGTGTAAGTCACAAAAGAAAGGAAACCAGCACATAAAAAAACCAGTTAATCAGAGCCCTACTTCTGATTAACTGGTTAAAAATTTATGACAGCAGTTTCAATTAAGCTGTTGCTTTTTCTTTTGTTTTTAACAATTCACCAATTTGAACTGCAATATCAACAACGCGGTTAGAATAACCCCATTCATTGTCGTACCATGCAATCACTTTAACTTTCTTGTCATCCATTACAAGCGTTGACATTGAATCAACGATTGCTGAGTTAGGGTTTGTGTTAAAGTCAACTGATACAAGCGGCTCATCTGAAACAGCTAATACGCCTTCTAAGTCAGCATCTTCAAATGCTTTGTTGACTTGCTCAGCTGTTACATCTTCTTTTAAGTCTACTACTAAGTCTACTAATGAAACGTTTTTAGTAGGAACACGAAGTGCCATACCATGTAATTTACCTTCTAATTCAGGTAAAACTTCTTTCAATGCTTTTGCAGCACCTGTTGAAGTTGGGATAATACTTTCGTTACAAGAACGCGCACGGCGTAAATCTTTGTGTGGGTTATCAATATTTTTTTGGTCGTTTGTAATCGCATGTACTGTAGTCATTAAACCATTTTCGATTCCAAAGTTGTCGTTTAATACTTTTGCTACTGGACCGATACAGTTTGTCGTACATGAAGCATTACTAAAGATATCGAATTCTTCAACATCTAAGCTGTCATCGTTAACGCCTTTAACAACCATTTGTACGTGACCGCCTTTTGAAGGACCTGTTAATAAGACTTTTTTAGCGCCTGCTTTAATATGTGCATCCGCTTTGTCTCCGTGATTAAATTTCCCAGTCGCTTCTATGACAATATCAATATCTAAATCTTTCCAAGGTAAATTTTCTGGATTACGATCTGAAACTAATTTAATATCATGACCATCAATACGAATACCATTTTCTGTCGGTTCTACATCACCGTCATATTTACCATGTGTTGTATCGTATTTTACTAAATGTGCAATCGTTTCTGGAGGATAACTCGCATTAATTGCCACTACATTTAAATCATCATTTTTAGAAGCAATACGCAAAACCATGCGCCCAATGCGTCCCATTCCATTAATTGCAATATTCGTTGTCATAAAAAGCACCCCTCGTTTTATATGTGTTATACTTTATGGAATCAGTATAACATATTCACGTTAAAATGAAAGCGTTTTATCAAAATAATTAAAAAAATTACTTATCACTAATGATAAGCAATTTTTTGTATTCATGTTCAGATTAAAATCATATTCACATTAAACCTCTTCAGAACTTTGAATATAACCTTCCTCCATCAACAATGCTTCAAGGTTTTGTTTAAGCTCTAGCAACGTACCGCGATTATCAATAACACGATCTGCCATACGACGTTTTTTATCGATAGAAATCTGACTATATACACGCGCTTTCGCTTCTTCTTGTGTTAAGTCATTACGTTCCATTAAACGTTCCACTTGAATACTTTCAGAAGCATAGACTAACCATGTTTCATCAACAGTATCTTGAAGGTTATTTTCAAATAATAATGGAATATCCATAATTACATTGAAGCCTTCTTTTAAATAAGCTTCTTTTTGTCTTTCCATTAAATCTCTCACGATAGGATGTATGATTTGGTTTAATTTCTCTCGCATTTTGTCATCATTAAATACGATTTCACCGACGTATTTGCGATTCATTTCACCATTTTTATCTATCGCTTCATCGCCAAATACTTGGCGGACTTGTTCTAAACCTTCATAACCTTTTTCTACCGCTTCTCTTGCCGCAATATCCGCATCCACAATTTTAAAACCATGGACTGCAAGCAATTCAGATACAGTAGATTTACCTGTTCCGATTCCGCCTGTTAAACCAATTACTTTTTGCATAATCTAATCTCCCTCGTTCAATTTATTTATTTTTGACAGTTTGAACAAAAGTGACTGTTTCTGCCACCTATCACTTCTGTCTCAATCGGACCGCCACATACAGGACAGATTTTCTTTTTATATACATTTAAATACTCCTGCATATGTCCAGTTTGACCATCTGCATGGCGATAATCAGAAATGCTGGTTCCGCCTTGTTCAATACCTAATGTTAGAACAGTCACTACTTCATCAAATACACGCTTTTGCTCTTGTTTCGTTAAAGTATTAACTTTGCGTTTTGGATGAATACGTGCATTAAATAAAGCTTCACACGCATAAATATTACCGCAACCTGCAATAACATGATGATCTAAGATAACTTGTTTAATCGGCTTATTCTGATACTTCGGCAATGCTAATTGTTTTTGATAGTGTGTGTATGCATTGTCATCAAAAGGCTCTGGAGCCATCTTTTCAAATGACGTGTATGCTGTAATATCATCAACATTTTTAATTTCACCAAAGCGTCTAATATCAGAAAAGATTAATTGTTTGCCGTTACTAAGTTTGAAATTGACGTGCCAATGTTTTTGATAATTCGGTACAATAATCTCCGTTAAGTCATTGACTACGAAATAGCCACCAGTCATTCCTAAATGACTGACTAATACTCTTTTATCTTCATCTTTCTCTAAATATAAAAGAATATATTTACTTCTGCGTTCCACACGTGTAATTTTATAGCCTTCTGTACGATTTTTAAACATCGGCAAATCAATTTGTTTAATAATTGTGTCTCTACCGCTCGCTTTTCCATCGATGACTTTATCCGAGAACTCAACACTTTCAATAATTTGATTGATCACAAAGGGTTCAATCCCTCTTTTAACGTGCTCTACTTCTGGTAATTCAGGCAATTTGCGACCTTCTTTCTATTTTGCATCGTACCATGTTGGACCATAGTTAGTATCCACTTGTAATGGTACTTTTAATTCAATGGCATTATCCATAATATCTTCAATAAATTCACTGAAAGCTTCTACTTCATCTTTTGGCAGTTCAAAAATCAACTCATCGTGTACTTGTAGTAATAAGTGTGCATTGAAATCTGTTTCTTTCACAGCTTTATCATAATTAACCATTGCTAGTTTGATAATATCTGCAGCACTACCTTGAATTGGTGTATTCATAGCTGTTCTTTCTGCGAAACTGCGTTGATTAAAGTTTCTGCTTGTAATATCAGGGATATATCTGCGACGGTGTAATAATGTTTCTACATAACCTTTTGCTTTCGCATCTTTAACGATATCACTCATATATTGTTTAACGCCTGGGAAACTATCTAAATAATCATCAATAAATTTCTTCGCTGCTTTTCTCGTAATACCTAAACTTTGGCTTAAACCATAATCACTAATGCCATATACTATTCCGAAGTTTACAGCTTTAGCTTGTCGACGCATTAAACCATCTACTTCGTCTGCTTCTACACCAAAGACTTTCATGGCTGTAGCTGTATGAATGTCTCTTCCTTCTCTGAAGGCATTCATCATGCTTTCATCTTGCGTAATATGAGCAAGTACGCGTAATTCAATTTGAGAATAGTCCGCTGAAAGAATAACGTTATCCACTTCTGCAGGTTTAAAGGCCTTTCTAATGCGGCGACCTTCTTCTAAACGTACAGGAATATTTTGCAAGTTAGGATCGACAGATGACAGACGTCCTGTTTGTGCAAGTGTTTGGTTAAAGTGTGTATGAATGCGATTATCATCTTGTATCACTTTTTGTAAGCCTTCTACATAAGTAGATTGTAATTTAGATAACTGGCGATATTCTAAGATATCTTCGATAATCGGATGTTCGCCTTGTAGTTGTTCTAAAACATCTACTGCAGTTGAGTAACCCGTTTTCGTTTTCTTGATAACTGGTAACTTCAAGTTTTCGAATAATACGACACCCAATTGTTTCGGTGAATTAATATTGAATTCTTCACCTGCTGCTTCATGAATACGAGCAATTAAAGTATCAAGCTTACCTTGAATTTCTCTTTCCATTTCTTTTAGCTCTTCAATATCCGTGTAAATGCCCATTTCTTCCATTTGTCCTAAAATGCGCGCAAGCGGCAATTCTAAGTTATTGAATAAATCTAATTGATTGTACTCTTTCAATGCATCAATCATTACAGGTGTACTCTCATCAATCGCATCCAAAATCGAAGCAATATAAGGATTCAACACATCATCTTCTGGCACTTGTCGTTTTTTGCCTTTACCAAAAACGTGTACTGCTTCAGGTACATAACCTTGGCCATAATCGACAACTACTGAATGAACATCATCAATTGAGCGAGATGGATTTAAAATGTAGCTTGCTAACATGATATCAAACGTAATATTTTTAATATCGATATTCATGCGATGTGCTTCTGCATATGTTTTTTTCGCATCATAGACATACTTTTCTGTTTGTTCGTCTTCTAACCATTTTATTAACTCAGGATAATTTTGAATCTCATCCGCATTAATCACCACAAAGTGTTCATCTGCTTTAAAGCCAAATTTCAAAATATCTGCAGTGAGATAGTCACCTTCATCTACTTCAAAGTGAAGCGCTGCTTGTTTTAATTGATCAAAGTCAATTGCGTTGAAATCTGTTTCAATATCATATGTTCGATCAGATTCAGTTTCAGTATCGGCATTAACATCGATTTGGTTCAACATTTGTTTAAAATCAAGTTCTTTAAACAGTTCAATTTTTTGTGTTTGATCCACTTCATCAGGCAACTTCGTTTCTTCAAGTGTAACTTCAATTGGACTTTCTCTATTAATCGTTGCTAACTCTTTACTCATCAACGCATCATCATGACCGTTTTCAAGTTTTTCTTTTAACTTTTTACCAGAAACTTCATCTAAATGATTATAAAGGTTTTCAACTGAATCAAATTGATTTAAAAGTTTAATAGCAGTTTTTTCACCGACACCCGCGATACCTGGGATATTATCTGAGCTATCTCCCATTAAACCTTTCATATCAATAATCTGTAACGGTGTTAAACCATTATATTTTTCCGCGATGAATGAAGGTGTGTAATGGTCAACATCTGTCACACCTTTTTTCGTATAGTATATAGTCACGTTATCAGAAGCGAGTTGTGTTAAGTCTCGGTCACCCGTTACAATTATTGTTTCAAAACCTGCTTTATCTGCAGCTTGACTTAACGTTCCGATAATATCATCCGCTTCATAATTTTCTAGTTCATAATGCTTAATATGATACGCATCTAATAATTGTCTGATTAACGGAAATTGTTCACTTAATTCTGGTGGCGTCTTTTGTCTGCCGCCTTTATATTCTTTAAATGTTTGATGTCTGAATGTCGTTTTTCCAGCATCAAATGCGACTAAGAAATGGGTCGGTTTTTCTTCTTTGATAATTTTTTCTAATAACATCGCAAATCCATAAGTGGCATTTGTATGAATTCCTGCACGATTCGTTAAAAGAGGCAATGCATAAAATGCTCGGAAACTTAAACTATTCCCATCAATTAACACTAATTTTTCCACACTATAACCTCCAGAATTGATTTGTTTCTATTTTATCATATGTGACATAGCCACTCATAAAAATAGCGCCGGAATTCCATCCGGCGCATATATTAAGATAACTTAATTGATTTATTTTTATTATCGAAAAATATCACTTTAAACGTTGTACCTACGCCAACTTGACTGTCTATTTGAATACGTCCGTGATAAGCTTCGACAATATGTTTCGTAATAGACAAACCAAGTCCTGTACCGCCTGAATCACGGCTTCTAGCTTTATCTACACGATAAAAACGTTCAAAGATATGTTTTTGATCTTCTGGAGCGATTCCAATCCCAAAATCTTCGACCTCTAAGACACGTTTTTCTCCATCTTTATAGACACGCACATGAATACGACTATCTTGAGGTGAATAGTTAATCGCATTGCTGACGATGTTCACCACAACCTGAGCAATTTTCGATGTTTCGGCATCGATAATCACGTAATCTTCAATATCCGTTTCCAACGTAATATTTTTCTTTTTACCATTTGTATATAAAGTTTTTACGGTGTTTCTCGTTACATCAGATAAATCCACAGGTTCTGTTTCAATTTCTTTTTGTTGTTCAATATGTGATAAGTCTAATAAATCTTCGACCAATGACTCAATACGATTAGACTCCTTCAAAATAATATTTAAGAATTCATCCAACGTCGTTTCATCATTCTTCGCCCCATCAATTAAAGTTTCCGCAAATCCTTTAATTGAAGTGATAGGTGTTTTCAGCTCATGTGAGACATTTGCGACAAATTCACGACGCAAATTCTCTAATTTCTTCAAGCTGGTAATATCGTGAAGAACGACAACCATCCCTTGCATTCTTTTCTTTTTACGAGATAGAATCGGCACACAGACGGTATCAAAATAACGTTCGTGAACATTATTCAAATATACTTTGACTTGTTCATTCATCGTTTTTTCGGTTTTAAAGGCATCGATAATCAATGTATTCAATTTGCCTTTAATCACACGATTGTAATTTTGATTCACGACATTTGTTTCAGGATTAAACATTTCATAATATGCTGTATTCGCGATAACAATTTTACCGTATTTATCAATCATTAAAACTGAACTTGGTATATTTTCAAGTGTTGTTTTCAAACGATTTGATTGAATTTTTTGTTCGTTATACATTTTTTGTAAACGACGTGCTAATTCATTCGTTGTTACGAATAAGTCTCGCGTTTCTTTCACATTGCTTTCAGGTACTCTGATATGATAGTGCCCTTGTGCTAAGAGTTTCGTCGCATAAGTTACATCATTAATCGGTCTGATATATGTGCGGTTAATGTTTCTAACAATTAAGAAGACTAAGGCAATAATGAATAAACCAATGATCGCAATATATTTCCAAGCTTCAAATTGTAGTTGTGTAATTTCATTATCGTAACCTGTAATTATAATAAAATGATCATTACTAATATATTTATAAGTAAATCTACGATTGTCATGATGCGTATCATAAAGCAGATTAGATGGATTTCCAACTACATTGATGTTTGGATTTGCGGGAACTTTTTTATCTGATTTAAATAATGTTTTACCTCCATCATTGCTATGTATGGATATTGTAAAATTATTTAAGTGTGCGTATTCTTTTAAAGCCTCTTCATGATGTGCTTTGTATGTCTTGTTGATACGCTCAGCATCATGCTTCAAGTTTTCAGCATCTCTCGATGAAATCGTTGTATAAATCGCATGATTGATTAGTAAACCTAAAGCAACAAGACAAGAGATAATCAAGATGGCTAACGTCAGCAGTAATCTTGTGTAAAACTTCAATTTGCAGATTTTGGTCTTTCTAGTTTATAGCCTAATCCACGAACAGTTTTAATAAGCTTCGGCTGCTTAGGGTTTTCCTCTAATTTATCTCTTAAATGACTGATATGCACATCAACAATTCTTGAATCACCAGTAAATTCATAATTCCATACAGAGTTCAACATGTGCTCTCTTGTAATAACACGACCTTGGCGCTCGATTAAATAAAGAAGTAACTCAAATTCTTTAGGGGTCAATTCTAACAGTTCATTATTTTTATATACTTCAAAGTATTCAGGTCTGATTTTGATTGAACCGATGATTACATCTTCACTATCTGTTTCTTCTTCTTTTTGACTGTGAACTTGTTTAGATCTGCGTAAAATAGCTTTTACACGTGCTACAACTTCTCTTGGTGAGAATGGCTTAGTCATATAGTCATCTGCACCGAGTTCCAAGCCTAATACGCGATCAAACTCGTCATCTTTGGCAGTCAACATTAAGATAGGAACAAGATTTCGGTCTGAACGAATCGTTTTACAAACTTCAATGCCATCCAACTTCGGCAACATCACGTCTAATACGACTAAATCTGGTTGTACGGCATTCAGTTTTTGAAGTGCTTCTTCACCGTCATAAGCAACTTCTACTAAATAACCTGCTGTTTCTAAATTGTATTTCAGCAAAGTTACAATGGATTGTTCATCATCGACTACTAAAATTTTTTGTGTCATAGTCTTACCCCCTGTGTATTTTTCATCTTAATTATAACTTATATTTTCAAAAAGATAACATACTACGAAACATCTTTACATAAACTTAACATTCACTTAACAAGTTCAATCATTCAAAAAAATAAAGCTATACCGCCCTTATCAGAGCAGTATAGCTTGAAATCAATTAAGTCTTATAGATTTTTGATTAACTCGTCAGCGAACTCAGAAGTTTTTACTTCTTTAGCGCCATCCATCATACGTGCGAAGTCATACGTTACAACTTTAGATGCAATTGTTTTTTCAATTGAATCTGTAATTAAGTCAGCAGCTTCTTGCCAACCTAAGTGTTCTAACATTAATACTGCACTTAATAATTCTGATGATGGGTTTACTTTATCTTGGTCTGCATATTTAGGTGCAGTACCGTGAGTTGCTTCAAAGATAGCGTGGCCAGTATCATAGTTGATGTTTGCACCAGGTGCAATTCCGATACCGCCGACTTGTGCTGCTAATGCGTCAGAAATGTAGTCACCATTTAAGTTCATAGTTGCTACTACATCATACTCAGCAGGACGCGTTAAGATTTGTTGTAAGAAGATATCAGCAATTGAGTCTTTGATAATGATTTTACCATCTGCAACTGCTTGATCTTGGATTTTGTCCGCTTCTTCTTTACCTTTTTCATCTACTAAGCGATCATGTTGTTGCCAAGTGAATACTTTATCACCGAATTCACTTTCAGCTAAATCATAACCCCATTGTTTGAATGCACCTTCAGTAAATTTCATGATATTACCTTTGTGCACTAATGTGACTGATTTACGATTGTTATCAATCGCATATTGGATAGCTGAGCGTACTAAACGTTCAGTACCTTCTTTAGATACAGGTTTTACACCGATACCAGAAGTTTCAGGGAAACGAATGTTTTTAGCACCCATTTCATCTTGTAAGAAATCGATTAATTTCTTAGCTTCTGGCGTACCTTCTTTAAATTCGATACCTGCATAGATGTCTTCAGTATTTTCACGGAAGATAACCATGTCAGTGTCTTCTGGACGCTTAACAGGAGATGGAACACCTTTGAACCAACGTACTGGACGTAAGCAAGCATATAAGTCTAATGTTTGACGTAATGCTACGTTTAATGAACGAATACCGCCACCGATTGGTGTAGTTAAAGGTCCTTTGATTGCGATGAGATATTCTTCAATCGTATCTAAAGTTTCTTGTGGTAACCATTCGCCAGTTTCATCATATGCTTTTTGACCAGCTAAGATTTCTTTCCATTCGATTTTTTTCTCGCCATTATAAGCTTTTTCAACCGCTGCATCTAATACACGGCTTGCTGCTCTCCAGATATCTGGTCCAATACCATCACCGATGATAAATGGAATAATAGGATTATTCGGTACTAATAAACCGTCTTCTTGTTTAACAATTTTTTCTGGTGCCATTCTAAATTCCTCCGTTAATATAAATTTTGTGATTAATGATTCAAGAATGTCGCTGTTAAAAATTAGCGCTCTTCAATTGGTAAATACTTACGATTTGTTTCACCGATATATTGAGCACGTGGTCTCATAATACGATTATCTCTATATTGTTCGAAAATATGTGCTAACCAACCTGCAGAACGACTGACTGCGAAAATTGGAGTAAATAAATCATGTGGAATATCCATGCTGTGATAAACAGTCGCACTATAGAAGTCAACGTTAGCAATAATGCCTGTACGTTCTTTCATTAAGTCTTCAATCGCTACTGAGATATCATATAAATGTTTTTGACCTGTCTCATCCGTAATTTTTTTACTCATTGTTTTTAAATATTTCGCACGTGGATCTCCGTCTTTATAAACACGGTGTCCAAAGCCCATGATTTTCTCTTTGTTTTTCAATTTATTATCAATATATGGTTCAACTTCATCCACTGAATGAATTTCAGATAACATGTTCATAACACGTTCGTTTGCTCCGCCGTGTAAAGGCCCTTTTAATGAACCTACAGCTGCAACAATACCTGAATACATATCTGATAAAGATGATACTGCACAACGTGCTGTAAATGCTGATGCATTCAATTCATGGTCAGCATGCAATACCAATGCTTTGTTAAATGCTTCAACTTCAATGTCTGTTGGCTCTTCACCACGTAACATATATAAGAAGTTAGCTGCATAGCATAAGCCTTGTTTAGGATAAACTGGCTCTTTTCCTTGTCTTACACGTTCAAATGACGTCACAAGTGATGCCATTTTTGCTTGGATTCTAATTGCACGTTCTAATTTTTCTTCATCCGTTTCTGACTCTGCATTTTCATCAAAGTGTGCAATATAAGAAACTGAAGTTCTTAATGCTGTCATTGGATGAACGTCGTCTGTTGCATAATCTTCGAAATGCTCATAAACTTTTTGGTCTAGTTTTGCATACTCATATAATTTTTCTTGCAACTTGTTCAATTCGTCTTTCGTCGGAAGTCTGTAATTCCATAATAAGAATACAACTTCTTCAAATAATGCGTTTTCTGCTAAATCATCGATGTCATAACCAGCATATGTCAATTGGCTATCGATAATTGAGCTTACCTTTGTTTCAGCTGCAATTACCCCTTCTAAACCTTTATGCAATTCTGCCATATTAATTTCCCCTTTTCTATAACAAATTGAAATGGCTTTCATTTAGTATTATATCCAATATTAACGGTTTTGTGAACAATTTCGAAACTTTGTATAAAGCGGTTACATTGCTCAAACAGCTAAAACACCCTGTTCAGACCATATCTCATTGCCTTTATTGGTATTATATTACATTTTTATAGTTTTAAGTAACGAAAACCCATGCAAATTAACCGATTATTTTTAATTTATTATCATTCATCATAACTTAAATTCATTGATAATTGCATGAAAATTCTCAATATTTTTAAAAACCATTTGTCATATTCTATGGATATGTGCATAATATTATTAAGGTGCAAAAAGGGAGTTGAATTAATTTATGTCAAACAATTTACAAAGAGAATTAAGCAATCGGCACATACAGTTAATCGCAATTGGCGGTGCGATCGGTACTGGATTGTTCTTAGGGGCAGGACAAACGATTGCGATGACGGGACCTTCGATTTTATTAACATACATCATTATTGGTTTAATGTTGTTTATGTTTATGAGGGGTTTAGGGGAAATCTTAATTACAAACACAAAATTTAAATCATTCGCAGATGTGACAAATGAATATATCGGACCTTTTGCTGGGTTTGTGACAGGTTGGACATATTGGTTATGTTGGATTATCACAGGGATGGCAGAAGTTACAGCCGTAGCGAAGTATGTCAGTTTCTGGTGGCCTGAAATTCCTAACTGGGTCAGCGCTTTAGTCTGTGTACTTGTTTTAATGGCATTCAACTTATTAAGCGCAAAACTTTTTGGAGAATTAGAATTCTGGTTCGCAATTATCAAAGTTACGACAATCATCGTGTTAATCGTTGTCGGATTAGGTATGATATTCGTTGCTTATGAAACTAAATTCGGCCATGCGAGTATCACACACCTTTATGACCATGGTATTTTCCCTAAAGGTGTATCAGGTTTCTTCATGTCTTTCCAAATGGCACTCTTCTCATTCGTAGGGATTGAGTTGATTGGTGTAACAGCTGGTGAAACAAAAGACCCTGAAAAGATTATTCCTAAAGCAATCAACAGTGTACCTGTACGTATCTTACTATTCTATGTAGGATCACTTGCAGTAATTATGTCAATCATTCCTTGGTATAAAGTAGATCCTTCTGATAGTCCATTCGTAAGATTGTTCGCGTTAGTCGGAATACCTTTCGCAGCAGGTATCATCAACTTTGTTGTACTGACAGCTGCTGCATCATCTTGTAACAGTGGTATTTTCTCAAACAGCCGTATGTTATTCGGTTTATCAAGACAAGAACAAGCACCACCTGTTTTCAACAAAACAAATAAAAATGGTGTGCCGCACATTGCGATCTTTGTTTCATGTGCATTATTACTTATCGCAGCATTATTGAACTATATTTTCCCAGATGCAACATTAGTATTCACATATGTAACAACAGTATCAACAGTTTTATTCTTAGTAGTTTGGGCATTGATTATCGTTGCTTATATTAACTATCATAAACGTAATCCAAAAGCACACAAAAATTCAATTTATAAATTGCCAGGTGGACGTTTCTCAGGATACATGATTTTATTTTTCTTCATCTTTGTATTCGCATTGCTATTCGTCAACCCGGTAACAAGAACTGCAGTATTTTTATCTCCAATCTGGTTTATCCTTTTAGGATTAATGTACTGGAGATACACACAACAACTTAAGAAACATCAATCATAAAAATTAAAAATACGCACCCTAACAAAATGCGTTTACTCACTTTTAGAGTAAGCGCATTTTGCTTTGTCTAAAACCTATCCTATCCTCTTCTATCCCCTATATGAGCCCCATAGATTAACAACACTCTCTTTATTATAAATACATATCTGATGTTATATCATGCTTAAAACAATGCATAGACTGCTTTTAAATGCTACATGAATTATAAGGTGATACATTCACTTCCCAAATCAAAATAAAAAACTGTCTGCTCCTGAGGAACAGACAGCTTGTCTATTTAAAGTTTAATATTGATACTTTAGAGATGATTAAAGTACGTTTGCATAACCGTCATATACACGGCCAGTGTTTGCATCAACTGTGATTGTAACATCATCAGCGATTAATTTAGTTGCGTTTTTAGCACCAACGATTGTTGGGATACCTTGTTCTAAACCGATGATCGCACTTGGTGATGTGATACCAGCTTCTTCAGCAACTAAACCAGCAGCTTGTTCTACATAAGGTACGAATGTTTCATCTGTAGAATGAGTAACGATTACAGAGTTTGAAAGATCTCTGCCTTCTAATTCAGAAGCTTCATTTACAACTACTGCGTTACCTACTACTGAATTACGTCCAACACCTTGACCTTTAACAAGTTCGTCACCAACTAGGTGTAATTTCATCATGTTAGTTGTACCTTTTTCACCAGTTGGAACACCAGCAGTGATGATTAATAAATCACCATTTTGAACGCGGCCAGTTTCGATTGCTGTTGCTACTGCATTGTTAAGTAATGCGTCAGTAGTTTTGCGTCCTTTTTTAACAACTGGGAATACGCCCCATACTAATGCTAATTGACGAGCTGTTTCTGGGTTTGGTGTTACAGCGATAATGTCTGAATGTGGACGGAATTTAGAGATAGTTCTTGCAGTTGAACCACTTTCAGTTGCAGCAACGATTGCTTTAACTTTTAAGTTAAGGGCAGTATGTGCTACAGAAACACCAATTGCATTTACTAAGTTAGTTTCTTCTAATTTAGTACGGTCATTTAATAATTTTTTGTAGTTTTGAGCGGCTTCAGCTGCAACTGCAATGTTTCTCATTGCTTTAACAGCTTCTTCAGGATATAAACCTGCAGCAGTTTCACCAGATAACATAACTGCATCTGTACCATCATAGATAGCGTTAGCTACGTCACTTGCTTCGGCTCTTGTTGCACGTGGGTTACGTTGCATAGAGTCTAACATTTGAGTTGCTGTGATAACTGGTTTACCTAATTTGTTACATTGTCTGATAAGGTCTTTTTGGATTACAGGTACATTTTCAGGTGGAATTTCAACACCCATGTCACCACGAGCTACCATTAAACCATCAGAAACTTCAAGGATTTCTTTAATGTTGTCGATACCTTCTTGGTTTTCGATTTTAGGAAGAATTTGAATGTTAGTATTACGTTCTTCTTCTAAAATTTTACGGATATCTAATACGTCACTTGGACGACGTACAAAGCTTGCTGCGATTAAGTCGATGTTTTGATCGATACCGAAGCGGATATCATCAGCATCTTTATCAGTAATACCAGGTAAGTTAACTTTAACGTTTGGTAAGTTAACACCTTTTTTATTTTTAATTTCACCTGAGTTGAGGACTTCACATAAAACTTCGCCTTTATCTTTATTGATTTCTTTAACTTCTAATTCTACTAAACCATCATCTAATAGAATATAAGAACCAATTTCAATGTCGTTGATTAAATCTGCATATGTTACAGAAAATTTCTCAGCTGTACCTAAAACTTCTTCCATGCTTACGATAACTTCTTTACCTTTTTCTAAGAAAATCACACCGTCTTTCATGTTGTGTGTTCTGATTTCAGGTCCTTTTGTATCAAGCATGATTGCAATAGTTTTGTCTAAACGTTGTGCAACTTCTCTGATGCGGTCAATACGAACTTTGTGTTCAGCGTGATCACCGTGTGAGAAGTTCAAACGGGCAACGTTCATGCCAGCGTTCATTAATTTTTCTAACATTTCTTCAGATTCTGATGCAGGTCCAATCGTACAAACGATTTTAGTTTTTCTCATTATAAAAGCCTCCTAAAAATTTCACTAAATCTATCATTAAATTGATAATTCTTGTGCTAACTCATACATATCAAAATTAAACTTACTACCTTTATTACTGAAGATATCATCAAATGGTGTTTGAGTTAATTCATTTTGTTTAATGCCAACTCCCAATGCTGTTTTACCTTCAATTAATAATTCTACGGCATGACCGCCAAGTCTTGATGCCAACACTCTGTCTTGTCCAGTTGGGCTACCACCACGTTGGATATGACCGAGTACAGATACACGTCCATCTACATGGATGTATTTTGCTAATTCTTCTGCACAATCTTGTCCTGACATAACACCTTCAGCTACCATAACGATAGAATGTTTTTTACCTCTTTTAATACCGGCTTCTATTTTTTCTGCGATATCTTTGATATCTGTTTTTACTTCTGGAACGAGGATTGTTTCTGCACCGACAGCTAAACCAGCCCACAATGCAAGATCACCACAATCGCGGCCCATAACTTCAATAATAAATGTTCTCGCGTGACTTGAAGCAGTGTCTCTGATTTTATCGACAGAATCAATAATTGTATTGAGTGCTGTGTCAAAACCAATTGTGAAGTCTGTACCTGGAATATCATTATCGATTGTTCCCGGAATACCGATAGTTTGAATTTCAGGGCATTCTTCACTGATACGTTGAGCACCACGATAACTTCCGTCACCGCCGATTACAACTAATCCATCAATACCATGACTTCTTAAGTTTTCAATTGCTTTGGCACGTACTTCTTTGTCCTTGAATTCTGGGCAACGTGCAGAGTAAAGGAATGTACCTCCTCTTTGAATTGTATCTCCCACTGATCCTAGTTCAAGCTTTTTAAGATCATCATTTATCAATCCGAGGTAGCCTTGGTACACACCGTAAACTTCAATCCCATTATAAATGGCAGTACGCACAACTGCTCGAACAGCAGCGTTCATTCCCGGAGCGTCTCCACCACTTGTCAAAACTGCAATTTTTTTCATGACAACTGACCTTCCTAACTTGTATGATTTACATTAAAAATACCATAAAATAGCGTGGTTATCCATAAAAATACCATGCAATCCATAATGTAAACGTTTTATATTTCTATTTTCGAAATATAGCCACACTTTTTATTTAATATGGATACGATAGACATATTTTTACAGTCTAATTTTTTCAATTTCTGCTATTTTTAACCATCATAACCGGATTAATTCTCAAATACAAAATGAAAAGGATTCTACACTCTTCCCTAAAAAAGAAGTATAGAATCCTTTTCCCTTATTGTTCTTTATATTCACCCATTTGACGGAATTTATCAAAACGATCGTCAGCTAACGCTGGACCATCTAATTTTTTCAACGCATCTAAATGAGAAACAAACGCATGTTTAATACTGCGCGCTTGTTGTTCAATATCTTTATGTGCGCCGCCAAGTGGTTCTGTAATAACTTCATCAATCACACCTAATTCTTTTAAATCAGGTGCTGTGATTTTCATTGTTTCAGCAGCAATTTTTGAAAGGTTGCTATCTTTCCATAACAACGCTGCTGCACCTTCTGGTGAAATCACTGAATACGTACTGTTTTCAAGCATTAATACTCTATTTGCAATACCAATACCTAAAGCACCACCGCTTCCGCCTTCACCAATAACTAAAGTGATGACAGGCACTTTCAAGCTAGACATTTCTATTAAGTTTTTAGCAATAGACTCACTTTGACCACGTTCTTCAGCAGATTTACCAGGGTATGCGCCTTTAGTATCAATAAATGTAAAGATAGGTCTGTTGAATTTCTCAGCTTGTTTCATTAAACGTAACGCTTTACGGTACCCTTCTGGATGAGCCATTCCGAAATTACGGTAAATATTATCTTTTGTATCTTTACCACGTTGTTGACCAACTACAGTGACTGGCTGACCATTTAAATATCCAATGCCGCCTATCATTGCTGGATCATCTCTGAAATTTCTATCCCCATGTAATTCCATGAAATCATCAAAGATGTATGGAATATAATCTAAGGTTGTAGGTCGTTCTTGCATTCTAGCTAATTGAACACGGTCCCAAGGTTTAAGATGCTTGTATATTTTTTCAGTTTCACGCTCTAGAGAAGCCTCTAACATATCGATTTCTTCTTGTAAATCTACATCATTTTTCTCTTGTGATTCTTTCAAAGCATCTATTTTATTTTTTATATCAAATAACGGCTTTTCAAAATCAAGCATCTTTTTTCACCTCTTGTCCTGTATGCATTTTCAATAATTGACTTAAAGTAGCACGCATATCCTTACGATGAACTACTTTATCTAATTGGCCGTGTTCTAATAAGAATTCCGCTGTTTGGAAATCATCCGGTAATTTTTCATTAATTGTTTGTTCAATAACACGACGACCCGCAAAACCGATTAAAGCACGCGGTTCTGACAAGTTGATATCACCAACTGATGCAAAGCTGGCAGAAACACCACCTGTTGTAGGATGTGTAATATAAGAAATATATAATAAACCAGCATCAGAATGACGTTTCAATGATACGCTTGTTTTACCCATTTGCATTAATGAAATAATACCTTCTTGCATTCTGGCACCGCCACTTGCAGAGAAAAGGATAAACGGCAGACGTTGTTCTGTACAATAATCTATAATACGGCAGATTTTCTCACCGACAACAGAACCCATACTCCCCATTCTGAAACGTGAATCCATAACTGCAACGCCGTATTTTGTACCATCTAATTCGGCTGTTCCAGTTACTACCGCTTCATTCAAATCTGTTTTGCTTTGATCTTTTTGAATTTTTTCTTCGTAACCAGGAAAGTCTAAAGGATTGGCAGATGTCATTCCTTTATCAAACTCTTTAAATGTTCCTTCATCTGAAATTGCTTCAATTCGTTTATATGCAGTCAAAGATAAGTGATGATCGCAATTAAAACACACATTGAGGTTTTCAGATAGTTCTTTTGTATACATGATTTTTTTACATTTTGGACATTTAGTCATGATACCTGATGGAACGTCATTCTGTTTTGAATCTTGGACAGTTACATATTTTTTCTTTTTACTGCCTCGATTGAAAAAATCTTTAAACATTGGTCAACCTCCACATCACTATTATGTTAATTTCAAGACATAACAGTACATTGTAAAAATAATCTATTTAATATCAGTTAATCTCATCGTTTTATTGTATATTTCATCTGGGTCAACTTCAACCCTAGCAACTCCAGATTCCATAGCTGCTTTCGCTACATTGCGTGCAACCGATGGTGCTACACGTTTATCAAATGGTGCTGGAATACAGTATTCCGGTGACAACTCATCCGGCCCAATTAAATTAGCGATAGCTTGTACAGCAGCTTGTTTCATTTTCTCATTAATATGTGTTGCACGTACATCTAAAGCCCCTCTGAAGATGCCTGGGAATGCTAACACGTTATTAATTTGGTTCGGATAATCTGAACGGCCTGTTCCAATCACTCTTGCTCCAGCCGCTTTTGCGTCATCTGGATTTATTTCTGGATTAGGATTTGCCATCGCAAAAATAATACTGTCTTTATTCATTGATTTTACCATATCTTGAGATAATGCATTAGCAACAGAAACACCGATAAAGACATCAGCACCTTGGATAACATCAGCTAACTTACCTTCTTGTTTATCCTTGTTCGTCCATTCTGCCACAAATTCTTTGGTTTCATTCATGCCATGCGGGCGTCCTTTATAAATAGCACCTTTAGAATCACACATAATCATATTGCGCACACCGTATGAATATAATAATTTCACAATCGCAATACCTGCAGCGCCTGCACCATTCAATACCACTTTGATATCTGATAGCGATTTATCTGTAATTCTTAAAGCATTAATCAATCCAGCCATTGTCACGATTGCTGTCCCATGCTGATCATCATGAAAGACTGGAATTTTAGTTTCTTTTTTTAATCGGTTTTCAATTTCAAAACAGCGCGGCGCAGAAATATCTTCTAAGTTGATACCGCCGTAATTAGGTTCTAATAATTTAACTGTTTTGATAATTTCTTCTGTATCTGTTGTATTCAAAGCTATTGGTACACCGCTTACCCCAGCAAAGCTTTTGAATAGAACTGCTTTACCTTCCATTACAGGAATACTTGCTTCAGGACCAATATTACCTAATCCTAATACTGCAGTGCCATCTGTTACTACAGCTACAGTATTGCCTTTAGATGTATAATCATAGACTTTACGAGGATCCTCATAAATCTCTTTACATGGTTCTGCAACACCAGGAGAATAAGCTAAACTTAATTCTTCTTTATTTGTAACTTTTACTTTGGGTGTAACATCAAATTTACCTTGATTTCTTTTATGCATTTCTAAAGCATCGTCTCTTAATGACAAACCAATCGCTCCTTTGTTCTGTATCTTAATATCGAAATAAATTCACGCATATTATGTTCAATCTATTACTGAGTTGTTTTATTATTTTTACCGAAAATTTACAATAAACTTTTGGTTTTAGTACTACTCTGAATTTTATGTACTGATTATAACACAGATGTCACTGTTTCACTGATTCTCATGGGTCAAATTATTAATTTCCTTAATTTTGTCGATGAATTGCTTAAAAATTTTAAAAGTCTGTAACTAATGCAATCCATTGTCACAGACTTCTATTACATTAAGCGAATATTTTCAGGATCAATTTGTTCAACCAATCTTTCAATCGTGTCAACATCACGTTCAATTCTTCCAACTTGCCGCATTTGGTTTGACTGTTCATCATAAAAATATATTGGAAGTTGTTGATGTGTTTCAGATGGTTCAGTATCAAATTCTAAATCATCAACATTAATTTTTCTGAGTATAATACGTGTTGCTTTTTCAAACATCGTTTTTTCATATGCATCTAAATCTTGTATTTCATTAATAATTAATTGATGCTTTTGATTTCTATTTTCGAATTTCCCTTTTACAATAAACGGTTTTTCTTCTAATAGAAGGGTTTCATAACGTTGAAAAGTATCAGGGAAAATAACACCATCTAACGTGTGCTCACCATCATTTAAAGTCGCAAAAGCCATCTGTTGCCCTTTTTTTGTACGAATACGTCTCAGTGTGTCCATTTGTACAAGTACAGGTTGATGATTGTTCGCATTGTTTAATTTATAAATGCCTAAAAACTGTTTTGAATCAAACAATTTTTCCATTGGATGTTTTGTAATATAAAATCCTAAGTATTCTTTTTCAAAGTTACTTAATGCTAAATCAGGCAACTCTTCTTTTTGTTGGTACTCTAATTTCGGTGTCACAAAGTCAAAAATCAAAGCATCTTGTTCGACTTGACTTGATGAATCTAAAACCTCATCTAATGTTCCTAATAAGGTTGCACGTGTTTCACCGAATTGATCAAATGCTCCCACTAATATGAGCGCTTCTAATAACTTACGTGTTTTAACGCGCCCAGATAAACGACGTGTAAAATCAAAGAAATCTTTATATCGACCATTTTGATAACGCTCATCTACAATAGCTTTAACACTTTGATAACCGACACCTTTGATGGTACCTAAAGATAAATAAATACCTTGTTCAGCTGCTTTATAATACCAATGACTTTCGTTGATGTCTGGAGGTAAAATCTTTAAGTTCATCGTTTTAGCTTCAGCAATCATCTGTTCAGTCTTTTTCTCACTGCCAATCACATTCGTTAAAATATTGGCATAAAAATAATTAGTATAATGTACTTTTAAATACGCCATCGTATAGGCGACTTTAGAATAACTCACCGCATGAGCACGTGGGAAACCATAATCTGCGAATTTAAGAATTAAATCAAAGATTTGTTTACTTAATTGTTCTGAGTAGCCATTTCGACTGGCACCTTCTACAAAGTGTTGACGTTCATTTTCCAACACAGCCCGATTCTTTTTACTCATTGCTCGACGTAAAATATCCGCTTCTCCATAACTGAACCCTGCGAACTTACTTGCAATCTGCATGATTTGTTCTTGATAAATAATAACACCGTATGTGGATTTTAATATCGGTTCTAAATCAGGATGAAGATAGGCCACTTTAGATGGGTCATGACGTCTAGCAATATATGTCGGTATTTCTTCCATTGGACCTGGACGATATAAAGAAGTCATTGCGACAATATCCTCAAAATGTTGCGGCTGTAAACGTCTTAATGCATCTCTGACACCGTCTGATTCTAATTGGAATAATCCGGTTGTTTCCCCTAATGACAACATTTTAAATACTTTCTCATCATCAAAAGGAATAGATTCTATATCAATATCGATATTTAAATCTTTCTTTACTTGATTGATGATTTGGTGAATGATGGATAAATTTCTCAGACCTAAAAAGTCGATTTTCAACAAACCAAGTCGTTCGTCTTCAGTCATTGTCCACTGTGTTAATAGACCCGTATCTTCCATTAATAATGGTACATATTGATATAATGGGCGTTCGTTAATAATAATGCCTGCCGCATGTGTTGATGTATGTCTCGGCAATCCTTCTAATTTCCTACTGAGTTTGAACCACAATTCATGCCTATGATTGCGATGCACAAAGTCTTTAAATGCTTGTGTGTCATAAGCTTCATTTAAAGTTATACCTAATTTAGACGGAATTAAATGTGAAATTTCACTGAGTGTTTTTTCTTCAAACCCCATAATACGTCCTACATCTCTTGCGACTGCTTTCGCTTGTAAATGTCCGAATGTCACAATACCTGAAACATGGTAATCTCCATATTTTTGTTGTACATATTCAATCACACGTTCACGTTTTGTATCTTCAAAGTCGATATCAATATCTGGCATTGTGACACGTTCGGGATTTAAAAATCGCTCAAATAATAAGTTATATTTTAATGGGTCAATCGTTGTGATATTCAACAAGTAACTGATTAGAGAACCTGCAGATGAACCACGACCTGGACCGACCATGACATCTTGTGTTTTCGCGTAATGAATCAGATCACTTACAATTAGGAAATAATCTTCGTACCCCATTTTCGTAATGACATCGAACTCATAATCTAAACGTTTTCTATACTGAGGAGTATCTAAGTTCATACGTTTAATAGCATTATCTAATAATTGGTATAAGTATTCTTTAGATGAAGTACCTTCAGGTGTATCATACTGTGGTAACAGTGATTGATGATATTCAATCGTAATATTACATTGATCAGCAAGGTCATTTGTATTATCAATAATGTCTTGAGATAAACTCAAGCTATCTATATCAGCTTGGCTATATAAATGGGCATGCTGTTCGCTACCTGTATTTACCAAGTCTAACGCTTTATTATTTTTAATTGCTTGCAATGCACTGACAGTTTCAGCATCTGCTTCATCAAGATATTTTGCTTCTTGCATCCACACTTGATTTAAATCTAATTGTTCTGCTGCACCGCTGCTTAAATGATCCGTGAATACATCTGCGTGTTCACTAAACATTTCCGCTAAATTCATTTGTTCAGCATTGATACGCTTAAAAATAATGACTAAATCATTTTGGTAATGTTTTAGCCATTCTGTAGAAATCGTACGTTTATCTTGTATTTTAATTGCTGAAGAAAGTTGATATAACGATTTTAATCCTTGATTATTTTTAGCTAATAATACTGTTTCTAACTCTGTTAAGCCATCACTTAAATCTACAGTCATACCGATAATGGGTTTGATGTCTGCTTGTCTGCATGCATCATAAAATTGAGGGACAGCATACAAGACATTTCTATCAGTCAGTGCCAACGATTGATAGCCTTCTGCGACTGCTTTTTCAACAATGTCAGAAACACGTAGACTAGATTCTAGCAAATCATACGCAGTGTGGATATTTAGATGTGCCTTCATAATTTTGTCCCTCCCTTTTTAATATTGTGCAGTTAGTCTATTAATTTTTGATTTAAGGCTTCTGCTAAACGATCAAATTCTTCCCAACTATAAACTGTAACACCAGATGCATTCGGGTGTCCGCCGCCTCCAAATTGTTGTGCGACGTCATTGATAACAACTTTTTTAGAACGCAGACGACAACGAATATCTTCGCCTTCATCAACTGCAAAGACCCAAATTTTTAAACCGCGTAAATCAGCAATTGTATTTACAAATTGAGAAGCTTCGTTCGGTTTAATATCAAATTGTTCTAAAACATCTTGTGTAATTTGAACTTTCGCAAAGCCGTTGTCATTCATTTCAAAGTTTTGTAGCACATAGCCTTGGAATGGCATAAGTTTAGGATCTTTTTCAGCCATTTTATTCAATTCTGCAGTGTGGTCAAATGGATATTTTAAAAGTTGTGCCCCAACTTCCATTGTATGCGCACTTGTATTGCTGAATAAGAAACGACCTGTATCGCCAACGATACCTAAATACAGTAAGCGTGCTGTTTCTGCATCAATGATGGATGTATCATTAAAATGCGCAATGATATCAAAGATGATTTCACTTGTTGATGAAGCTTCAGTGTTCACATAATTTAACTCGCCATATTGATCTAATGCAGGATGGTGATCAATTTTGATTAAACCTTTACCATTAGCAAAACGTTGATCATCAATACGAGGCGCATTAGCTGTATCACATACGATGACTAATGCTTCTTTATAAGTATCATCACTTACTGCATCAAATGTTCCCATAAAATCTAAAGAAGGCTCACTTTCACCTACAGCATAGACTTTTTTATCTGGAAATTTTAATTGTAAATAAGATTTTAAACCTAATTGAGAACCATAGGCATCTGGATCTGGTCGCACATGTCTATGGATAATAATTGTATCTTCTTGTTCAATTCGGTTCATAATTTCATTAAATGTATTCATATCATTACTCCTTCATTATCTGTTGATGCAGTACATCAGCTTTCTAGCATTTGACAAATAATCAATGCTTTAGCTACATCTTGTTGTCCTTCACGCATGCTGACCTCAATTTTAGCAAAGTGTCTCCCAACATCTAACATGTCATAATTAATTTCAAGTTCTGTTTCAATAGAAACTGTCTTCATATAAATAATACTTAAACTTTCAATCATAACTTCTTGTTTTTTTATTTGACGCATTTTATAGCGAATCGTTTCTTCAATAATTGCGACAAAAGCACCTTTACTTAACGTCCCGTATTGGCTTGTCAGTTGGGGTGCAACATCTACAGTAATTTTATCTTTATTAATTGAAATGTACTTGCCGACTTGATCATTGATAGTTTCCCCTACTTGCGGTTGACGTCCTAATAATTGCATAGCACGCAGAACATCTTCACGTGATACTACGCCAAGTAATTTCTTATTGATTGTCGTGACCGGCAGCAATTCAATACCTTCCCATATCATCATATGCGCACATGTCGCAACAGTTGTAGACACTTGCACATTTAATACCGGTTTTGTCATTACTTTATAAAGATATTCTTCTGAATCTTTTGCAATAATATCTTTACTTGTCACAATCCCCACTAATTTAAAGTCATCATCGACAACTGGAAATCTTGAATGTCCTGTCTCTTGCGAACGACTTTTAACATCTGCAACTTTCATTGTTTCTTTCAATACAGTCTCTTCAGTGACAGGTTTAACAATATCTTCAACAATTAAAATTTCTTTACGAATGATCTGATTATACATCGCACGGTTAATCATATTCGCAACTAAATATGAATCGTAATTAGACGATAAGATAGGCAAATCATGTTGATCTGCATAACGTTTAATTTCAGGTGTTGTACTAAAACCACCTGTAATCAACACTGCACTGCCATGTCTCAATGCTTCTAATTGTACATCCGTCCTATTACCGACAATCAACAAAGTATTTTTAGTCAGATATTTAACCACATTTTCTAATTTCATGGCACCAATAGCAAACTTAGTCAGCGTGTTATGAAGACCGTTACGACCTGCAAGTACCTGACCATCAATAATTTTAACAATTTCACCAAACGTTAAATGTTCGATTTCTTCTCTAGTTTTCTTTTCTATTCTCACAGTTCCGACTCGATCTATGGTAGCGACGAGTCCAAGTTGTTCAGCATCTTTAATTGCACGGTAAGCTGTTCCTTCAGATACCTCTAAATCTTTTGCTATTTTACGGACAGATATTTTCTGACCCACAGCGAGTGATTCAATGTGTGCAAGAATCTGTTCATGTTTTGTCATTACTTACTTCCCTCATTCTCTGCTTACTCTTCTTATTAATTATAACTTGATTCAGTCTAAAAATCGAAGTTAATCTCTCTTGAATTTTAACATGTTATAGGTGGAGTACCTAACTCAATAGTTGACATTTTGTAATTTAAATACGGTTTGTTAAGTTGACAATAAATTTAATTGGAAAAGTTGACACATTTTTATTAGAATATGTATTAAGGAGGGATTGAGAATGTATAAAAATATTTTACTCGGCGTTGATACTGATTTAGAAAACAAAAAAGCATTAGCTAATATCAGAAAATTGTCTGGTGAAGGCACAATTGTCACATTATTAAATGCGATCACTGAACAAGATGCACAAGCATCTATTAAGGGCGGCACACATTTAAACGATTTAACAAAAGCGCGTAGTCAAGAATTACAACCAACACGTGATATTCTTGATGAATACGGTATCGAATACGATGAAATCATTGTACGCGGTAATCCAAAAGAAGAACTTGTTAAGTTTGCGAACAGTGGTGATTATGACATTTTAGTAGTAAGTAACCGTAAAGCACAAGAGCAAAAGAAATTTGTGCTAGGCAGCGTCAGCCATAAAGTCGCAAAACGTGCTCATATCCCAGTATTGATTGTAAAATAATGAAAAATGCTTGTACATTGAGTTGTACAAGCATTTTTATTATCTGTGCTATTAGAATTCTACAGCTTCACCTGGTTTTAAGATTTGTACTTCGCCTTCTTTAACCAATTTCTTGAATTCTTCAGGATCTTGTTCAATATATGGGAATGTGTTGTAATGCACAGGTACAGTGATTTTCGGTTTAATAAACTCATTGATCGCGTAGCTGGCATCTTCAATACCCATTGTGAAGTTATCACCGATTGGTACGAAGCATACATCCACTGGATGACGATCTGCGATTAATTTCATATCACTGAATAAGCCAGTGTCACCACAGTGATAAATCGTTTTGCCTTCAATTTCTAAAATCAAACCAGTTGAAGAACCTAAATAAACTGGAATACCGTTTTCATTTGTGATACTTGAACTATGGAACGCTTGTACATACTTAACTGTTCCAAAGTCAAATTCCCATTTACCTCCGATATTCATTGGGTGTACATTTTCTACACCTTGTGCAGTTGATAAATAATCTGCAACTTCCGCAAGGCCGACAACTGTCGCATTATTTTTTTGCGCAATTTTCACAGTATCACCGAAGTGGTCTGCGTGACCATGCGTTAAAATAATATAATCTACCTCTAAATCTTCTGCATTTAAATCTGATAAATCATTACCAGTAATAAATGGATCTACGATGACTTTCTTGCCGTTTGCTTCAAAATAGATTGTTGATTGTCCATGAAATGATAATTCCATTTTAAAAAGCCCCCTTATGCTTCAATCTTAACTCTAGTATAACATTTACCCCACTTTAGTCTAAATGACACCATTGCCTTTTGAATTCTGAACCGCTTTGACTTAAAATAAAGTTAATCATACGAATGGAGGTTGAAGAATTTTGAAAACAGAAGAAATTGTTAATGAAATACGTAATCAAGATGCAGGGGCTGCTTGGATTACGACACCGCTTAACGTATTCTACTTTTCTGGCTACTTAAGCGATCCCCACGAACGTTTATTAGCCTTGCTAATTACTGCTGAGGGTGAAGAAGTTTTATTTGTCCCTAAATTAGAAGTAGAAGAGGTTAAAGCCTCTCCGTTCACTGGTAAAGTTGTCGGTAATGCTGATGGTGAAGATCCATTTAAGCTTGTAGATTACAACTTTGATAAAATTCTTGTGGAAGAAGATCATCTGACATTAAAACGTCAAAAAGAATTAATTGAAGGATTTGGTGTTGAAACATTCGGTTCAATTGACCAAACAATCAAAGATTTACGTAATGTCAAAACTCCTGAGGAAATTGACAAAATCAAAGAAGCTGCAAGACTTGCTGATAAATGTATTGAAATCGGAGTAGATTTCTTAGAAGAAGGCGTAACAGAAAAACAAGTGGTACGTCATATTGAGTATGAAATTCAAACAAAATACGGTGTCAGCGCAATGAGTTTCGATACAATGGTCTTATTTGGTGACCATGCTGCTTCACCACATGGTATTCCTGGTGATCGCCAACTTCAAAAAGATGAATATGTCTTATTCGACTTAGGTGTTATTTATGAAAACTATTGCTCAGATATGACACGAACAGTAGCTTTCGGTAACCCAAGCGAAAAAGCACAATCTGTTTATAATGTTGTATTAGAAGCTGAAAAAGCTGCAATTGACATGATTAAACCGGGCGTAGTTATTGGTGACGTAGACAGAAAAGCACGCGGTATTATTGCTGATGCTGGTTATGGTGAATACTTCGTACACCGTCTTGGTCACGGTTTAGGCTTAGAAGAACATGAATATCAAGATGTTGCTGGATTCAACACAAATCAATTTGTTCCAGGTATGGTTGTCACAGTTGAACCTGGTGTTTATGTTCCTGGTGAAGTGGGTGTCCGTATCGAAGACGACATCTTAGTCACTGAAGATGGAAATGAAGTCTTAACACATTATGATAAATAATGAGAGAGTATTGATTTAAGGTGGAGTACGAATACTCCACCTTTTTTATGAGCTGAAAAATTTTTAAGTATAGAAAAACGCCACCCCATCGCTGTTTATACCCCAAACAGCAATGAGATGGCGTCATTTTTGATGTTTTCAGAGCTTTATACGCTCCTTACATCCCATTAAATTAATAATTAATTTAATGCTTGATCTACTGGTGTATACGGAAGATCAAACGTGTTAGCTACACCTTCATTTGTAACTTTACCGTCGTACACATTCAATCCTAAAGATAATGGTTGGTTATCTTTCAATGCTTGTAAATAACCTTTGTTTGCGATTTGTAGCGCATAAGGTAATGTCGCATTGTTTAAACCAATTGTAGAAGTACGTGGTACCGCACCTGGCATATTTGCTACTGCATAGTGAACCACACCATGTTTAACATAAGTTGGATCATCATGCGTTGTAACGTGGTCAGATGTTTCGAAGATACCACCTTGGTCGATAGCGATATCTACCAATACAGCACCGTCTTTCATGTCTTTAACCATTTGTTCAGTTACAAGTTTTGGTGCTTTAGCGCCTGGAATTAATACCGCACCGACAACTAAATCACTTTGCGTAACATTTTGTTCGATATTAAGCGGGTTAGACATAACTGTATGCACACGTCCGCCGAATAAATCATCAAGTTCTTGTAAACGTTTTGGATTAACGTCTAAGATTGTTACGTCGGCACCTAAGCCTAAAGCGATTTTCGCTGCGTTTGTACCTGCTTGGCCGCCACCGATAATTGTGACTTTACCTTTAGGTACACCAGGAATTCCTCCTAGCAATACGCCCATACCGCCATAGAATTTTTGCAAGAATTGCGCACCGATTTGTGTCGCCATTCTACCTGCAACTTCACTCATTGGCGTTAATAATGGTAATGATCTATCTGGTAATTGCACCGTTTCGTATGCAATCGCAACGACTTCATTATCAACAAGTTCTTTTGTTAATGTTTCGTCGTTTGCTAAGTGTAGATAAGTGAATAAGATTAAATCTTTCTTGAAATATTTGTATTCTGGTTCAATTGGTTCTTTAACCTTGATAACCATTTCAACATCCCAAGCTTCGCCAGGTCCATCAACAATTGTTGCACCTGCGTCTTTATAATCCTCATCTGTAAAGAATGAACCTTCACCTGCGCTGCTCTCTACTTTAACTGTGTGCCCTGCTTCAACTAAAGCATGAACACCGCTTGGTGATAAACCTACTCTGTTTTCATTATTTTTTATCTCTTTTGGAATACCTATTTTCATTCCGTACACCTCCCATCCTTATCCTAACGCTTATATGCTGAAAGCGCAATCATTACGGTTGGAAAAGGATGATAAGATTAAGTTATCATGAAAGATAAGATATTCATAAAATTCAATCAATTATAAAAATTCAATCGCTACTTTTATTTCTAATATTCTGTCAATGTGGTAAAATATAAGTGAATAGAAGAAGGAGGTCATGTACGATGTTAACTTATAAAAATATTTTAATCGCAGTAGATGGATCACAAGAAGCTGAATGGGCATTCAATAAAGCGGTGGAAGTAGCGAAACGTAACAACGCTAAACTTATCATCACTAATGTTATTGACTCTAGAACATATACTTCATACGAAGTTTATGATGTTCAGTTCACTGAAAAATCTAAACAATTCGCTGAAGAATTACTTAGAGGTTATAAAGATTTTGCCCAAAAAGAAGGCGTGGAAGACGTTGAAACACTCCTTGAATTTGGTTCACCTAAAGCAATCATTCCTAAAAAAATCGCTCAAGAAGTCAAAGCAGACTTAGTTATTTGCGGTACTTCTGGTTTGAATGCGGTAGAACGCTTTATCGTAGGATCTGTTTCAGAAGCTATTGTTCGTCATTCACCTTGTGATGTTCTAGTAGTTCGTACAGAAGAAATGCCTGAAGATTTCGAACCTCAAGTAGCAACTGAAGAATTACGTAAACAATATCAAGCAAGATAATTAATTTGCTTTTACTATGAGTGTTTAACCGATCAGTTAATAACTGATCGGTTTTTTTATTACTTTAAAAATTATCATTACGCAAAAAAATGGCTCTATACTATTTAGGACTGGTGATAATC